>CACXFS010000016.1 GCA_902766885.1 uncultured Ruminococcus sp. | reverse complement strand
CATTTTTCTGATTCTTAGGCAAGATACTACTTTACGTCATCTGTCAACGTAGGGATACTCACTCCGTGTCCACACAAAAATTGCAACGCAATTTTTGTGAACGGGACGTCTGGGAAGCCGTCCCCTACGGAAAGGTTTGTTTGTTAATATAATGATGATATAATCGGTTAAAATTGATAGTCAATACGGACACGGCACGCCGTGTCCCTACAACTGAAATACAAACGTTTCTTCTATATCCGTAGGGGACGGCATCCCTGACGTCCCGAAACGTTACCTATTTATCAATGTATAATTCGGGCAGCCGTTTTTACCTCATTATCCGACTTTTCCACTCGATTTGCCCGCCGAGGCACTCGGCAAATTATGATTTTGCTTATTAAGCGACCGGCAATTTTACATAATAAAAAAAAGAACAACACCAAAAAGCGACGGCATCAAACCGTCGCTTTTTTATGAAAACTATAAGTAAAATGACTAATAAATTATTACTTGTTGAAGATAGACATAATATCGTAGAATGTATCATCCTCGTCGTCTGTCTTATCCTTTGTAGAATTCGAAACAGGAGCATCGTCATCTTTGTCAACGATTACAGACTCATTCTCAAGTTTTTTCTTAGCAATCTGACCGTCGCCGTTAAAGCCTGTTGCGATAACGGTTACGCTCATTTCGTCCTCCATCTTATCGTCGATTACAGCACCCCAGATGATGTTAGCGTCCTCGGAAACCTTATCCTTAATCATTGTTGAAGCAGCGTCGATATCGTCAAGACTTACATCAGCGGAAGCTGTTATGTTGATGATAACGCCCTTTGCACCGTCAATTGAGGTTTCAAGAAGCGGGCTTGAAACAGCCTTGTCTGCCGCAACTGTAGCCTTGTCCTTGCCTGTTGCACTGCCCATACCCATATGAGCGTAGCCTGCGTCCTTCATTACGGAAGTAACGTCTGCAAAGTCGAGGTTTACAAGACCGGGAAGAAGAATGAGGTCGGAAATACTCTGAACACCCTGTCTTAAAACGTCGTCTGCAATTTCAAATGCATTCTGAAGTGTGATGCTTGTATCTGAAACATATTTAAGTCTTTCGTTGGGAACGATGATGAGTGAATCAACACATGCTGAAAGCTCTGCAATACCCTGCTCAGCCTGAGTCATTCTTCTCTTGCCCTCAAAAGCAAACGGCTTTGTAACTACACCGACTGTGAGGATTCCCATATCCTTTGCGATTTTAGCAACAACGGGAGCGGCACCTGTACCTGTTCCGCCGCCCATACCTGCGGTAACGAACACCATATCGGTATCTTTAAGGAGAGCTGCAATTTCGTCCTTGCTTTCCTCAGCGGCACTCTGACCGATTGCGGGCATTGAGCCTGCGCCCTTGCCTCTTGTAAGTTTTTCACCAATCTGTACTTTCTGAGAAGCTTTTGAAAGTCTTAAAACGTGCTCATCTGTATTAATTGCAATAAATTCAACATTCTTAACTTCCATTGCTACCATTCGGTTAACGGCATTTCCGCCGCCTCCGCCGACACCTATAACCTTAATTTTAGGCATATACTCATTTTCCAATTCCAGTTCAAAAGCCATTTTTACGTCCTCCTTAAAATCTTTTAAGCACTTTATAGCGATAAAATTCCATAATATTTTAGAGTACACAATTATAATCTATATATTATCATACTTTTGCAAAAATATCAATGCTTTTAATATGATTTTCTGCATTTTTAATGACAATTTTTTAATTATTCGGCACTATACACTCCATCGTTGGCATATACATTGCCGTCGCCGTAATAATTATCCTGATATGCGCTGTCTCCTGCATCGCCGTAAGCGTTGTAGTCACCCTGCGCCGAATAATCATTTGTGCCGTCGTATGAATAAGTGTTGCTGTCATACGGTTCGCCGTAATTTTCCGTGCCGTTGTCAACATATCCCCCGTCGGAATATGAACCGTCGGAGTATGTATCTTCACTCCATGTGTAGCTGTCGTCATAATACTGATTGCTGTCCGAATAATCGGCAGGCGCAGTTGTTGACGGTGCTGTTGTGGGGACTGCCGTTTCGGCAGGCTTGTAGCGTGACACCTTTGTTGTGTTGCAAGAAGAAACGTCAAGCTTTCCTGCAATTGTGCCTGTGTTATTCGGGTCAAGCTTTTCGTTGATAATCGTCATCGCCGTTCTGATTTTATAGTCGATATCCTCAGGAAGACCGATGTTAATTGTGATTCGCTTGTCGTATTCAAGTGTGATATTTGCCGTATCGGTAACGTCAAAAGCAGTAATATTCTTTACATCGTTTGCTTTAAGGCTTGTTGACACATCCTCGAGAATGTCGGGCACGTTTTCATCGCTGAAAGTTACATAATCCCCGGGATTTGTGCTCTTTAGCTTGTCGCATTTAAGCTCGGGGAGCTTGTCCTCGTTGCTGTCAACGCTGTCGAGAATACGTCCCTTTGAGCTTATGAGAAGATATTTATCCCCGTTTTTGATTACGTATGACGGTACTGCATCCGTGATTTTAATTGTGATTGTGTCTGGAATTGAAAAGCTGATTTCTGCCTTTTCTACATATGGAAGATTATCGGAAATGTTTTCGGGAGTACTGCTGAACGCTCCGACTATTATATTCTGCTGGAGTTCAACTCCGCTGAAAGCGATTATTTGATCCTCGTAATAATACTTGTCGCCCTCAACCTCGATTTTCTCGGTTTTGAACAGGACGGTAAGGCTGAGCACTACGCCGATTACAAGCACTGCGGCGAAAATTGAACTGTAAATTAAGATACGTCTTACTTTTAACTGCTTTTGCGTAATCGGTTTTTTGCGTCTGCGGATTACTTCATTTTCCTGCTGATGAATTTCCTTTGCACGGCGTTCCTGTTTTTGTCTTGCACCGTATTCGTCTATGTAATAGCCGTCGTCAAAATCCTGCGGTTCGAGGTTTCTGATTCTCTCCTCGCTCTCACGCATATATTTTTCTTCACGGCTGATATTTTCAAACTTTACTGTTTTTCCTGAATTGACAGCCTCCTCAATCTTGCTTGAGGAATGCTTTTTAGTTGTCGGTTTTTTAGCTGTTGCAGAGGATTTTTTTGCCTTTTTTTCCTGTTCCCTGTGATACTTCTGAGCCTGCTTTGCAGCTGATTTTCTCTGCTTGGCTAACTGCTTTCTGTCCTTTGACGAAAGCTCTTTTCTTTCACTCATCGGCAAACTTCCTCCTTCTTAAAGTTTCGGTTTCTTCGGGCGACAGATGTGGTCGCCCGAAACGTCACCTATATATCAATCTATAATTCGGGCTGCCGTTTTCACCTAAATATGTGACCTTTACACTCGATTTGCCCGCCGAGGCACTCGGCTAAATCTTTTTTATGTCGGCACCGAGAGCAGACAGCGTAAGCTCAAGGTTTTCGTACCCTCGCTCAAGGTATCTCACTCCGCTGATTTCCGTCTGTGACTCGGCACTCAGTCCTGCGACTACAAGTGCAGCCGCTCCACGCAAATCGGTAGCCTCAACAGGCGCACCGTAAAGAGATTTTACGCCCTCGACTACGGCAACTTTTCCGACTGTTTTTATGTTTGCACCCATTCGGATAAGCTCACCCGTATGTCTGTAGCGGTTTTCAAATATGTTTTCAACAAAAACCGTCGTTCCGTCGGCTATGCAGGACACAGCAAGCAAGGGTGCCTGTGCGTCTGTCGGAAATCCCGGATAGGGCATTGTGCGAACAGTTTTCATAGCTTTTAATTTTTCGGGAGCAGTAAATTCAAGAGTTCCGTTGCAGCACCTGATTTTACAGCCTGCATCCTCAAAAACCGGAATTACAGACGCAAGGTGGCTGCAAATTACTCCGTCAAGGATTATCTTTGAGCCGGTAACAGCGGCACACGCCATAAGCGTTGCACAGACTATTCTGTCGGGAATTATCGAGTGACTTGTCGGACTGAGCGATTTGACTCCCTCGATTACGACAACGCCCTCTCCTGCTCCGTAAATTTTTGCTCCGCATTTGTTGAGAAAATCTGCAAGATCGCAGATTTCGGGCTCTCTTGCGGCATTTGTAATTGTTGTTGTGCCGTCTGCAAGACAGGCGGCTATCATTATGTCCTCGGTTGCGCCGACGCTCGGAAACGAAAGAGAAATTTTATTTCCCTTGAGTCCCTTTGGCGCTGTGCAGTCAAGGTAACCGTGCTTTTCACGAATATCGGCACCCATTTCACGAAGTGCCTTAAGGTGCATATCAATAGGCCGCAGACCTATTTCACAACCGCCGGGAAAGCTCATTTTTGCCCTGCCTGTTCGTGCAAGAATTGCACCGAGGAAGATAATTGAGCTTCTCGTTTTGCGCATAAGCTCGTCGGGTATATCGTATTTATCAATTGTATCGCAGTTTACAAGCACAGTACTTCCGCTTCTGCTGACCTTACAGCCAAGGTAGCGCAGTATTCTTGCAGATGCTTCAATATCGGAAAGGTCAGGACAATTGTAGATTACATTCTCGCCCTTTGTAAGTATCGTTGCCGCAAGAACAGGCAGCGCACTGTTTTTGGCTCCTTGAACGTATGTCTCTCCGCCAAGTTTTTTTCTTCCTGTTACAAGCAGTTTTGACACAGTAACACCCTCTCAAAAAGAATACCTTTATATTCTATGAGGAAGTTATGCCGATGTTACTACGATAAATTATACCAGTCCGAGTGTTTTTTTGACAACCGAGTAGATTCTCTCGTTTGCGTCGGTAATTGCCATTTTGCGTGAATTTTCGCTGATTGTGTTCAGTTTTTCGGGGTCTAAAAGCATCTTATCGACTGTTTTCATAAGTGTTTCGCCCGAAAGCTCTGATTCCTCGATTATCTCGGCAGCTCCAGCGTTTACAAGAGCCATTGCGTTGTGGTACTGATGGTTTTCCGCAACATTCGGTGACGGAATCAGTATTGCGGGCTTGCCCATAGCCTGAATTTCGCTGAGGGTAATTGCGCCTGCACGGCAGATTACAAGGTCTGCCGCCGCCATACAAGTCGGCATATTGTCAATGTACGGTCTGATATCGAGGTTATCACACTGCGAAATATCCGTTCCCTTTTCCTTTACAAGGTCGGGGAACCAGTCGCCGTATTTTCCGTAGGCGTGAATATGCTGATATCTGCCGTCTTTGCCGCTTCGTGCAACAATATCGGCTACGGCTTCGTTGATTTTTCTTGCGCCAAGGCTTCCGCCGAACGATAGAATCATCGGACGTTCGTCAAGCTTAAGCTCGGCTCTTGACTCCTCTTTGTCTGCCGTGAGAATGTCGCCTCTTACGGGATTTCCCGTAACGACAAAGTCAGCCTTCTCAAAATACTTTTTAGCATCGGGCACTGCAAGCATTACCTTGTTGACACTCTTTGCAAGCATTTTGTTTGTAACGCCGGGATATGCGTTCTGCTCGTGGATTATGCAGGGTATCCCCATTTTTGACGCCGTTCTGATAACAGGTCCCGAAACGTAGCCGCCCGTACCTATGCAGATATCAGGCTTGAACTCCGAGATGATTTTCTTAGCCTCGTGAGATGACGTAAACGTTCTTGTAACGGTCTTTACGTTCTCAACCATACTTTTCGGTGAAAAGCTTCTCTTAAAGCCGCTGATTGTTATCGACTTAATCTCAAATCCTGCCTGCGGAACGAGCCTTTGCTCCATTCCGTCACGGTTGCCGATAAACAGAAATTCGGTTTCCGGGCGTTTCTTTTTGATGTAGCCTGCGATTGCAAGTGCAGGATTGATGTGTCCTGCCGTACCGCCGCCGGCAAGCAAAACTTTCATATACATTCCTCCGTATATATTACTGTCTTTCAATATTTGCTGTTCTTGAAATTGAAAGCACTATACCCATCTGCGCAAGCAGCATAATCAGCGAACTGCCACCGTAGCTGAAAAACGGCAGGCTGATACCTGTGTTCGGAAGCCAGTCGGTAATTACAAGGATATTCAGCACAACCTGAATACCAATCTGCGAGGTAAGTCCTATGCCGAGGAGCTTTCCGAATTTATCCTTTGCACGGAGCGAAAGCGTTATTCCTCTCCATACAAGTAATGCGAAAATAAGGAGAATCATTGTTGCGCCGATAAAGCCGAGTTCTTCAACAACAATTGCAAAAATAAAGTCGTTCTGCGGTTCGGGAAGATAAAGATATTTCTGGCGTGACTGTCCGAGTCCGAGTCCCCACAAACCGCCCGAGCCGATTGCGTAGAGTGAATTTCTCGTCTGCCACGTTGTCTGCCACATATCCTCGTCGGTGTAGATAAGCGCCTGTCCCCAGCCGTCCATACGGCTCATTGCGTAGGACAAACCGCCCGTCATTGCAAGTATAAGCACAACTCCGACCATAAGGACAAAGCCTATGAACAGATATTTCGTTTTCATTCCGCCTATGTAGAGCATAAGCACTGTTAGGATTCCGAGAATTACAATACCCGAATAGTGAGGCTCAAGGAACAAAAGCAAGGCTGTTGTTCCGAACACTATGACTCCGGGCAGAACGCTGTAGCGTGCAAACTGCATTTTGTTGTAATACTTGCTCGCCCAGTGTGCAAAAAACAGAATGATTGCAAACTTTGCAATTTCGGAAGGCTGAACATTGAACAGTCCGAGCGGAATCCAACGCTTTACGCCGTTGTCACCCGGAAGAATAAGCACTATCATAAGTGCAAGATACGAAATTCCGAGGACAATAGGAGCAATTTTGTGGAGCTTATTGTAGTTGAAAAACGACATTACAACCATAGCCGCAAGACCGATTGCTATAAAAATAAGCTGTCTTGTAAGAAAATAGTAGCTGTCGCCCTGTGTATAATAGGAAAACGCATAGCTTGCAGAGAACATCATTATCGTTCCGATTGTAAGCAGAATAAGGATTATGATGCAGAAAGGCAAGTCAATTCCCATTCCGATTGCAAACCACTTTGTTTTCTTCATTTTGCGCTGACGGGAGGGACGAACGAAAAACTTTTCCTGTTTGATTTTCTGCTCCGAATAGTATTCGTCATCGTAGATTCTGTTAATGTCTGCTTTTAGCATCATTCTTTTGTTTGGAGCCATACGGTTTTTCCCTCCTTTTTATAATATAAATGCAATCATTTGTGTAGGGAACGGTCTTGACCGTTCCGTATTTCAGATGATGTTTCTGTAGATATCGGAATGGTCAAGACCATTCCCTACATTTGATTAATAAAATATATTCACCGATAAAACTATTTCACGCCGAAATACACGAGTGCAAATGCAACTGCACCGAAAACGGCTGTTACTGCACTGAACACTGCAACGATTTTGACCTCGCTCCAGCCGCACATTTCAAAGTGGTGGTGAATCGGGCTCATCTTGAAAAGTCTTTTGCCGTGAGTGAGCTTGAAGTAGCTTACCTGAAGTATAACCGAAAGCTCCTCTGCAATGTAGACAATGCCGACAGGAATAAGAAGAATGGGCATATCCATAGCAAACGCAAGAGCGCATACAAGTCCTCCGAGGAACAGCGAGCCTGTGTCGCCCATAAACACCTTTGCAGGGTGGAAGTTCCACACGAGGAAACCAAGGCAAGCGCCGCAACTTGCAGCGCACATTGCAGTAAGTCCGAGGCTGTCGAGCATACTTGCAATCAGCATAAACGAAACGCAGGCAAAGAATGTTATTGAGCCGTCAAGTCCGTCAACTCCGTCGGTAAGGTTTACCGAATTGACTATGCCGACAATTGCAACAGCGGCAATGATATAATAGAAAAATCCGAGGTCAACTTCGCCGACAAACGGAATTATTGTAGCGGTGTCACAACCGAAAAATCCTAAAACTGCAAGGTAAATTGCCGCAACTGCAAACTGAAACACCAGCTTCTGTTTTGCAGTTAAGCCGAGGTTGCGTTTTTTGACAACCTTGATATAGTCGTCTATAAAGCCGATAAGCCCGTTTGCAAGAGCAAGACCTAAGCCGGCAAAAATCAAAAGGCTTTCTTTGGGAATATCGGCAAAATATGTGTTGATAAAATCAGCGCCTGTAAAGATATAGACAATTGTGCTGATTATAGTAACAACCGTGATTGCCGCAATGAACATTATTCCGCCCATTGTGGGAGTGCCCTGCTTATTTTTGTGCCAGCTCGGACCGATGTCGAGAATTGTCTGGCCAAAATTAAGCTTGTGAAGATACGGGATTAAAAATCTTCCGAGCACGGCGGAAATAATAAACGCCGCCAGTGCCGCACAAAAAGTCCATATTCCGTAAATCATCATAATTATCTATCCTTTCAGACGTATTAAACCGATTTTGGGCAAAGCGTTTTTACGCTTTACCCGCATCGGTCATATATTTATCAGTCATTGAACGTTGTTGTCGAAGAAGAAAATGTTACAGTAATTACCGTACCCGGACTTACCGACGTTCCCTCTGCAATATCCTGTGACGTGCTGACAACACCCGTATCGGACGCACCCGAGAAGCTTACGTTCAAGCCATATGAACTTGCAACGCTGTTAACCTCCGACGCCGAGTATCCGACGAGGTTAGGAACCATTACCGTTTCGCTCTTGCTTGTATCATCGGTATACAGAACCACGTTTCCGCCCGTCGGGATTTTTGAAGAAACAGACGGTATCTGTGCTATTACCTTATCCCCTTCACCCTTTACGGTTGTCGTAAAGCCGTCGTTCTGTGCTGCCGTTTCAGCCTCTGAAACAGTCATTCCCGTGTAATCGCCTGCCGAAACGTCAACGTATTCAAGCTCGCTGTCGGTGTACTCCGTCTTGATTTCAAGATACGGAAGTACTTCAGACATAATATTAATGAATACCGGAGAAGCAACCTGCGAACCGTAGTATGCGTCGCCTGACGGTGTGTCGAAGAACACAAGCATTGCAATCTGCGGGTCATCCGCAGGTGCATATCCGCAGAATGAAGCGATATAGTCCTCGCTGAAAGTACTTTCAACCTTTGAGCCTATTTTTTCAGACGTACCTGTCTTACCTGCTACCTTGTAGCCCGCAACATAGCCTGCTGTTGCGCCTGCCGTTGAAGTATTGTATCCGAGAATTTCGTTCATCTTATCGGAGGTTTCTTTTGAAATAACCTGACGCTTCACCTTTTTTTCAACATTCTTAATTACGTTGCCGTCAGAGTCGGTTATCTTTGAAACAACGTAGGGCTGAAGAACATATCCGCCGTTTGCTACGGCTGCGCAGGCTGTTATCATCTGAATAGGCGTGATTGAGAAGTTCTGACCGAAGGATGCAACCGCAAGGTCAACATCGGTCATAGTGCCCTCCGCCCAGAAGCTGTCCTCTGCCTCACCGGGGAGGTCGATTCCTGTTTTCTGTGAGAAACCAAAGCCCTGATAATACTGACAGAATTTATTCATACCGATAAGCTGACCTATCTGGATAAACGCAGGGTTGCAGGAGTTACAGATTGCCTGAACAAAGTTCTGCGTTCCGTGACCGCCGAGAGCGTGACAGTGGATAGTCTTGTCGCTTACTACCATTGAGCCGCCGCAGGTAAAGGTGCTGTTGTCGTTCACCTTGCCCTCCTCAAGCGCCATTGAGGCAGTACACATTTTGAATACCGAACCGGGCATATAGGTATCTGTGATAGCCTTGTTACGCCACATTGCCGAGAGTGCTTCGCTTTCTGCCTGCGCCTGTTTATCTTTTGCAAGTGCATCAATTTTCTTCTGAGTTTCCTTTGGCAGAGTGTACGGGTCGTTAAGGTCGTAGCCGTCAACCGTAACCATAGCAAGGATTGCGCCTGTGTTTACGTCCATTGCAATACAAACGCCTCTGTTTAGCACGTTATTGTCCACAATTCCCTGCTTCATATATTTTTCGCAGATGGACTGCACCGTTTCATCTATCGTAAGATAAATGTTGTTGCCGTCCTCTGCCTCAACATTCTGTTCATACTGGAACGGCATATCCGTTCCTCTTGCATTTTTAGCCGTTACTATTCTTCCCGGAGTTCCCGAAAGATAGTCGTCGTACTGATATTCAACGCCCTCGAGTCCCTGCTCATCACTGCCGGTAAAGCCGATTAC
This sequence comes from uncultured Ruminococcus sp., assembly GCA_902766885.1. GTDB lineage: Bacteria > Bacillota > Clostridia > Oscillospirales > Acutalibacteraceae > Ruminococcoides. The sequence continues at coordinate 43,854 of CACXFS010000016.1, read as the reverse complement.
GCAAGAGGCAAGGTCATTCTGCGGATAATAACGCTTGTAGTCATCAAGCAGCTGAATTACGTTGCCGCAGTCGTATTTTTCCGAGAGCGTGTCGATAAGCTCAAGAACCTTATCCCTCGCTTCGACCTCAATTTTACGCTTAACTACAACATAGTAGCTTTCCTGAGTTGTCTTTTCGTAAACATTATCGTAATCAAGGCCGAGAATTTCCGACAGTCCTTCTGCTGCTGCCTTTCTCTGTTCATCATTTTCAAAATAAATCGGGGCCATTACAACCTGCCACACCGACGCACTTTCAGCAAGCACCTTTCCGTTTGCATCGTAGATTGTACCACGCTTTGCAGGAATAGTTGTATCCTTGAGCTGCTGTCCGACAGCAGCCTCCTGAAGTGAGCTGCCCTGAACAATAGTAAGATAGCCGAGTCTTGCGATTGCCGCACCGAAACCTACTACCAATATCAATATAATAAGTACAGCAGTGCGCTGTCTTAAACGCTGGTTGGGACCTTTTGCGGCTTTTTTTGAATTTTTGCGTATATTACCGTTATTTTCCAAAACAATTCTCCTTCTACCGCAAGCGGAGTACCTCCGCAATCTGATTTACGTTCTACACCGTATATATACCGAAAAAAGAGTCAAGACGCAGTCTTAACTCTCATTCTTTCATAACATATTTATTAAATTGAAATGAATGTTATGACCAAAGATTTTTAATGGAATCAATAAACTGAGTAAAAAGATTATCACTTTCCTGAGCAGAAACCTCTGCTTTGTCACCGCCCGAAAGAGTAACAAATTCTTTCTGTGCGTTTGATGCTTTGGTCATACCAAGCACATCCTCGGCATACTCCTCAATCTCAGCATTTGAAAGCTTTGATTCAACCTTCATCTGATTCTGAGTATAAATACTCTGGGAATCTGCAAGCAATGACTTTGCCGTAATAATTTCCTGATTAAGTTCCGTAAGCTGAACCTGTCCCACAATAATGAAACCGATTACTACTGCAACTGCCGCACCGCCGATACTGCCCAAAGCAAGCTTAAGCGGATTATGCTTACGACGGCGGATTTTGTGAAGTTCTTCCTCGGGAAGAGTTACAACCTTGCCTGTAGTTTTTGTTTTTCTCTTTGTTTGCTTCTTATGTACTTCCTGTTCTTTGCGCTTTGGCAAAGCCGAACCGTTTGAATAGGCAACATCTTCGTCAAAAAGACTCAAATCATAAGCTGCATTTCTGTTTTCGTATGCCATTACTACTGCACCTTGTGCCTTTCTCTATCAAAAATTTTCATAAAACACACTGCTTTTAAGCTCATATTTCTATAAAGCAAAAAAGTTTCAAATTTTTAACAATTAATTCTAATTGTCACACACAATCTGTTCTTTTTGCAGAACTAAATGAAAGTAAACCGTATATGTAGTAATTACAAACACGTTAACCACAATTGATTGTATTTGTAATATTCTTTACAACTTTGTTATATTTTACTACAAATAAGTTACTTTGTCTATAGCTGAGAGAAAAAATTTTTAAATTTTTTCGCATATTCTCAACTTTGCACTTCTGGCTCTCGGGTTTTCGTTTAATTCTGTTTCATTTGCACAAACAGGCTTTTTATTTACAAGCTTTGCCTTGGGCTTGTTTCCGCAAACACAAACGGGAAAATCCTTGGGGCAGGTACAGCCCTGACACCAGGAAGCCATTTTTTGCTTGACGATTCTGTCCTCAAGCGAATGGAAGGTTATGACGGCAAGCCGTCCGCCCTTTCCGAGCATTTCAAATGCACCGTCCAGTCCTTTTTCAAGTGCACCGAGCTCGTCATTAACGGCTATGCGCAGTGCCTGAAAGGTTTTTCGTGCAGGGTGACCGTCACGTCTGACCTTCTGCGGTACATTCTGTTTGATGATTTCAGCAAGCTCAAGCGTAGTTTTAATCGGCTTTTGTTCTCTTGCAGACACAATGCCCTTTGCAATTGAGGATGCATATTTTTCTTCGCCATAGCTTGAAAATATACGTCTTAATTCCTCAAAGGGCAGGGTGTTAACAAGCTCTTCGGCTGTTGTTCCGCTCTGACTCATACGCATATCAAGAGGTGCGTCCTCGTGGAACGAAAAGCCTCTTGACGCTGTATCAAGCTGATGGGAGGAGACGCCGATGTCAAGAAGAACGCCGTCAAGCCTGCCTACGCCCCTAAGCTGTAAAAGCTCCTTAATGTCAGCAAAATTGCCCTTTATAATTATAGAGTTTTCATTACTTTTAAACCTTTGGGTGAGTACCGAAATCGCATCGGGGTCACGGTCAATTGAGATCAGCTTTCCTGTAGTAAGGCGCTTTAAAATCTCACTGCTGTGACCGCCTCCGCCTGCCGTTCCGTCGGCATAAATACCGTTTTCCTTAATGTCAAGCCCCTCGATTGTTTCGTTGAGGAGTACGGGGATGTGGGAGAATTCCATAATATTCCTCCTTACAATCTCAGCATTGACAGAGCTTCGGAGATGGTATCTTTCTGAGAAGCCATAAATTCGTCAAATTTGGTTTTGCTCCAGATTTCAATTCGATTGTTCATTCCGATTACAAGTGCGTCGCTTTCAATTCCGGCAAACTCACGCAGGTTCTGCGGAATAATAACTCTGCCCTGAGCGTTAGGGGTAACCTCAACGGCGGTTGCGCTGAAGGTGTACTGCAAAGCCATAGCCTTGTCGGCAGGAAGCTCAAGAATCTTTGCACATATTGAATTGAACTGGTCGGCGGACATAGCCTGAATACAACAGTTTCCGAAACCTCTTGCAAGGTAAAATGTATTTCCAAGTTCTTCACGGAATTTTGCAGGCAAAACTATTCTGCCTTTTGCGTCAATCGAATGATTTGACATTCCCGAAAACATTTTGCCCACCTCCGTCACTTTAGTTTGAAAAGTCGAGTGCCTCGACACGCAATTCGGGCAGACAGATTGATATTGTCAAACCATCTTTGCCCGACCGTTTCGGAGCAGTTCCTTTCAAAGCAAAAATCGTTGTATTCAGTCACCAAATGACACAATGTGCCACCGATTGATATAATTATACTCTATTGCTTTAAAAAAATCAAGTAAAAGTTACGAGGTAAGCAATAAAATTTACAAATAAATTAATTTTTTTATAATTTTGAAATTTTTTCCTGTAAATCTGCAATTATTATTCCCACAAAGAATAAAAATAACCGAACACACAAGAATCAACCTGTGTATTCGGTGTCAGATTTAATTATTGAATTTTAAAAGGTTACAAAACGTCCGAAAATATTACAAACAAATGTTTGCTGTTTCTTGCTGTAATCAGTCGGATTTTCTGAAAAATCACACACAAGGAAATGTTGCGCCGTATTTTGCGAATATTTTGTCAACCGTATCACGCTCTTTTTTTGAAATGCTGATATACTTTAAACCTGCCTTTATAATTTCATCACCGTCGCAGGCAGGCATAAAAACCTGATTGCCGAACGAAACCGACGCAGACTCTGTAAATCCGCATGATGGGCTATCGTGATACGCAGTTTTTCCGTTGAAAATCCTGCGCAGTTCATCGCAGTCGCTGTCATCGAGTGTAACCTCAATGTTCTTATCCTCGGTAATGTATTTGATTTTTGCATCTGCGTGTTCGGAAATTCCGACTGTCGAAGGCAGAAAATATGAAATAACAAGATATACGACAAAGACAAATGCAACGCCGACGGCAATATATAGAATGTCCTTTCTTTTATTCTTCATATCAGCTTACCTCCTGAAATTATATATATGTATTGTATTATCAGTGCATTAATATGTCAATGCAAAATCGAAAATACAATGTTAAACTATAATTTGCGGCGAAGCCGCCGCAGGCAAATCGAGTGGAAAAATCGGTTGTTTAGGTAAAAACGGTTGCCCGAATTATAAAATAGATATATAGGTAACGTTTCGGGAGTGAGTGTCCCTACGTCAATGTTGCGCTAAATTATAGTATATAAACAAAACTGCCCGAGCAAGTCAATCGTTGCTCGGGCAAAACTAAAATACAATTTATTTTTTCTCGGTCAGAAGCTTGTTAAGCTCCTCCATAAAGGTGTTGATATCCTTGAACTGGCGGTAAACAGAGGCAAAACGAACATAGGAAACCTCATCAACGTTTTTTAGCTCCTCCATAGCAAGCTCACCGATTTGCATTGAAGTGATTTCTCTGTCAAGACTGCTCTGAAGCTTTGCCTCAATCGCATCAACAATTGACTCAATCTGCTGGATTGAAACCGGACGTTTCTCACACGCACGAAGAATACCTGCCGTAAGCTTGTTGCGGTCAAAAACCTCACGTGACTTGTCACGCTTTACAACGATTATCGGCACTGTTTCAATAACCTCGTGAGTTGTGAAACGCTTGCCGCATTTAAGGCACTCACGTCTTCTGCGAATTCTCTCGCCGTCGTCGGCAGAACGGGAATCAATTACCTTGCTTTCTTCATAACCGCAGTACGGACATTTCATATAATCACCTCTGGAATTATTCTATAAAGTAATTATAACATATACGGAACAAATTTCAAGTAAAGAATTATTTACATTATTGTAATAAACTTTATTATTTCTAAATTCCGAATTAAATTACAGATTGCGGTAGTGCTTTACCTTTCTGTTCTTTTTACTGCGCTTTTTGTTTATCTTTGAAGAAATGAAGTAGCAGATAAGAATAATTGCGATAATTCCGATGATTACAAGGAACCAGTAGGACTTGAACACCGTTGTGATTACGTTGAGAACAAAAAGTATTCCGCTCATTTCGATTTTTTCGCTTGAAACAAGGTTTACTTTTGCAACCTCCTGCTTTTTGCCGTCACTGCCCTGATAATAGATTGTGGCTGTTCCGACAACGGTATCGGTATCGATTGGTGCGTCAATGCTTTCGGGAACGTCTGTTTCAATAATCAGCTCGTCTTTCTCCAAGTCTTTCGGAACAATCGCACTTAAGTTTTTCTCGGGAACAAGCAAAACGGAATCCTTTCCCCACGCAAGGTTTACCTTTTCCTCACAAACAGGGGTTGACGAGGTTGCAACTGTTTCAAGCTCAAGACTCGTAAGCGCCCATCTGAACAAATCAGCGGCATCAGTCATTGTTCCGTATTCCTCACTCACGCCCTCCTTGTACGGAGCGTGAAGAAGTACGGCAATGTACGAATACCCGTCAGCCGAGGCAGTGGTCACAAGGCATCTGCCTGCCTGATCGGTGGTGCCTGTCTTTATTCCCTTGGCGTACATATAGTAATAATCCCCGCCGTTGTTTGGATCTATTAAATAGTTTGTTGTTACAAGAGGATAATCGTCACCCTCGCAGGTGTAAGCGGTTGTATTTGTAATTTCCGCAAACTTCGGAAGTGTCAGAGCGTAGGTTGTAATCTTATACATATCACGGGCTGTTGTGTAGTGATTGTCATTGTGAAGTCCGTCAGGATTTTCAAAATGAGTGTTTTCACATCCGAGCTCCTTAGCCTTGTCATTCATAAGCTTTACAAAACTGTCAACATTTCCTCCGCCCACATAGTCAGCAAGCACCATTGCGGCGTCGTTACCCGAGGGAACCATCATACTGTAGAGAAGGTCAATTACGCTCATATCCTTGCCAACGTGGTCCTCAACGCTTGCGAGTGAACTGCCTGTATCTTTCAGCACGTCGAGTACGGACTGTTTAATCGGAACACGTGTGTTTTCAAAATCATCAATGTTTTCTGCAACAATTATGTAGGTCATAATTTTAGTTGTCGACGCAGGATAGCGCTTTGAATCGGCGTCCTTTTCAAAAACCACCTGTCCCGTATCCATATTTACAAGAAGAATTGAGTCAGATTGCGTTTTGACATTGTTCGGATACGAAATTGCACCCGCTGAAACAACAGATGACGAAATAATAATTATTAGCGCAAAAAGCAGTGAGATTATTTTGATTGACTTTCTTTTCATCAGTCGGTTTTCTCCCCTTTATATAAATATCAATTTTGTATTTAGCGTGTGATAATAACAACGGTGACGTAGGGACACGGCGTGCCGTGTCCACACAAAAATTGCAAAGCAATTTTTGTGAAAGGGACGTCTGGGAAGCCGTCCCCTACGGAAAGGTTTGTTTGTAAAGGTAATGTTAATATAATCGGTTGCGTTTCATAATCACTTCGGGCACGGCACGCCGTGTCCCTACGAAAAATCATATATAACGTCTAATTTAATGTATTCTGTCCGCCGCGCTCAAAGAGTCTGTCAATTTCAGCTCTTAACAGCCTTAACTCGTCGCAACGGATATCCTTGTAGGTGAAAAGTATATAATCGGCGATTTTCTGCGAAAGCTCAAGACTTTTTGTGTCTGCAAAATCAGCTATCGTCATCTGCGGCAGTCCGTGCTGACGCTCTCCGAAAAAGTCGCCCGGTCCTCTCATTTTTAAGTCCTCATCGGCAATTTTAAAGCCGTCGTTCGTTGAGCAAAGGACTTCGAGTCTTGCTCTTGTAGTCGGAGTAGTCTTGTCGCTTACGAGAATACAGTAGGACTGAAACTCGCCTCTGCCCACTCTGCCCCTAAGCTGATGAAGCTGGGAAAGCCCGAAACGTTCAGCGTTTTCAATGACAATTACCGACGCATTCGGAACGTCAACTCCTACTTCAATAACGGTTGTGGCTACAAGCAGTGAAAACTCGCCCGAGGCAAATTTGCCCATTACTTCGTCTTTTTCATCTGACTTCATTTTGCCGTGCACTATCCCGACGGGTATGTCGGAAAACTCCTTGAGCATAAGCTCGGCGGCATATTCCTCGGCTGAGGCAACGTTGTCAAGCTCACCCTCCTCAACAAGAGGACAAACAATATACGCCTGTCTGCCCGAAGAAATTTCACTTCTTATAAAATTATATATACGCTTGCGTTGTGCCGCACTCATAAGCACGGTTTTTACGGGCTTTCGTGAGGGGGGCAGCTCGTCGATTACCGAAATGTCAAGGTCACCGAAGATTATCAGACCGAGCGTTCTCGGAATCGGCGTTGCGCTCATTACAAGCAGGTGAGGATTTTCACCCTTGCCGAGCAGCTTTGCTCGCTGTGCAACTCCGAAACGGTGTTGTTCATCCGTTACGGCAAGGCCGAGATTTTTGAACTCGGTTTTGTCGGTTATGAGTGCGTGAGTACCGATTACAAGGTCAATTTCTCCGTCTGAAAGCTCCTGCCTTATACGCTTTTTCTCCGACTCCTTAAGCGCACCCGTAAGTAATGCAACTCTGATATCGGTATTTTCAAAAAGTTTTTTAAATGTTTCAAAGTGCTGGTTTGCAAGAATTTCAGTCGGTGCCATAAACGCCGCCTGAAAGCCGTTTTTGATAACCGTATAGCAGACCGAAGCCGCAACGGCGGTTTTGCCCGAACCTACGTCACCCTGAACAAGCCTGTTCATAGCCGAACTTTTTGTCAGCATATCCTTAACGCAGTCGGAAACTGCTCTTTTCTGCGCATTCGTAAGCGTAAACGGCAAAAACGTTTCGAACTCAGAGGAATAGCTCTTTGTAATTTTCACTCCGCTTTCACCCCTGCTGTGCTCACGCAGGTTTCTCATACCGAGATTAAGCACTACAAGCTCCTCGGTAACAAGGCGTTTGCGTGCCTTTTCAAGACACTCACGATTTTTCGGAAAATGTATATCATTTAAAGCCTGCTTTAAATCGCACAAATCAAAAATATCCCTGACCTGCTGTGGCAGAGGGTCGTTGACTGTTTTCGGCAAAAGCGAAAGTGCCTGTTTTACTGCATTTGAAATTGTCTTGCTTACAAGTCCTGCTGTCTGGCGGTAGACAGGGTGAATTTTTGCCCCCTCGCTTGCGAGTGAAAAAGTCGGCGCAATCATCTGCGCACCGTAGGAGTCGGTAGTTATTCTTCCGTAAAAAAAATATTCTTCTCCACCCTTAAGCATAGAGCTTATGTATCTGTTGTTAAAAAATACAATCTGCAAAGAACCCGAGTCGTCATACACCATACCCTTTGAGATAATCCGACCTCCGCTTATTCGGGAGTCGGAAATCGGTGTTGCAAGCACTGCTTTAATACAACTCATACTGCCGTACTGCAAATCTGAGATTTTTTCAACAGTACTCCAGTCCTCGTAGGCACGAGGATAGAAATTGAGCAGACTGCCGACGCTGTTAATTCCGAGCTTGGCAAAAAGTTCGGCACGTTTTGCGCCTATTCCGTTTAAATTTGAAATCGGCATTTTATAAAGTGAAGCCATATAAGTACCTGTAGTTAAAAACATAGGGCATGACGCAATATCATGCCCCCTAATTAAATTAATTATTCAACGCTTAAAATAAAGTAGTAAACAGGCTGGTCACCCTTGACAAGCGAGATGTCGGTGCGTGAGCCGAACTTGTCACGAAGCTCCTCGTACGCTTTGTTTGCGTCCTCCTCGCTTACCTCTTCACCGTAAATCAGGGTGATAAACGAAGTGTCACGGTTTACCATATTTTTGGCGAGCTTGATAAGTGCCTTTACAGCGCTCTTTTCGGTAATTGTGAGCTTGCCGTTTTCAAGGGCAATGATGTCGCCCTCTTTGATTTTCTTTCCGCCGAACTCACTGCTGCGTGCAGCAAAGGTTACAAGTCCTGTACCTACGTTCTGTGCGGAATCCATCATAAGCTGTGCGTTGCTTTCAGCCGAAATTTCGGGGTCAAAATTGAGCATAGCCGTCATTCCCTGCGGAATTGTGCGTGTAGGAACGATTACAACATTTCTGTCGGTTACCATAGGAACAGTCTGCTCAGCCGCAAGGACGATGTTCTTGTTGTTCGGGAGAACGATTACGTTCTTTGCAGGAGTAGCCATTACAGCCTCGTAAATATCGTCGGTGCTGGGATTCATACTCTGACCGCCCGAAACAACGTTTGTGCAGCCTAAATCCTTGAAAAGCTCCTTTAATCCTTCACCTGCCGCAACAGCCACAAATCCGATATCGTCAACAGGCTCGGCAGGAGTAAATGTCTCTTTTTCAACTTTTTTGGATTTTTTGACATTTTTGTGCTGTTCCTTCATATTCTCAACCTTTGTGGTGAGAAGCTGACCGAACTCAAGTCCCTTTGTAAGTGCATTACCGGGCTGTTCGGTGTGAACGTGTACCTTGATAATTTCCTCATCGCTTACAACTACTACACAGTCACCGATTGTTTCAAGGTAGTCACGGAGAAGCTGAGGGTCGGTTTCCTCCTCGGGGTTTCTGCCGACGATAAACTCGGTGCAGTAGGTGAAGTTTATGTCCTCATCAAATTCAGCCGCCGCACTGTCAAAGGTATCAACAGTAACCTCAGCGGAGTCGTCGTATTCAACCATAACGCCGTCCTTGATTACGGAAAGCATACCTTCAAAAATAACGCAGAGTCCCTTGCCGCCGGCGTCAACAACGCCTGCCTTTTTAAGAACGGGCAGAAGCTCGGGTGTAATTGCAAGCGCCTCGTTAGCCTTGTCGCAGATTGCCTGCCAGACAAACACCGTACTGCTGTCCTCTTTTGCAGCCTCAACGCCTGCCTCGTAAGCCATTCTTGCAACGGTGAGGATTGTTCCCTCTGTGGGTTTCATAACAGCCTTGTATGCTGCGTCAACACCTATTCCGAGAGCCGCCGCAAGGTTTTTGCCGTTTACTTCTTCCATATCCTTAAGGCCTTGTGCAAAGCCTCTGAAGATAAGAGAAGTAATAACGCCCGAGTTGCCTCTTGCGCCCCTGAGCATTGCAGAGGCTACAATTCCTGCCGCCTCTCCTGCGCTTGTACCGTCGTACTCCTCAAGAGCCTTTGCCGCTGACATAACTGTCATTGACATATTTGTACCCGTATCGCCGTCGGGAACAGGAAATATGTTGAGGTCGTTAATGCTGTTTTTCCGGCGGCTTATGTTGTTTGCACCCGAAATGACAGCCTGTTTTAGAATTTGTCCGTTAATCATAATAGCACATCCTTTTTAATGCACAGACTTTTTTACACAATAGTTGATTATATTATAACGTCTTTAACCTTTTTTTGCAATAGAAAAAACAACCAATTATTGTCATAATTGCTCATTCTATGCGCAAAGATTCGGAATTTATGCACAAACCCGTCTTTTCATCTACATCAAATATTGCACATTCCATTTTGCAATCACCGCTTGCAAGATCAAAACGTGCAGGGAGCTTTGTCTTGAGCTTTTCAATGATGATTTCGGTTTTAACGCCGAGCACAGAATTGATTGTACCTGTCATTCCGACGTCGGTAATATACCCCGTTCCCTTCGGAAGTATCTGACAGTCCGAGGTCTGAACGTGCGTATGTGTTCCGAAAACAACAGACGCTCTGCCGTCAAGGTAATAGCCCATCGCACGCTTTTCACTTGTTGTTTCGGCGTGAAAGTCAACAATTCTGATTTTGCCCTCTGCCTTTTCAAGCATTCTGTCAATCGTTTCAAAAGCGCAGTTGAGGTTGTTGTCCATACACATATTGCCCATTACGTTGATAACGGAAATTATTCTTCTGCCCGTATCAATATTGAGTATGCCCGTACCCGGGGTTGTTTTTTCGGGGAAATTTGCAGGGCGGGCAATAAAAGGACTTTCGTCAATATATTCATACGCTTCCTTTCGGCGGAATGTATGGTTGCCGAGGGTGATTGCGTCGACTCCGCTGTCAAAAAGGAAATTTGCCGAAGTCGGAGTCAGTCCGTTGCCGTCGGCAGAATTTTCACCGTTGCAGACTACAAAATCAATTGCTTTAATTTTCTTGATTGTCGGCAGTTTACTGCGCAGGAAGTTACAGCCGACACTTCCTACAACGTCGCCTATACAAAGTATTCTCATAAAATCAAATCCTAAATTGCAAAATAATATTTATAATATTTTATTTTATCATATATTATTTAATCTGTCACGCTGAATTCTTCACTGTACGCAATATTTTCGTTAAAAATATAATCCGTTTCGCAATGATATTCATCGCCTGTCTTATTTATATTTACTTTTCTGCCGACAACCTCGCTTTTCGGTCTTTCAAACACTTCGTAAAGCAGTAAATCATTCATAAATATTTTTTCCGCATCGGATTTTGTAAGCGTCTTTTCTACGCTTATAAGGTCTGACTGCGTGCTTGTTTTTATTCCGAGCGGAAGTACGGTATCGTTGCAAATTACATTCTGCGAGGTTTCGCTGAAAACAGATTTTTCATATGAGGAGAATGACATACTGCACGGAAATTCAAGCCAGAGCAAAAACGCCCTGTTGCGGTAAGTTTTTTCACCGCTTAAGCATGTGTATTCGTACTCGCTTTTTATTGACGACTCTTTTTTGTAAACAACATCGGCAAAAACCTCTGCGTTTGCACGCACATATTGTAGGGTATTCATTTTTGTTTCGATTATACCGCTGACGAGCAAATCGCCCTTTGCGACACCGCTGCCTTTTTTTACCTGCACTTCACCTTTTTTTGCTTTTATATTTGTTATTACGCCGTCGCATTTCGCCTTTATGTTGCTGGGAGTTGCGCTTGAATCAAGCTTTGGTTTCTGAGCCTTTTCCTTGATTTCAATTGAGGCTATATTGCCCGTAATATTTACGCTCATCCAGCCGATTTCGTCAATTTCAAGCATCGTGTCACGCTCGATTTTCTGAACGTCAAGGTTGTTTTTATAGCCGCCTGTTTTTACGCCGTTTTCAGACAGCACCTGCTTGATTTTCGTTTTGCTGACAGTCTGCGCTCCCGTAATACTGACCGACCAGATAAAATTTGACAGCACGATAATCAGAATTACTCCTGCCGCTGCACCTATCGGAATCCCTATTCTCGGCTTGTATTTGTTCACAAAAAACGGCAGTCCGTGCTTTGACTTTATTCTTGTTTTTACGCCGGATTTCTTTGCGGCAAGGCGTATTTTCCGGTAGTCGCTTATATACATTGAAGCGTTAATTGAGTGCTTTGAGGGCTGCGCATTCCAGAGGTTGATTCCGTAGCGTGAAGTAATATTCAGAAAACGCTCGGGAAACTTTCCGTTTGCGGTAAAGTCAACGTATCCTCTGAAAAACCTGACAAGCTGTACTAACATAAAATCACCTCAGCAAAGGAATTCAATCTGCGTGACGAAACCCTCAATCTCAACGCACGAGCAGGAAATACACCTTACGCACAAGCCTCTCCCGCAGAATGAAACGACCATTTTATTAGTATTAATCTTTATGTTATCGCTCTCGTAAAGCAGGATTCCCGTTGAGCCTTCAAGCGTAATGCGCCTGTTGCCGAGCATTTCTATCGTGGGCATACCGCCCATATCAAGACCGAAAGGTGCATAACCGCCTGAGTTATGTTTATCCTTATTTTTCTGCAAAAAAATCTCTCCCAAAGTTTTTATCATTTATTTTTATGCAAATTCAATCATATATATTAGTGGTGATTGATATGTATATTAATGCGGCAGTCGGAAAAGCAGGAACGGTTTTTAAATCGTTATCGGCTCTTGCCGTCTGCATTTCAATTCTGATTTTCTCCGAAAGCTGTTCAAAGGGAGCTTTAAACGGCATAAACCTTTGTCTTAATGTTTTAGTACCGTCGCTGTTTCCGTTTATGGCGGCATCGTCATTTATTGTAAAAAGCGGTCTGGCGCAGAAAATCGGTAAGCCTCTGAGCAGGATTACAAAGGCACTTTTCGGACTTTCGGGAAGTTTTGCGCCCGTTATTCTGCTTAGTATGCTCGGTGGTTATCCCGTAGGTGCAAAGGGAATTTCGGAGCTTGCAAAGAGCGGTGCTGTTTCTCAGAGAGAGGCTGAAAAAGCGGCTTTGTTTGCAGTATGCGCAGGTCCGGGGTTTATCATAAACTTTGTCGGCACGTCGCTTTATAATAACAAAACCGTAGGGCTGATAATTCTCTGTTCGCAGATTATTTCCGTAATACTGCTTGGAATTATCATCAACCTTTTTGATAAGAGCAAAAGTGAAGATTGCTATTGTGCTAAATCTTCGTATAAATCCTGTTCAATCGGAACGGCTATAGTGGAGTCTGCCTTGGACAGTTCAAAGGGAATCCTCGGCATATGTGCCTTTGTCGTTTTATTCTCCGCTTTTATTGAAATTATCGGGCAGATAATCAGTGACAGCACGGCTGAGAATATACTCTGCTGTCTGCTTGAGGTGTGTTCGGCGGTGAACAGGCTGTCACAAAACTGCACGCTTGAAATGACTGCATTTGCAATCGGATTCGGCGGTTTGTGCGTTCACTTTCAGATTTACTCGGCTCTCGGAAAAATCAGCGTAAATAAGCTTTTATTTTTCTGTATCAGAATTATTCAAGGCGTTATTACCGCATTGCTTACGCACTTCGGGGCAATGTTTTTTCTCGGAACGTCAGAGGTATTTTCAACTTCCAAAATTGCAACTTCACAGTTTTACGGAGGAACGGTGATTTCCGCCGCTGTGCTTATCGGAGTTGCAATATGCTTTTTATATTCAATCAAGGCTATCAGACAAAAATGATAATATAATACGGAGGTAAATTTTATGTGCGGAATAGCAGGCTGGATTGAGCGTGACGCTGATATGAGTATGAGGATTAAGCTCCTCAACAATATGTCACGAACGCTTGAAAAACGAGGTCCCGACGAAAACGGAATTTACATCAACAAGAACACCGCCCTTATCCACCGCAGGCTTGTCGTAATTGACCGTGAAAACGGCAAACAGCCTATGTCGGTCACTCATGAGGGCAAGACCTATGTAATCGTCTACAACGGCGAGCTTTACAACACCGACGCTCTGCGTGAGGAACTGCGTGCAGACGGATTTCGTTTCAGAGGTCACAGCGACACCGAGGTTGTGCTGAAAATGTATATTAAATACGGCGCACAATGTGCAAATAAACTGAACGGAATTTTTGCATTTGCAGTGTTCAACAGCGACGACAGGTCAGTCTTCCTTTGCAGGGACAAAATCGGCGTAAAACCGCTGTTTTACTACGAATACAAGGGCGGCTTGATTTTCGGCTCGGAAATCAAGGCTCTGCTTGCAAGCACGATTGTCAAGCCGAGGATTGACGAGCAGGGGCTGAACGAAATATTCTTCCTCGGCCCTGCAAGGACACCGTCCTGCGGAGTTTTCAAGGGAGTGCACGAGCTTAACCCCGGTGAATGTGCAATCTACAAAAACGGTTTTCTCTGCCGGGAGCAGTACTACAGGATTGAGGCGAAGGAGCACACCGACAGCGAGAGCGAAACGATTGAAAAAACGAGAAACCTTCTGACCGACGCAATAAGGCGACAGCTTGTCAGCGATGTTCCGCTTTGCTTTTTCCTTTCGGGCGGACTTGACAGCAGTATTATTGTCAAAACTGCCTCCGAATACTACAAGGAGCGAAAGCTCGGCAAAATCAACACATACTCGGTTGAATACCGTGACAACGAAAAATATTTCAAGAAAAGCCGATTTCAGCCGAACGCCGACTTCGAATACATTTCGATGATGTCCGACAATGCCGACACACGGCACAGAGAGGTTATTCTTGACAACAAAGCACTTGTTGACGCACTTTACGAAAGCGTTGAGGCGAGGGATTTGCCAGGATATGTTGACGTTGACTCGTCGCTTTTGCTGTTCTGCAAGGAAATCAAGCACAACTACACTGTTGCGCTTTCGGGCGAATGTGCCGACGAGCTGTTCGGCGGTTATCCGTGGTATCACGACAAGAGCATACTTTTCGACGACTGCTTCCCGTGGTCAAAGAGTCAGGACGTGCGCAGATTTATTCTGAAGGACGGAATACTCAAAAACGGTGAAGAATACGTGCGCCAGAGGTATCTTGACACCATAAATCTTGCGCCAAAGTTGAAAAGCGACAGTGAAACCGACAGCCGTATGAGAGAGATGTTTTTCCTCAATTTCTACTGGTTTATGCAGTGTCTGCTGGAACGCAAGGACAGGTGCTCAATGTTCAGCGGCCTTGAAGTGAGAGTTCCGTTCTGCGACTACCGACTTGTGGAATACGCCTACAATATGCCCTGGAGCTTAAAGGCATACGGAAACCGAGAAAAGGGAATTGTCAGAAAGGCATTTGAGGATATTCTGCCAAGGGAAATCTGCTGGCGCAAAAAAAGCCCCTACCCCAAAACGCATAATCCGATTTACTTTGATGAATGTGCAAAGAGGGTGAAATTAATTCTTGAAAAGAAAAATGCACTCACCGAAATGCTCAACAAAAAATCAATTGAGAGCATAATTGAAAATCCCGACGCAATCACAACACCGTGGTACGGTCAGCTTATGCAGACTCCGCAGATTCTTGCGTATATCATTGAGCTTGACTACTGGTTTGAAAAATACAATGTTGAAATAGTTTAGCACATATGATAGAATAAAAGCGAAATTAACACAAACGGAGATGTTTAAAATTACCGAGAAGAACTACAAACGGATTATCACGTTTTTTAAAGAACGCAATTTTGCCTGTAATGCGTTGAAATTCTGCTACCGATTTCTGCCGCTGCTGCTGTTTATCGGCTATCCTGCGCTGATTGTCTATGTGTTTTTCAGCAATCCTGTTGACCTTTTCAAAATAATCCTCGTTCCGCTCGGTGTATTTCTGCTTGTAACGGTTCTGCGCAAGGTGATTAACGAGCAAAGACCGTATGAAAAATACAGCACTCCTTCCCTTTTCGGCAAGACGACAAAGGGACAGAGTATGCCCAGCCGCCACACGGCAAGCGCATTTATAATTTCACTTGCAATTTTCTATGTAAATGCCGAGCTTGGCATTGCTGCACTGACGGTTTCGTTTCTGATTACGCTTTCACGAGTGCTCGCAGGCGTTCACTTTATCCGTGACGTTGTTGCCGCAATGCTGTTGAGCGTAACGGTTGGTATTATTTTTTTCTTTTTATTCTAATATATTACTTTCAATCAACAAAACAGCCCCTGAAATCAGAGGCTGTTTTTTATTATGGTGTATTAACTTATCTTATAAATCTTTTCTTCTGCTGTATACAGCCATTGCTGTGCCAACACCTGCCATAGCAATTACAATGTAGATTGAGAGCATATCAAAACCTGTCTTTACTGATGAATTATCCTTTGCTGTATCAGTCGTTGCAGAATTTGATGCAGAGGTTGATAAAGTTGATGAAGTTGCGTCCGGAGAAGTTGCAGGAGCAGTAGTTTCCGATTCCGTAGCTGAAGGCTCTGTTAGTGAAGGTTCAGTCGAGGGAACAACATAATCAGAAGCAGGAATCAATCCGCTGTAATCGTATAGGTTTTCATCTGCTGCGAGTGCGGCATAACCGTTTGATATAACTTCAGGATTGAAATTCGTTATTGCAAAACCGGTATAAGCCATATTAACGGTTGCTGTCTGCATAAGCTCACTGCTTGTGTTTTCAACAGTATAAAAAATTGGGCTTAATCCATTTCTTCCGATTATTACTGACTTACCGATAAACTGTGAAAGCATATCCGAAGGACCGCATTCGCCGATAAGGTCGGAGCTTAATACAATCATTCCGTCACGGTTTGCAATTGAAGCAAGGGTTGTGTTATATACAAAGTTCTTTTTTGCATAACCGCCTGAAGCTGTGGGATTAACAAGTATCTTACAGCCTGCTGCCGCATAGTATCTTTCAAGTTCGGGATAGCTGTAGGTATCCATACAAATGCTTATTCCCATTCCTCCCCAAGGAGTTTCAACAATCAAAGGCTCGCTTCCGGGTGTGCACCATGCGCCCTCAACAGGCTGAATCTTTTTATAAGAAAGTGTTTCACCGTCGGGAGTTGCAACAAAAGCTGAATTGTACGGATGGTCAGCATCATCAGGATTAACTTCCGCAGTACCGTAAATTACATACATTCCGTACTCTTTTGCTTTCTCTGCAATTTTTGAAGCGTATATACCGTCTGTTGTTTCAGCTTCTCTGATAACCATATTCCACTTTTCGGAGCCGTAATCACTTGTGCTTGCATAATCCGTAAGAGCCATCTCAGGGAATACAATAATATCTACAGAACCAGCACCCTCGCTCATATAGCTTAAGATTTTATTACAATTTGCTTCTTTGTCGCCCCATTTCGGATCCATATCCACAACGGCGCAAACGGGTGATTCATCGGTTGTCGGGGCTGAAACGCTTTTGCCTGCCGCAAGTTCGGAATACCACTGAGCATAAAGATCAGGCTGGAAAATATCTCTGTGTGTTAGAGCATTTGTAGCCAAAGAAACATCTAACGTTGCTGTTGCAAGTCCTGAATTGTCATTATCTACAGAACCTGCATAGTAGGTTATATAGTCATACTTATTATTGGACGGATTTGTTTTTACTGTATTGGAAGGTCCTATAATAAGAGAACCGCCTTCAAAGTTGCGAACATCGTCCGGACCGTCAGGACCGAGTATGTTAGAGCTTGCAATATACATACCGTCATACTGAACATCTGTTTCAAGATATAGTCTGTAATAAGATTTCCAACTCTTTACATAGTAGTCTTCAGTATACTCGCAGTAAACCGCATCGCTGTAATCAAGATAATCCCAGCCCCAGTCACCGCCGACAATCGCAGTGGGATTTAACATCAAAAAGCAACCTGCCGCTGAATAAAGTCTGCCTATTTCCGGTACGGAGTAAGTGTCGTAGCAAATGCTTAACGCTACATTTCCCCAAGGTGTGCTGAAATATTTAGGTGTTGAACCGGATTTACACCATTCTCCTTCAACGGGTGAAATCTTCTGATAACTGTCGACATAACCGTCGGGCGTGCAGACGAAAGCGGAATTATATGCCACATCACTTTCACCCTCAACAGTTTCTGTAGCACCGTAGACAATATACATATCGTATTTTTCTGCTAAATCAGAAAAATATGCCGCAGTCTGTCCGGTTTTGCTTTCGGCAAGCTCAACGGGCATTGGAACTGAACTGCCGTCTGAATACTCCATACCTGTGCTGTAGCCGGTAACAGCCATTTCAGGGAACAGAATAATATCCGTTCCGTTTTCAGCCGCTTCCTCAATGTATGAAGTCATTGATTCAATGTTAGCAGCTTTGTCACCCCACTTTGGTGAAAAATTCACAACGCTTACGGTTGGCTGTTCATCTGTTACCGCACCGCCGATAAGCGTTGTTGAACAAATAAGCAAAACAACAAGCATACCTGCAAGTGCAGTTGCACATAGTTTCCTGATTTTTGTTTTTGAGCTTTGATTCTTTCGATTCATTTTCGGTTTTCCTCCCATATGCTGAAATATAAAAAATGCCCATACTCCAAAGAGCACGGACACCTTTATCCAAGTCAACTATCCTGATTAATCCAAATAAAACCGAAAACAGAAAGAAAACTAATGTTCTTCCATTTCTTTTATCGTCTTTATTATAATGTTCGATATTTGATATGTCAACCTGTATTGCAACAGATAAAAATTAATAATTCATTTTCTTTTTGTTTAAAACGTCACATTTATGCATATTTTTAGATATATAGTGCAATTTTGAATAGTAATAAAATAGTTTTTCAAATTATTTTTGCAGGATTGTTTTGTGCGACTTGCAATTGAACGCAAAAAAAGAACCGACATAAAGCCGATCCTTTTAAACAATGGATTTATTGATTCTGCTGCTTTGACTTCTGCGAATTCAAGATGTTTGCCCTTGTTTTCTTGATTTCGTCAAGCTGTGCAGAAATGCTTTCCTCAGTACGTCTGATGATGCTGTCAACATAGACATTTGCAGCCTTTCTGATTTCTGCTGACTTCTGCTTTGCATCGTCAACAATCTCCTTAGCCTTTGCCTGAGCCTCTCTGACGAGCTCGTTCTGGTTAAGCATTGCCTTTTTGCGTTCCTCGGCAGCTCTGATAATGTTTTCAGACTCACGGTTAGCCTCGGCAAGAATCTGCTTTCTGTCGGCAACAATGTTCTTTGCCTGTCTTACCTCGGCAGGCATAGCGTCCTGAATCTGGTCGATAATATCGTAGATTTCGTCGCTGCTTACCATAACCTTTCCGCCTGAGAAAGGCATTGACTTTGCGTCGTTAATAACGTCCTGAAGCTGTAGAATTAAATCATCAACTTTCATTTTTTCCACTCCTTATATAATCCAATCTGAATTAAGTTTATTTTTTAAGATTTGAAATCCTGTTTACTATCCTGTCGTGAATGCAGGCAGGTACAAAATTGCTTATATCTCCGCCCATTGACGCAACCTCACGCACCATACTCGAGCTTAAATACATAGACTCCGAGTTAGCCATAAGGAAGATTGTTTCAAGCTGAGGATTGAGCTTTTTATTGGTAATAGCCATCTGAAATTCGTATTCAAAGTCAGAAACTGCACGCAGCCCCTTTACAATTGCGTCAACGTTTCTTTCCTTGCAATACTGGGCAAGCAAGCCGTCAAAGCTGACTACCTCAACGCTCGGTATATCCTGCGTAACCTCTTTTAAAAAACCGATTCGCTCGTCAATTGAAAAGCACGGGGTTTTTGAGGAATTTACAAGCACGCCGACAATGACGTGGTCAAACATATTTGCCGAACGCTTAATTATGTCAAGATGACCGAGAGTAACCGGGTCAAAGCTGCCCGGACAAATTACCGTTTTTTTCATTGCACAAAATCCTTATGTCTGAATGTACTTATTTTTATTTTACCATAGCGATACTGTCTGTCAAGTACAAAATTGCCGTAATTCGACAAAATTTCTTCGTCAAGCGGATTTTCCGCTATAATTACGCCCGTTTCGTTCATGATTTCGGGCACAAGTTCGAGCGCTTTCTGCAACATTCCCGTTTTGTACGGAGGGTCGAGAAACGCAATGTCAAAACGTTCACTGCACATTGCAAGAAAGCTCTGATAATCCATTGCAAAGGTTTTTGCGTTCTGTTCAAGCTTAGTTGTTTTCAGATTTCTCTTGACGGTGTCGAGAGATTTCTTGGAATTGTCAACAAAATAAGCCGTTTTTGCACCTCTGCTCAACGCTTCAATACCCATTTGTCCCGAGCCTGCAAACAAATCAAGAAATGCTCTGCCCTCGGTTTCAAACTGGATAATTGAAAAAATTGCTTCTTTAATTCTGTCGGTAGTAGGTCTTACGTCCTCGCCCTCAAGGGTTTCAAGACGTCTGCCTCTTGCACAACCTGTAATTACACGCATAGCATTGTTCCTTTAAAATATATTTTCTGTTGTAAGTATAACACATTACACCATATTTTACAACAACATTTTAGTCGAGTGCCTCGACACGCAAATCGAGTGGAAAAATCGGATAGTATTGAAAAAAACGGTTGCCCGAATTTTAAGTTGATATATTGGTAACGTTTCGGGACGTGTAGGAACCCGTCCCCTACGTTAATACAAACGTTTCCTATATAGCCGTAGGGGACGGCATCCCTGACGTCCCTATGTATAAATTGTGAAACAATTTATACATTATCGCGAACACAGTTCGCCGCTACAATATTATAATTTCAGCTCTGCGGCAACGCCGCATATAAATTAATTCGGGTACTAAACTTTTGAATTATTACAAACTATCCACTCGACCGAAATTCCGAATTACGAATTACGCATTCCGCATTAAATTATTGTCTGCGTTATAATTCTTACTGCCTTTCGTCCTCGGTGTGAAAATATCTGTAAACCGCAAGTGCGCTGTCCTTTGTCATTTTCGGTGCATTTTCAAGTTCCGTTAAATCTGCTTTTGAAATGTTGTCAATCGTTCTGAAATATTTTAAAAGCGACTTTGCCCTTACCTCTCCCACGCCGTCAATATTTGTAAGCGAGCTTTTAAACGTGTTTTTGCTTCTTCGTGCGTGGTGATAGCCGATTGCAAAGCGGTGAACCTCGTCCTGCATTTTGCTTAAAAACGTAAACAGCGCACGCTTTGAGCTTATTGCAATTTCGCCGCCGTCACCCGTTACAGCACGTGTGCGGTGCTTGTCGTCCTTTACCATACCGAAAAGAGGAACGTCAATGTTCATTCTTTCAAGCACTTGCTTTACAGCCGCAACCTGTCCTTTTCCGCCGTCGAGCAGAATCAAATCGGGGAGCTTTCCGAATCCCTCGGTTTTGTCCTCTGCTTTATAGTATTCATCAAAGCGGCGTGTAATAACCTCAGCCATTGACGCATAATCGTCCTGTCCCTCAAAGCCCTTGATTTTGAATTTTTTGTACGACGACTTAAGAGGCTTGCCGTTTTTATAGACTATCATTCCTGCGACGTTTTCCGTTCCTGCAAGATTTGAAATATCGTAGGATTCTATATATTCGGGCAGTTTTTCAAGTCCGAGAGTTTCTTTCAGCTCCTCAAGCACACCGTATTCACGCACCGTTGCGCCCTTTTTCTGTGCAAGCGCCTCGGCGGCGTTTGAACGGCACATTGAAACAAGCTGTGCCTGCTCTCCCCTTTGCGGTACGGTAACATTGACCTTGTTGCCACGCTTTTCACTCAGCCACTGTGCAATTGCTTCTATTCCGTCAAATTCCTTATCGAGCGCAATATTTTTCGGAACGTCGTTTCTGATTGTGTAGTAACTGAGCAGAAATTCCTCGTATTCGCTCTCGCTGTCGCCGCTGTCAAAAATAAAGCTTTCACGGTCAAAAAGTCTGCCGCCCTCAAAGCGGAAAACCTGAAAGCAGATTTTTCCGTCGTCGGTAAAGCTTGCAATAACGTCCTCGTCGAGCACCTTGTTGGCGACAACCTTCTGCTTTTCGCCCATTTTCTTGACCGCATTTATTTTATCTCGTATTCTTGCGGCACGTTCAAATTCAAGATTTTCTGCCGCCTCCTCCATTTGTGCGGTGAGCTGTTTGATTGAGTTAGACGAGCCACCCTTTAAAAAATCGAGCGCCTGAGCAAGACTTTCCTTGTAATCCTTTAGCTTTACCCTGCCCGTACACGGAGCCATACACTGCTTGATGTGGTAGTTAAGGCAAGGTCTGCCCTTGCGGAAGTCCTGCGGAAAACGTCTGTTGCAGGTCGGGAGCATAAAAATTTTGTTAGCCTCCTCAACCGCACTTTTTACGTAATAACTGCTTTTGTACGGTCCGATATACTGCGCACCGTCATCTTTTTTTTGCAGAACATAAGTAATTCTTCCCCAGTCGCCCGGACTCACTCTGATATAGCTGTAACCCTTGTCGTCCTTGAGCAGAATGTTGTACTTCGGCGTATGCTGTTTGATAAGACTGCACTCTAAAATGAGTGCCTCAAATTCGCTGTCTGTGATGATGTATTCAAAATCGTCAACATTGTCAACCATTCTGCGCACCTTTTCGGCGTGATTGTTCTGCGAGCCGAAGTACTGGCTGACACGGTTTTTCAGCGCCTTTGCCTTGCCGATATATATAATTTCTCCGCTTTTATCGTGCATAATATAAACGCCGGGCAAAAGCGGCAGAGCCATTGCCTTTTTGCGCAGTTCCTGCATTTTTGGATTCATAATATCACCACCGGAATAAAAAACAAAAAGGGCGGATAATTCCGCCCAAAAAATATGCTGTGAGTTTACAATTATTCAGTAAAACCTGATTCTACGAGAGCAACAAGACCCTCAACTGCGTCGGTTTCATCCGAGCCGTCAGCGATAATCTTGATTGTTGTTCCGCCGATAATACCGAGTGAAAGTACGCCAAGAAGACTCTTTGCGTTAACACGACGCTCTTCCTTCTCAACCCAGATTGTTGACTTGTACTCGTTAGCTTTCTGGATAAAGAAAGTTGCCGGGCGAGCGTGTAAGCCGGCTTTGTTCTGAACTAAAACTTCCTTAACATACATTTTGAAAACCCTCTCTGACATATTAAAATTTAAACCGAAAAAACCATAATGGCTTGATTTAATACATATTATAATCTTTTTTATTATCAAGGTCAATACGCTAAAATATTTTCGTATTAATATTCACTTGAGGTCAAAAAATCAAATCGTTTCTTGTGCAATTTTACAAGAATTGAGTAAAATTTTCATACATAAATACCGAATATCAGCTATCCTTGAGCAAATCGGGGCGTTTTTGCTTTGTGACTTCAAGGCTTTTTTCCCTGCGCCATTTTTCAATATTTGCATGGTGACCGCTTAAAAGCACCTCGGGAACTTCCAATCCTCTCCACTCTGAGGGTTTTGTGTACTGCGGATATTCCAGAAGTCCGTTGAAGTGGCTTTCTTCGGTAAAGCACTCGTTGTTTGAAAGCACACCGGGAACCATTCTTGCAAGTGCGTCGGCAAACACCATTGCAGGTAGCTCACCGCCCGTAAGTACATAATCGCCGATTGAGATTTCCTCGTCAATAAAGGTATCTAAAAGCCTTTGGTCAACACCCTCATAGTGACCGCAGAGGATACATATGTTTTCAATTTCAGAAAGCTCCTTAAGCCGCTTTTGCGTAAGTGTTTTGCCCTGCGGCGACATATATACAAAATGCGGCTTTTTGCACGTCTGCTTACAGATATCCTCAAAGCAAAGGGCAATCGGCTCGGCTTTCATAAGCATACCCATTCCGCCGCCGTAGGGAGTATCGTCAACCCGTCTGTGCTTGTCGAATGCATAGTCACGAAGCTGGTGGCAGACGATTTCAATTGCACCGCTTTTCTGCGCCCTGCCGATTATGCTCTCGTTCAATACCGGATCGAACATTTCGGGGAATAAGGTTATTATGTCAATCCTCATCGTCAAATATTCCTTTCATCGGGTGAATAAGCACAAAGCCGCCGTCAACGTCAATTTTTTCAACAACCTCGTCAATAACGGGAGCAAGGTACTTTTTGTTGTTGCTGTCGGTAATTTCGTAAACATCATTTGCACCCGTGCGCAGAACATCGGTAATTCTGCCGTAAACCGTGCCGTTATCGACATCCTTTACCTCAAGTCCGATTAAGTCCTGAACAAAGTTTACACCCTCGTCAAGAGTAATGTCCTCACGGTTGATATAGACAACCTTTCCTCTGAATTTTTCGGCTGATTCGATTGTATCAACGCCCTTGATTTTTGCAAGGGTTATGTTCTTGTGCGGACGTGACTTCACTTCAATAAAGTTCTGTCCGTTTTCGTCAAGATACAGCTTTTTAAAGGCGCATAAAAACTCGGGGGAATCACACCAAGGCTCGATTCTCACTTCTCCCTTTATGCCGTGAGTGCCTACGATTTTTCCCGAATCAAGGAATTGCTTTTTCATACTTCTGCTCCGTTTCCTGCTATAATATATTCTTTGCAAACCAACTTTCGGGACGTCTGGAAGCCGTCCCCTACAATTTTTTCAAGCACGTTCTACGATTATTTCAGCTCAACAATCGTAACGCCGTCCTCGCCCTCGCCAAACACGCCGAGTCGGTGGCTTTTGACCGCTTTGTTTGACTTTAAATACTGATTGATTTCACGACGGAGAACGCCCGTTCCCTTACCGTGGATAATCGTGATTTTGCTTACGCCCGACAATACAGCGTTGTCAATTGCCTTATCAACAATATTTACTGCGTCAAAGGCAGTTTCTCCTCTTACGTCAACCTCGGTTTCGGGGCGGACGTCCATTCTGCTGGGCACATTTCGCCTGCTCGGGAACTGACTTGCGGCAGGCTTGTTCTGCGATTTTAACAACCTCAGGTTTTTAATATCTACTCTTGTCTTTATAATTCCAGCCTGCACCAGCACAAGTCCCTCTTTGTTGGGCGGTGCAAGCACGGTTGCGTTTTTATCAATATCGTAAATCAGCACGCTGTCGCCGACCTTTAACGGTCGGGGCAGTTTGTACTCCTCGTTCGGCGTTTTCTTCGCCTGAATCGGATCTGCGTGAGCTTCCATTTTGTCGATGTCACGTTTTAGTTTTGAACGAGCCTCTGCGCTCATTTCTTTTGCTTTTCTCGCCTTTTCAAGCTCCTCAACAAGTGCGTCAGCCTGCGCTCTTGTCTTTGAAATTATGCGCTGTGCCTCCTGCTTTGCACGCTCAATTTCACGCTCTGCGTCCTTTTTGGCTTTGAGCATTTCGTTCTCTGCCTTCTGCTTTTCTGTGTTTGCCTTTGCTGTAAGCCTGTTTGCATTCTCAAGCTGTTTTTCAAGACTCTGGCGGCGTTTTTCAAGCTTTTCTACAACGTCCTCAAACTGTCTGCTCTCGGAGGAAACAAGCTCCTGTGCCCTGTCAACGATTTCAGAGTCCATTCCGAGTCTTTTTGAAATCGCAAATGCGTTACTTTTTCCGGGTACGCCGATTAAAAGCCTGTAGGTAGGCTTGAGCGTTGCAACGTCAAACTCGCAACAGCCGTTTTCTACGCCCTCTGTGCGGAGTGCAAACTCCTTTAATTCTGCATAGTGGGTTGTTGATGCGATTTTTGCGTGGCGTGTGCGCAGTTTTTCAAGAATCGCAATAGCAAGCGCCGCACCCTCAACGGGGTCCGTTCCTGCGCCGAGCTCGTCAATAAGGCAGAGCGAGCCTGCGTTTGCAAGCTTGATAATCTGAATTATGTTCGTCATATGCGCCGAAAAGGTTGACAAAGACTGCTCAATGCTCTGCTCATCTCCGATATCAACAAGCACACGTCTGAAAACCGACAGCTCGCTGTTGTCGGCACACGGTACAAGAAGTCCGCACATAGCCATAAGCGTAAGCAAGCCGAGCGTTTTGAGCGTAACCGTTTTACCTCCCGTGTTCGGTCCTGTGATTACGAGTGTATCAAAGGTTTTTCCCAGCACAATGTCAACGGGAACAACCTTGTCCTTATCAATCAGCGGATGCCTTGCCTGCTTTATGTCAACTACGCCTCTGTCGTTCATAATCGGCATTGATGCTTTCATTGAATACGCAAGGTCAACCTTGGCAAAAATAAGGTTGAGATTTGCAAGGTTATCATAGCTTCTGATTATCGTATCGGCAAAGTCACCTGCGCTTGCCGATAGTTCAAAGAGGATTCTCTCGATTTCCTCCTCCTCTTTTGATTTGAGCATTTTAATATCGTTGTTAGCCTGCACAACGCCCATAGGCTCAATGAAAACAGTCGCACCGCTCGACGAGGTATCGTGCACAAGTCCGGGCACATTGTTGCGGCATTCGCTCCTTACAGGCACAACATACCGTCCGTCACGCTGTGTTACAATAGCGTCCTGAAGATACTTTATGTATGTTGAGCTGTGAATAATTTTGTCGAGCACTTCTCTCGCCTTTGACGAGGCTGTGCGGATTTTGCGGCGGATATCCGACAAGGCTGTGCTTGCGCTGTCGGCGATTTCGTCCTCGCTTAAAATTGCAGAGGTGATTTTTTCCTCCAAAAATTTATTGGAAATCAGTCCGCTGAAATAGATATCAAGCGCAGTTTCGGTGTTTGCAAATCTTGAATGCCACTCCTTGACTGTACGGATTATCCTCAATGTCTGCGCAATTTTTAAAAGCTCGCCTGTTGAAAGACAGCCGCCTGCCTGTGCACGTCTGAGCTGATTTGCGCAGTTGGCTGCTCCGCCGAATGACGGTGCACCGAATTTTCCGCTTAACACAACTGCGTCGTCGGTCTGCTTTAAAAGAAGCTGAACCTTTTTCAAGTCAAACTGCGGTTCTAATTTAAGCGCCATTTCACGGGCATCTTCAATATTCGTTCTGCCCGCAAGGCGTTCAAGTATTTTATCAAGTTCAAGTGTTTTGTAATGTCTGTTCATAAATATTACACCTAATCATTTCATAAATATTGCACAACAGCATTTTTGCTATTTGAGCGACGAGGGCGTCGCTCGCTACAATATATTACTTAACTTATCATTTTGTATAACGTCAATGTTTTGAAATCCTTTTCAAATCTGTATTTTAAATAGCTTTCGCTTGCCTGATTGAGCACTTCAAGCCCCTGTTCTGAGAGCGAAAACGAAAACAGTTTGTCATCGTCTGCATAAACAGTATGCCGCAAAGCAGTGAGCGTTGAGGGATTAAGCTCAACAGCAATTTCGCCGTTTTTAACGTGACAGGCGGCACATTCGAGCATACCGAGCTTTGGCAGAAAATACATTGTATCGGGGCAGTATTCTCCGCACTCTCTGCACATTCTCAAATCGGGCATATAGCCTGCCATACTTGCAAGGCGCATTTCAAAGCAGGGTTTTATGAGCTCTGCACTACGCTTTTCTTCGCCGAGCAGATAGAGCGAATTGAGAATAAGGCTCAAAAACGGCTCAGCCTTCTGCTCTCTCGGGCAGATTGTCAGCGCAAGCTCGCAGAAATACTGAGCAAGGCACATCTTTTTTACGTCGCTCCTCAGCTTTGAAAAAATGCGTATTGTCTGCGCATCTCCGATTATGTAGCTGTCCCGACCCTTGTAGATTGTGAGTCGGGAATATGAAAGCAGCGAAGTTGAGGCGCACTTCTGATTTTTGATATTTTTTGCACCTCTGACAAACGCCTTTATTACGCCGTTGGATTTGGTAAGGGCGAAAACGAGCTTGTCCTGCTCACCGATATTCTGTTCCTTGATAATAAGTCCTTCCGTCCGGAATTTCATCGGTTTCCTCCCTTGAAACGGTGTCAGCACCGGTGTCCTTAGCGTTCTGAATATTCTTGTAGCGAAGATAGTCAAGAACGCTGCCCGTTGTAAAAAACGCCTGCCACATATACCAGTCGTCCATTTAAAACACCTCCGAAATTATTGTTTTCGGATAGTGCAAATTTATATAAAGCAGATTTTGGATTTTTTTATTTGTAGTAACAATCCAAATCCCATTTCATTAGGTTATTTTCAATGTATTACCATATCATCAATCAAAATTCTTTTCGTCAAAGCCGAAATTCTGCAAAATCCGGGCACGGTTGCGCCAGTCTTCTTTGACCTTTACCCATGTCTGCAAGAACACCTTGCAGTCAAAAAAGTTTTCAATATCCTGACGGGCGAATGTGCTGATTTTCTTGAGCATTGCTCCGTTCTTTCCGATGATTATTCTCTTATGCGTGTCACGCTCGCAGAAAATTGTGGCGTCAATATCTAAAATTCCGTTGTCCCTTGTTTTCATCTTTTCGATTACAACAGCCGTTCCGTGAGGAATTTCCTTATCGCAGAGTCTTAAAATCTTTTCACGGATAATTTCGGCTACAATTACTCTTTCGGGCTGGTCTGTAAGTGTGTCGTCATCAAAGTAATGTCCGCCCTCACTCGACTGCTTTTTAAGCTCGTCCAAAAGCTCGCCCATTCCGCTTCCATCCTGTGCGCTGACAGGCACAACTGCATCAAAATTGTAAAGCTTTGTGTAGTCAAGAATCTGCTTCATCAAAGCGTCTTTTTCCTTGAGCATATCAATTTTATTGATTGCAAGAATTGCGGGCATTTCAAGCGATTTGAATTTTTCAATCAGCGCAAGCTCGGTATTTGTCGGCTCTTTTCCTGCCTCGACAACGAGCATACAGCAGTCAACTCCGCCGACTGATTCGTTGACGGAGCGCACCATATACTTGCCGAGTGAATTTTTCGGCTTGTGCATACCCGGTGTATCGAAGAAAACAAGCTGATATTCGCCGTCGGTGAGCACACCGGTAATTCTGTTTCGTGTGGTCTGCGGTTTACTTGAAACTATTGCGATTTTCTGACCGAGAAGTCTGTTGAGTATTGAGCTTTTGCCGACATTCGGTCTGCCGACTATTGCGACAAAAGCTGATTTATCATTAGTATTCATCAATTACCTCTTATACAAAAATTTGGGGCAAACCGGATACAGTATGCCCCTTTTTTCAGGAACGACACAGGGGTCGTTCCCTACAGTATTTTTAAAAGCTTTTCCTTAATTCCGACTGGACCGAGCACTATAAAAACAACCGAAAAAACGGCTGAAATTACAAGCAAGGCAAGCAAAACAGGATTAGCGCAAAAGAACAGAAAAATCCCGTAAAGCACGTCAAAATCGAGGAAGAAAACTACGGCTACAGCCACAGCCGCAATTGACAGTACGAGCACCGCACCTGCCGCAGTATCTTTGGCAATTCTTATAATAGGCTCGTATCTGTCAGAAATCAGATTACAAAGCTCCTCGATACAGGTGTTTACAATTTCAGCGAACATAATAAGGGCTATCAGAATAATCAGCAAAGCCGTCTGAGCCGCTGAGAAATTGTAAAAAAGCGAAAAGAGCAGAACATAAAAGCCTGCAACCATATGAAACCTCATATGACTTTCACTTTTAATCGTGTACCATATGCCCCGAAAGGCACATTTAAAGCTTAAAATCTGCTTTTTCATATCAAATCAAAGCGTCATCAACTATGTAGCTTGATGATGCGGGAAGTCCGAGCTGTTCCATA
The DNA here is from genome assembly GCA_902766885.1 of uncultured Ruminococcus sp. Lineage (GTDB taxonomy): Bacteria > Bacillota > Clostridia > Oscillospirales > Acutalibacteraceae > Ruminococcoides. Next base: position 14,607 of record CACXFS010000016.1, on the reverse strand, counting down.
ATAAGCTCTTCCTTTTCTCTCATTCTTACTTTTTCAAGGTTCTCCATATGGTCGTAGCCGAGAAGATGCAGAACGCTGTGAGCTGTGAGATAGCCTACCTCTCTCTGGAGCGAATGACCGAAAAGCTCAGCCTGATCTCTTGCCTTTTCCATTGAAATTACAACGTCGCCTAAAATCTTTGCGCCTGTTTCCATATCGGTATCGTAAACGCCGTTTTCGCCCATCGGGAATGAAAGTACGTCTGTTTCAATATCCTTGTTGCGGTACTGCTTGTTAAGCTCTTTTATTCCTTTATTATCGGTAAAGGTAACGCTGATTTCGGCAGGTCCCTCAAACTTCTCCATCTGAAGCACTGCGTTACAGCAACGGCGCACAAGCATTCTGATTCCCGTAGGGATTTTAACTGTCTTTTGTTTGTTCGTTATCACTACTCTTATTTTGTTGTCTGCCATTTTAACCATTCCTTTCAATAAAATTATTATTTAAAACATCTGAAACATAACCCGATACCCAATTGTGTTATGTTCTTGTATTTTCGTATTTTGCGTAAGCCTTGATAATATCCTGAACGAGTCGGTGACGCACAACGTCACGCTCGTCAAAGGTACAGCTTCCTATTCCCTCAATATTTTTCAGGATTTTAATGCAGTCTTTGAGTCCGCTTTTGGCTCCCCTCGGCAAATCAATCTGCGTAATGTCGCCTGTGATTACCATTTTTGAGTTAAAGCCCAGACGGGTCAGAAACATCTTCATCTGCTCGCTCGTGGTGTTCTGCGCTTCATCAAGAATGATAAAGCTGTCATCAAGCGTTCTGCCTCGCATATACGCAAGCGGAGCAACCTCAATATTGCCGCGCTCAACGTATTTCTGATACGTTTCTGCGCCGAGCATATCAAAAAGCGCGTCGTACAGAGGACGAAGATAAGGGTCAACCTTGCTTTGCAAATCACCGGGAAGGAAGCCGAGCTTTTCGCCTGCTTCAACGGCAGGGCGAGTTAAAATGATACGGTTAATCTGCTTACTGCGAAATGCCGTAACCGCCATTGCAACCGCAAGGTAGGTCTTGCCCGTTCCGGCAGGTCCTACGCCGATTGTGATTGTGTTGTCGGCAATCATATTGCAGTAGCGTTTCTGACCGATAGTCTTGGGCTTAATCGGCTTGCCCTTTGAGGTTATGCATATGCAGTCACCTGCAAGCTGTTCGATTTTTTCCTCGCTGTCCTCGTTAACAAGCGAAATGCAGTAGCGAATGTTCTGCTCCGAAAGCGACTCTCCCCGGTTAATAAGCCTCAGCAGGCTTTCAATCACTCTGCTCGCTTTTGAAACGTTTTCAGCCTCGCCGTCAATTTTAAGCTCGCTGTCACGGCAGGTTATGCGAACACCGAACTCCTTTTCAATAATTTTTATATTCTCGTCAAAACTGCCAAAAAGGGCAACTGCGCTTTCCATTCTATCAATATTCAGAATTTGTTCCGTAAGGCAAAACTCCTGTTTCTACAAATTTAACAAAACAATTATACCACAAATTCAAAAGAAAAACTCACAAAAAATAGTTTTTTTCACTAAAATTTTAAATTTTGTAAAATGTGACGAAAACGCAAGTCATAAAAATCTCTTGTTTGTAATATTTATTGTTACAACCTCATAATAAAGTAAAAAATACACAACATAACAGGCGTGTAAACAGCTTTGTTTTTGTTCAAAATTATCTGACGCTATGAAGACACATATATAATATGAAAAATAAAAATTAAATTTTTCAGAATTTTCTTGACAAAACAGGCTGTATGTATTATAATCACATTGGTGTAAAGAAATTTACTTTACACATAATTTTGCTTTTATACGGCAGGGAGCTGAAAAAATGGAAAAGAACATTGAGGTTTCACTGCTGTTTGACTTTTACGGCGAGCTTTTAAAGCCGTCGGGCAGACAGGCAATTGACCTTTATTACAATGACGATTTGTCGCTTGCCGAAATTGCCGACCAGACCAAAATCACAAGGCAGGGTGTGCGTGACAGCATCAAGCGCTGCGAACAACAGCTTTTTGATTTTGAAAAAAAGCTCGGCCTTTACAAAAGATTCTGCGAGCTTGAAAAAGGGCTTGAGGAAATTTCAGCCACCGCTCAGCAAATCTTTGACAATTCACACGACAACAACATCAAAGCGCTTGCCGACAAAATTAAAACCACGGCAGACGCACTAAAAGAATAAGAGGAAATTTTATGGCATTTGAAGGACTTGCAGACAAGTTAAGCAACGCATTCAAAAAACTGAAAAACAAAGGCAAGCTTTCCGAAAGTGACGTTAAGGAGGCTATGCGTGAGGTAAGACTCGCACTGCTTGAAGCCGACGTAAACTACAAGGTTGCCAAGGATTTCACAAACAAGGTTACCGAGCGTGCGGTAGGTCAGGACGTTATGGAAAGTCTTACTCCTGCGCAGATGGTAATAAAAATAGTTGACGAGGAGCTTACAAGCCTTATGGGCGGCGAGGGTGCAAGAATTGAATTTGCATCAAAGCCACCGACAGTTATTATGCTCTGCGGCTTGCAGGGCTCAGGTAAAACAACCCATGCGGCTAAGCTTGCAAAAATGCTTAAGGCGCAGAATCGCAGACCCCTGCTCGTTGCCTGCGACATCTACCGTCCCGCAGCTATTGACCAGTTAAAGGTTGTCGGCTCAAAGGCGGGCGTTCCCGTATTCGAAATGGGAACGGAAAATCCTGTAAAGATTGCAAAAGCCGCAATCAGACAGGCAAAGGACTACGGCAACGACGTTGTAATCCTCGACACCGCCGGACGACTTCACATTGACGAGGCTCTTATGAATGAGCTTAAGGAGGTCAAGGCTGAGGTTAACCCCGACGAAATCCTGCTCGTAATTGACTCAATGACAGGTCAGGACGCTGTAAACGTTGCAAAGAGCTTTAATGAGCTGCTTGAAATTTCGGGCGTAATTCTCACAAAGCTTGACGGCGACACCAGAGGCGGTGCGGCACTTTCGGTAAAGGCTGTTACAGGCAAGCCGATTAAGTTTGCAGGTACGGGCGAAAAGCTTGAGGATATCGAGGTTTTCCACCCCGACCGTATGGCAAGCCGTATTCTCGGAATGGGTGACGTGCTCACTCTTATTGAGGACGCACAGAGCAAAATTGACCAGAAAAAAGCCGAGCAGATGGCTCAGAAGATGATGTCCAGCAAGTTCGACTTCAATGACTTAAACGAACAGTTTGAGCAGGTCAAAAAAATGGGACCGATTAAGGGTATTCTTGCAAAAATTCCCGGACTCGGCAAACAGCTTGAGGACGTTGATATTGACGACAGACAGATTGACTGGGTACAGGCTATTATCCTCTCAATGACTGAGGAGGAAAGGACAAATCCGTCAGTTCTGAATCCGTCAAGAAAACGCAGAATTGCGGCAGGCTCGGGCAGGTCGGTTGAAGAAGTCAACCGCCTTATCAAACAGCTTGAGCAGATGCAGAAAATGATGAAACAGCTCAAGTCAAAGGGTAAAAACGGCAAGAAGAAAAAGAGAAATATGCTCCCAGGGCTCGGAGGAATGCCGATGGGCGGTATGCCGCCGATGAAATAACAATCGGCAGAACAAGTCATTCATCCAAGAATTTGGTGAATATATAATACTAATTTTATAGAGGTGAAAATCATGGCAGTAAAAATCAGACTCAGAAGAATGGGCTCAAAGAAGGCTCCTTTCTACAGAGTAGTAGTTGCAGACTCCAGATACCCCAGAAACGGACGTTTCATTGAGGAAATCGGCACATACGACATTCTCAAGAACCCCAGCGAGTTCAAGGTAGACCAGGAGGCTGTTAAGAAGTGGATTGCTAACGGCGCACAGCCCACAGATACAGTAAAGGCACTTCTTAAGAAGAACGGCGTAATTGAATAATTGCGAAGCAGGAAAGGACTTATCTTATGCAGGAATTACTTGCTATAATCGCAAAAGGTCTTGTTGACGACCCCGATTCGGTAAGCGTTGAAGTTGACGCACCGAGCGAGGACGGCACAACCGTTTATCACATTCACGTTGCAGAGAACGATATGGGCAGAATCATCGGCAAGCAGGGCAGAATTGCCAAGGCTATCCGTACAATTGCCCGCAGTGCGGCAATCCGCAGCGATGAAAAGATTATGGTTGAAATTGACTGATAGTAACCACCCGTAAATCGGGTGGTTTTTTCTATGCTTTGTTTTAAAATTACATATATTTTGTTCTTTTACTGCTGATTTTATATTGATTTTCGCTAAATTATATGTTATTATTTAATCAACTAATGGAAAGCGAGGAATTCCAATGAAAAAAACTATCGGTCAAAAAATATGCGCAGTATTTTTATCTGCCGCCTTATTAACTTCAACGATAAGCGGTCTTACCGTTTCTGCGGCTGAAGAAACCCCGCTTATTCTGGGCGACGCTAATCTTGACGGAACGGTATCTATTGCCGACGCAACCGAAATTCAGAAATACCTTGCAGAAAGTGCCGACTTCGGCATTAAGCAGGAGGTTGCCGCAAATGTGGACGACACCGAAATCAATATCAATTCCGTTACGCAGATTCAGAAATATCTTTCGGGATATGATACAAAATTATCAATCGGTCAGCCAATTGACGAGGGCGAGGACGGAATAATTGTTGAGAAAACCACAAAGTTAAATATGCCTGCTGCTATGGAAGGCATTTTGGAAGAAAAACAGCAAGTTTATTATTCCACAAAGTACAATGACATTCCGTTTATCGAAGTAAATAACGGTTTAAACTTTTTCAGAGATTTTCTTGAAAAGTCAGACTTTAATGTTGAAGCTTCAAACAACGGAAGCATTGTTATATGCACAATCGGCGATGACTTAACGGCTGAATTTAATTATTCCGAAAAATACATAGAATTCAGCGACTATGACCTTTTTACCACCAAAAAAGATGGTCTGCCTATGGATTTGATTGAAAATAACGAAAGCAAATCAAGCTCCGACGAGCCTGTTATGTTTTTAAGAAGTCCTTATGATCACTATTACAACGGTGATCCGTTAAAAATCAGTCTTGAGGACTATTCAATACCAATGCTTAAAGATAACGGAAAGCTCTTTATCCCCCTGTCAACATTTAATGATATTTTCATTTCGCAAACAGAATATGTGTTAGTTTCAATTGATGAACAGTTATTCTTTTTTAATGAAGAAATAATAACAGATTATTCAAATGAGCTTACTAAGCTGTATTATTCCATTGAGCCGAAGGAAACCCTTTCGGAAGAAATGACAAAATTCAATTACAACGAGCTTTGCCTTAATCTTGATTTACACTACGGTCTTAAAGACACTCATAAAATCAAGGACTTTGACAGTTACTTAAACAGAATGGGCTTAAAGAAGGAATATCTGTCAGGAAACGTATACAGAATAGACAAGGCAAATTTACAGCTTTCAACTACGTGCTTTGCTGATTTTCACAGCTCATATGATTGCAGTTCACCCTATTTCGACAAAGAAAAATACAGTATAATGGACGAACCGACTGCAAACAGCAAAACTTATATGGACAGATACAAAAGATTTGCAGCTAAAACAGCAACACGAAGCTCTATTCTCGGCGAGGTTGAGCCTTATGAACGTCGTGGAGATACTGTCTTTATAACCTTTGATAGCTTTATTGCAAAATCCAAGGATAAGTATTACAATGAAAATAAAGAACCGGACCTTTCCGACACAATTGAACTGTTCAGCTATTCACTTGAAAAACTTAAAAACGAGGACAGCGATGTAAAAAATGTCGTTATTGACCTTTCGTGCAATACAGGCGGCGACTCCATTGCCTGTTTATATTCAATTTACGCCGTATTAGGTTCTTCAAACATATCCGTTTTAAATCCGATTACAAACGCACTTCATCAGAATGTTGTTGAATGTGACCTGAATTTAGACGGAAAAATTGATGAAAACGATAAGTCAATAAAAGCGCTCGGCAAAAACATTGCCTTAATCACATCAGATGTATCATTCTCCTGCGGCAACCTCTTCCCCTGCAACATTAAATACAATGACGCAAATGTTCTTGCTTTGGGACAGCAAAGCGGTGGCGGTGCCTGCGTTGTAGGATATGTTGCTACCGCAACAGGTTCGTTTATGCGGATTTCTTCAAACAATCAGCTCGTATCAGTTAAAAACGGAAGCTTAATGGACATAGACAACGGTCTGACGCCCGATATTTATCTGACCTCTAACAGAATGTATGACAGAGATTATATATGCAATCTTGTGTCGGAACAATTCGGAAATTAAAAACTGTATATTATTCCAAAAGAAAAGTGGCTGTGTTTTTTGCACAGTCACTTTTTACGTCAAGCCGCTCTGTCCATAACGGAACGAATCCAGTTGTTGTCACGGGACAGCATTTCTTTAATCATTTCAGGCTCGTTTGTCACAATGTTATCGACACCCGTATCAATTATTTTGAGCAGGGATTCTTCATCGTCTATCGTCCTGATTGAAATTTCTTTGCCGCTGTCGTGAATTTTTGAAATCATATTTGAACTCACATAGCTTGATTCAATCTCGAAAAAGTCAACGTCAAGGGAATAAATATCGCCCTGCGCAATTGACATTTCACAGCCGATTTTTATATTCGGAGCAATCTTTCTCACTTCCTGCAAAACGGGATAGCTGAACGAGGAAATAACGCAGTCATTTTCAACGTCGTATTTTCTGATTTCATCAACAGCCTTTTGCACAGCATCTTCTGTTTTAATTTCAATGTTCAGCTTTGTTTTGCCTTCGCAAAGATTAATTAATTCCTCAAGCGATGCAATTTCATATTTTTCATCCGAATCCAAGTCATCAACAACGTCGAGTTTTTTAATTTCATCAAACGTTAAGTCCCTAACGCTTTTATCAATTCCCGTCAACTCCTTTACGTTGTCGTTACTAAGAGCAACCGGCTTTCCGTCCTTTGTAAGCCAAACAGGCGTTTTTATGCAATCCGCACCCGAATTGACGCATAATTCAAATGACTGCAAAGTATCTTTCGGTGTTGTAAAATTATCAACGCTGAGCGAGGTAACGGTAATTTTGCTGATTTGCTCATTCTTTACTGAGTCATTATTCTGCAAATAGACTTTATTTGACGCAGTTGACAGAACGATAAAAATTAAAATACAGTATGTAATTATTCTCTTTGCATACGATTTTTTATTTTGGTCTGGAGCTTTTATCTCTGCTTTCGCAGGAATTTCCATTCCCTCCTCCTGCTTGAATTTGTAGAACAGATTTGTGATTTTGCAGTAGGAAACGCCGATGCTGAATATGGAAATAAGCATTGAAAACAGCCACTGCAAGCACAAAAACAACGCCACAAATAAATAGTATAAATCGCCGTTTGTCGTATTGTTCAGGATAAGGAGTTTTATAATAAACGACACAGTCATATTTGCCCAGAACACAAGCGTGAGGATAATTGACATCGGAAACAGCGACTTAAATAGCTTCCATTTTCTCCTTTTAACAAGTCTGAAACTTATTTTTGCTGACTCGTTTGCATTTTTGCCCTCAATAAAAAACGGGTTGTATGTAAACATAAGGAACATTGACAGCAAAATCAGGATAAGCATAACAAATAAAGTTATGCAGGCTGACGCAACGTCGTTTACAAGCGTGTCGAAAACAACGTCGGGAATTGCAATATTCGGAATGAAGCTTGATGCGAGAAACATATTTGTAATAGGAACGAGTATCATCGAAAATGGAATGAGCCACAGATTTTTAGGCCTGAACACGTCTTTTATTCTGATAAAAGTTCTTTTAATGTGAAAGAACAAAGTTGTTTCTTCATCAAAATATGCGCTTTTCAGAATTGACAGCAGAACGCCAATTTCAAGCAGGAAATAAACTGTTGAAATAATTACGATTACGATACAGCCGATAATAAAAATCGGACTGAATGCGTTTGTTAAATTGCTCTCGGTGAGGTATGATGACTTTGTTGTTGCGGTAAGCGCATTGAAAGCAAACCTCAGCGCAGGAATAACAACAAAATTAGTCAATAACTTGTAAACGATTTCAAATATAAAAACCTGCTGCCACGCCTTTCTCAGCAGAGCTACTGATTGTTTAACACCTTTCACCTGTCATTCCCCTTTTTGTTCTTAGTTAATATAGGAACATAGTACTACTTGATAAATTTTAATACACTCTTAATCATCAATTTGCAACAGTTAAAAACACCTGTTCAGCCACACTGGGCAATCTGTAAAATTCTTCTATGGAATATTCAAAGCTATCAATACTGCCAAAGCCGTATTCTGCAAAAACAAACGGAACACCTGCTGCCTTTGCCGCATCATAATCGCCTTGAGTATCGCCTACATAGACAGCCTTGTCAAGATTATTTCGCTCAATTATCAGTTTAATGTTTTCACCCTTTGATTTCTTTGTTCTTCCCGACATTTCAAAATCATCAAAAATTTCGTTAAAGCCGTGAAAATCAAGAAAAGCCTGAACATATCCGTCCTGACAATTGCTGACGATGTAAAGACTATGTTTTTCTTTAAGCTGTTTTAATGTTTCGGCAAGGTTATCGTACAGCTTTCCGCCGACCTTTCGCAAATAATCTCGCTCAACGTCACAACACTCATACACAATTGCCATTGCATTTTCCAAATCAAGCTTTGGCAACATCAGCCTTGCAATCTGTTCCAAAGTTTTGCCCATATATCCGTTCATTTCCGTTACGGTAAGCTGTTTGTCGGTTTCGCTGTGACTTTTCAAAACCTCATTCCATATCGGCACTATTGTTTCGGACGTATTCCACAAGGTACCGTCCAAATCAAAAATTATGCCTGTTTTACTCATAAAACCAACTCCGTTCGTAATTGCTAATCATTGTTCAGCACCACCGTTTTATTTGCTGTGTTTTGGCAAAAGGCGGCGTCGTGCTCGACAAAAATCATTGTGGGATTGAAATTATTTATAAGCTTTTCAATCTGTATTCTTGAAATGACGTCGATAAAATTCAGCGGCTCGTCCCAGACGTACAAATGTGCCTTTTGGCAAAGGCTTGCAGCTATAAGAACCTTTTTCTTCTGTCCTCCGCTGAAATCCTCGATATTTTTATCAAACTGTGACCTCTGAAAATCAAGCTTTCGAAGAATTGCCATGAACAGACTCTCGTCAATATTCATTTTCTCCGCATAATCTTTAAGATTTCCCGACAGACTGTCGGTTTCCTGAGGAACGTAAGAAATTACAAGTCCGCTTCCGACAGATACCCTGCCGACATAATCAATATCATTTCCGCACAATAGCTTTATGATACTTGACTTTCCGCTGCCGTTTTTTCCGCAGAGTGCAATCCTGTCGCCCTTTTCTATTTTAAAGCTTACGTTACTGCAAACCGTTCTGCCGTCGTAGGATATTGCGACGTTTTCAAATTCCGCAAGCGTGTTTTTAACATATTCAAGCGGTGCGATTTTTAAATCATCTTCACGCTCCAAATTCTTAAGCAGCTTTGACTTTTCTTCAACCGCTTTATAGCTCCGCTGTTCAATCTGCTTTGAACGCTTCATCATCTTTTTCGACTTTGCACCCTCATACGCTCGTCTGCTTATACTTTTTTCGGTTTTTGTGGGGTCAAAGCCGATTTTTTTACTTTCCGACCTGTCTGCCCACTCGGACTTTTGCCTTGCGGTTTTTTCAAGACGTTTTATCTCCTTTTTAAGCTTTTCATTTTCGGCAAGCTCAAAGTTATCCTGCCTTTCCTTGTTTTCAAGCCACTGCGAAAAATTGCCCTTTGTTACGGTAATATCACTGCGGTTGATTGATATAATGTGGTCTGCACAACCGTCAAGGAACGCCCTATCGTGCGAAACAAGTATAAAACCCTTTTTGGAGTTTAGATATTTGCTGACAATACGTCTGCCGTCTATATCAAGATGATTTGTCGGCTCGTCAATCAGCAAAAATCTGTTGTCCTTAATAAACAAAAGCGCAATCATCACCTTTGTTCGCTCTCCGTTAGAGAGCGTGTTAAACGGACGGTAAAGCACCTCCTCGTTAACTTCAAGGTAATTCAGCTCTCTTGCAAGCTTCCAGTATTCATAATCGGGACAGATTTCATCTGCAACTTCATATGTAAGCTTTGACTTGTCCTCAATTTCAAACGGGAAATACTCAAACTCAACGCTTGAAAAAATACTGCCTTTATATTCGTACTTTCCCATCAAAAGCCTCAGCAGAGTGGTCTTTCCTCTGCCGTTTCTGCCAGTCAAGCCTAGCTTCCAGTCAGTATCCAACTGTATATTTACATTTTCAAAAACATTGTCAAAGCTGCCGTCATAAGCAAAGGTCAGGTTTGAAATATTAATCATTGACATAAAATTCCCCCTTAAAACTAAAATTCGGGCAGCAGAAAAGCTCTGCCGCCCGAAAAACGCAGGGAATCCCTGTAACAATGTCAGAGAAAATTCAACAAGAGCAAAACAAGAACTTTTCCGCTAATAGGCACAGCAAAGCAAACGGGTACACCGTTACTTCATTTGCCTGTAAATAAAAATCAGCAGAAAAGATTTCTCATTTTTTCACTCCGTTCAAATAGATTTCCTTTACTTTATATCACATAATTTCCCGATTGTCAATTGTTCAGAAACCACATTCTGAATTACTTATGTGAATCTTCAAGCACCTTGCGCATATATTTTGCGATGTCGGTGTTGTCGATAACGTCCTTTTCGCAGAGTTCCTTTGACTGCGCTCCGCTTGCAAATAGCCATACGTTAGTGTTTGTATGCTCTCCGTCTGAGGTAAAGCAACTGTCGTTGATATCCTCGGGCTTGGGATTGTCGGGTAGTGTTACTCCGCCTGTTTCGTGGTCGGCTGTTACAATTACGAGTGTTCCGGGATGTTCCTCTGCCCATTTGAGAACGTAATCAACTGCCTTGTCAAAGTCCTGCATCTGACCGAGAGTTGTTTCCATATCACACTTGCTTTCGTAGGTATCAATATTACTGCCCTCTACCATAAGGAAAAATCCTTTGTCATTGTCAAGCATATCAAGAGCCTTTGAGGTCATTCTCATAAGTGACGGAGCCATATCGGGGGCGCCCATATTGTCATATGCAAACATTCCGAGCACCTTGTCGTCGTCCGAATTCAGTGCGTCAAGCTCGTCAGCCTTGGTGATGTATTTATAATTATTATCCTCAATAGCCTTCTGAATCTTAGGATTTGTATAGTACTGTGAACCGCCTCCGAACATTACGTTGACATCCGCATTTATCATTTCACGGAGAATCTGGGAATAGTTATCTCTTGAGCTGTTATGAGCAACCATTCCCGCAGGAGTTGCGTGGCTTACAACCTGCCTTGCAACAAGACCTGTTTCCATATCAAGCGACTGTGCATATTCGCAGATTGTTTCAAGCTTGTTTCCGTCGGGGTCAACACCTATGCATCCGTTGAGAGTCTTAACGCCCGTACTCATAGCAGTTGCCGACGCGGCACTGTCGGTAAACTCCTTATAGCCTTTTGTTACCGACTCAGAATATGTAGTAACGTCTGTTCTGTACTTCATTCCGCTCATTACAAGCTTATCGCCCTTAACGACTTCGGATGCTTTAATTATGTTCTTGCCCATTCCGTCGCCAATCATAAGAATTACGTTCTTTGCAGGAACGTCCTCGTCAAGGTTGTATTCTGCGTAGTCAACCCATTCAAGCTTTTCTTTATTTTCCTCGGTGCTGACAGATTCAGCGGAGGTTTCTGACTGCGAAGAAGTAGTGTCGGTTGTCTGACTGCTTTCTGACGATGAACATGCCGCAAACGAGCATACCATTGTCAATGCAAGCAATACAGAAAGTAGTTTTTTCATAAAAATACCTCTTTTTAATAAAATTTATATTTGCATACTTCTAAATATTATATATATTTTATCATATTGCATTATAATTTATCAAGAACTTTTTACAATATTTTTCAGCAATATTATTTATTTTGTAACAAAAAACACTTTACTTTGCTAACGTGATAATGTTATAATAAGGTTATTCTTTTTATTGGAGGAGATTTTAATGAAAAAACTTACTGCATTTATTCTTTCAGCACTTATGGCTGTTACAGCTCTTACAGGCTGCGGCGGACAGTCATCAAGCTCTGAAGCATCAAAGGACAACTCAAGCTCACAGAGCTCAGCAGGCGACTGGAGCTACATTGCAGACAAGGGCGAGCTTGTTATCGGTATTACATATTTTGAGCCGATGAACTACAAGGACGAAAACGGCGAGCTGACAGGCTTTGAAACTGAATTTGCTCAGAGCGTTTGCGAAAAGCTCGGTGTAAAGGCTAACTTCCAGAAAATCGACTGGGATTCAAAGGAAGTTGAGCTCAACGCAAAGACTATTGACTGCATCTGGAACGGACTTACAATTACAGATGAAAGACAGGAAAACATGGGTATTTCAACTCCCTATATGGAAAACAAGCAGGTTATGGTAACTAAGGCTGAAAATGCCGACAAGTTCACAACTGCAGAGGCTGTTAAGGGTGCAACGGTTGTTGCTGAAAAGAAGTCGGCAGGCGAGGACGTTGCAAAGGACGACGAGTTCTTCAAGGAAGCAAACTACGTTTCCGTTGACTCACAGGCAAAGGCACTTCTTGAGGTTAAGTCAGGCACAGCTGACATTGCAATCATCGACTATGTAATGTCAATCGGCACAATCGCTGACGGTACAGACTACGCTGACCTCAAGGTAGTTGAAGGCAAGGACTTTGCAAAAGAGCAGTACGGTATTGCTGTTCGCAAGGGCGACACTGAAACATTAGAGAAAATCAACGAAGCCGTTCAGGCTGTTGCAGATGACGGCAAGCTTGAGGAAATTGCAAAGAAGTACAACCTTGAGGACCTTCTTCTTGTAAAAGCAAAGTAAGCTAAGAACGGATTTGGGATAATGAACGAATTTATCAATGTTACTCAGCAGCTCTTCAAGGGCTTTGGTGAGAACTGCTTTATATTTTCAATTACACTTCTGCTTGCACTTCCGCTGGGACTTATAGTATCTATGGGTTCAATGTCGAAGTTCAAGCCGCTGAAGTGGCTTACAAAGGCGTTTGTGTGGGTTATCAGAGGTACTCCGCTTATGCTCCAGCTTTTCGTTGTGTTCTACATTCCCCCGCTTGTGTCAAACGGCAGTTTTAACTTTCCGAGAATGCAGGCGGCGCTGATTGCATTTGTAATCAACTATGCGGCGTATTTTTCGGAAATCTACCGAGGCGGAATTGAGTCAATTCCAAAGGGGCAGTACGAGGCAGGGCAGGTGCTCGGAATGAAGAAGTCGCAGATTTTCTTCAAGGTAGTGCTTATTCAGGTTGTTAAAAGAATAACAGCTCCTATCGGCAACGAGATTATCACTCTCGTTAAGGACACCTCGCTTGCAAGCGTAATTGCAATTCCCGAAATACTGATGAACGCAAAGGATTTTTCAATGGAAGGCCTTATCTGGCCGCTGTTCTACTCGGCTGTATTCTTCCTTGCTTTCTGCGGAATACTGACGCTTCTCTTCTCGTTTATCGAGAAAAAGCTCGATTACTACAAGGGTTAAGGAGGAACGTATATGTCGCTGTTAAAGGTTGAAAATATACAGAAAAGCTTTGGCAAAACTCAGGTTTTAAAGGATATAAGCTTCTCGCTTGAAAAGGGCGAGGTTCTGGCGATTATCGGTTCTTCGGGGTCGGGCAAGACAACGCTTCTGAGATGTCTTAATTTTCTCGAAACACCGCAGAGCGGAAAAATTACAGTAAACGACAGCGTTCTGCTCGACTGCACAAACAAAGCAAAGGCGAACGACGCTGAAATCAGAAAAAACAGACTTCATTTCGGTCTTGTTTTTCAGTCGTTTAATCTTTTTCCGCAGTACAAGGTGATTGAAAATATCACCCTTGCTCCGAAGATGCTTGCAAAAGAGCAGATTAAAAAGAGCGGAGATTTTATGGGCGCAAAAACCTATAAAGAGGCTCAGGAGATTATCGAAAAAAATGCGCTTTCATTGCTTGAAAAGGTCGGTCTTTCCGAAAAGAAGGACTCCTACCCCTGCAATTTAAGCGGCGGTCAGCAGCAGCGTGTTGCTATTGCAAGGGCACTTGCGCTGAATCCCGACGTGCTTTGCTTTGACGAGCCGACGTCGGCGCTTGACCCCGAGCTGACGGGCGAGGTGCTCAACGTAATAAGAGGACTTAAGTCTTCCGACAGCACGATGATTGTAGTTACTCACGAGATTGAATTTGCTCGTGACGTAGCGGACAAAATCATATTTATGGCTGACGGCGTTATCGCAGAGGAAGGCACTCCCGAACAGGTTATCGGCAATCCGCAGAATCCGAGAACGCAGGCGTTCTTATCAAGATTCAATCAATATGCAAAATAATTTTTCGGCTCAGAGTTTATCGCTTTGAGCCGATATTTTATTGACAATAATTAATATACGGTATAAAATTATATAAAAATCATTTATAAAATATAAACGATAATTTTTTAGTCCGTTATAAAAGTCGGATATGATTTAAAACTCGGTATCTCGGGAGTCAAACATTTTTCTGATTCTT
>CACXFS010000015.1 GCA_902766885.1 uncultured Ruminococcus sp. | reverse complement strand
CTTCGCCGCCGGCTTCACATTTTAGCAACCTTGCAAAAAGCTCTCTTGTATCAAATGCCATTTAATCACCTGCTGATTTGTCGTTCATTTTATAGTATGCTTAATCTTGCTTTTCGTTACAAACGGCAGGTTGGGTGATAAATATACTGATATAATTGATAGATATTATTTATTTGTTTCAAGCCAGCAAACTGCGCAATACGAAAGAGCAGTAGCACCGATAGGGCATACCTCCTCGTTAAAACGCACCTTTGGATTGTGTGCAGAGTATGCACCTCGTTCATCTGGAAAGCCCGCTGAAAGATAGATAAAAGCAGACGGGATTTTTTCTGCTATAATGGCAAAATCTTCAGAAGCATTTGCCTGCATATTGGGGTATGGAGTAATTCCCGGAATATCCATTTCCTGCATAAAGCCGGCAATTTGTTCAGTGAATTTGCTGTTGCAGATAAGAGGAGGCACCTCTGAAAGCGGAGTTACCTCTGCTTTTGCACCGTTAATTTCAGCTATTCCGTTAGCAACTTCTCTGATTTTGCTGACGAGCATTTCTCTTTCGTGCTTATCATTTGTGCGCAGTGTACCTTCAAGCACAGCAGTGTCGGGAATAATGTTAGCTGCATTTCCGCTTTGAAATTTTCCAATAGTAAGGACGCAGTTTTTTTCGGGATTTGAGTTTCTGGCTATCAGCCCCTCAAGCGAGGAATAAATCTGAACAGCAGTGTGAATGGGGTCAACCGTGAGATTTGGGTATGCTCCGTGACCGCCTTTTCCTGTTATTGTAATTCTGAAACCGTCTACGGAAGACATCATAACTCCGCCGCTGTTATACATAAAAAGCCCTATAGGCAGTTTCCCCGGTGCAACGTGAAATGCAAGCGCTGCGTCAGGCTTTGGATTTTCAAGAATTCCGTTTTCAATCATATTATTACTGCCCTCAAAGGTTTCTTCGGCAGGCTGAAACATAAACTTTACTTTACCGCAGAGCTTGTCCTCGTTTTCTTTTAAAATTTTTGCGGCTGTAAGCAGCATAGCGGCGTGAAAGTCATGACCGCAGGCGTGAGCCTGTTTTCCTGTAGGACAGGCAAATTCCTCTCCGCTTTCTTCAGGCATAGGCAAAGCATCCATATCAGCACGTAACAGCAAAGTTTTTTCACCTTTGCCTAAAAGTGCAGTTACTCCGTAACCGCATTTTTTCGGCTCAAGTCCAAATTCGGTAAGCTTTTTCATAACGTAGTCAACTGCAACGGGCATACTAAGTCCTGTTTCAGCGTTCTTGTGAAAAAAACGGCGGTGAGAGATAGTTTCATCATTCAGCTCCAATGCACGTTTGTAAAAATCCATAGTAAAAGACCTCGATTCAAGTTAATATAACCCTTTATAAATACTATAACAAAATAATTAGTTTTTATCAATTATAATTTTAATAATAACCACAATGTATATCGTGCATATTGACAAAAAAGCCCTAAATGTGGTATTATACAATTGACTATAAATGTTTGATTGATGTAAAATTTATTTTGAAATTATATAGTTTTTGAAATATGAACGGAGGAGTATGATGAATACTGCTATAATTCTTGCAGGCGGAGTCGGCAGCAGAATGGGAGCTGACAGACCTAAGCAGTTTCTTATGGTACAGAATAAGCCTATTATTTCTTATTGCTTTGATATTTTTCAGAAGCACAACGAAATTGACAATATTGTGGTAGTTGTAAGCGAGCAGTGGCAGGGATTTGTTGAGGAATATGCTGCAAAGTACGGTATTACTAAAATCTGCGGTTATGCTCCTGCAGGCAAAACCCGTCAGCATTCAATATATAACGGATTGAAGTGCATTGAAAAGAATGCTTCTGATACTGATATTGTTATTGTTCACGATGCGGCTCGTCCTCTTGTATCTGACGAAATCATTTCCGATTGTATAAAAGGTGCAACGGAATATGACGGAGCAATGCCTGTAATTTCGGTGAAGGACACTGTTTATCAGAGTAAGGACGGTTGCAGTATCGGTTGCCTGCTTAAGCGCTCCGAGCTTTTTGCAGGACAAGCTCCCGAAAGCTTTAAATTCAGAAAATATCTTGATATACACAACTCGGTTTCCGACGAGGAGATAGGTCTTACTGCAGGCAGCAGTGAAATTGCTTATCGCCACGGAATGGAAATCAGAATGGTAAAGGGCAGTGAGCGAAATCTTAAGATTACCACTGTAGAAGACTTGGAAACTTTCGAGTCTATTTTGAAAGGTGTGAATTAATTTGGAAAAAATGAAGGCAAGAGTATTACGAGAAGTAGGAAATCTCGAATACTGTGACTATCCAATGCCAAAGGTAAATTCCGGCGAAGTTTTGTTTAAGGTAAAGGCTTGCGGAATCTGCGGCTCTGATATTCCGAGAATTTTCGTAAACGGAACTTATCATTTCCCGACTATTCCCGGACACGAATTTTCGGGTATAGTAGTTGATGCTCCCGACGAAGAAAACAAAAAGCTTATCGGTATGAGAGCAACTGTATTTCCTCTGATTCCCTGCAAAACATGCGAGAACTGCAATAACGGCAGATTTGAAATGTGCAAAAGCTATGATTACCTCGGCTCAAGAAGTGACGGAGCATTTGCAGAGTATGTGCGTGTTCCGGTCTGGAATCTTGTTCCGATTCCCGATAACCTTTCTTATGAGGTTGCCGCTATGACCGAGCCTTGCGCAGTTGGCTTGCATGCATTAAGACAGGCGCAGATTGAAATCGGCGATGTAGTTGTAATTTACGGCCCCGGCACAATCGGTATGCTTATTGCACAGTGGGCAAGAGCATGGGGTGCAAAGGTTCTTTTGGTAGGTACCGACCTTAATAACTGGGATTTTATTGAGAGTCTCGGATTTACTGAATATTGCAATTCTTCACATGAAGACCCGATTGAGTGGGTTAAAAAAATGACAAACGGAGTTGGAGCTGATATTGCTATTGAGGCTGTCGGAGTTCCTGTTACTGCCTGCAATTGTCTTGAATCTGTTGCTTCGGGCGGAAAGGTTATTTTTGTAGGCAATCCGCACGGTGACTTTACTTTCCCGCAGAACACATATTGGCAGATTTTAAGAAAACAGCTTACTATTCACGGCACATGGAATTCAAGCTACAGTGATACTCACAAGAGCGACTGGAATCTTGTTGTTGATGCTCTTGCTTCAGGCAAAATTAACGCAGAAAAGCTTATTACTCATAAATTTGACCTTGAAACGATGGATAAAGGTCTTGAAATTATGAAAAATAATACTGAATTTTTCGCTAAAATTATGGTAGTTAACAAGGATTAAGAGGTGATATTATGAGAGGAATGCTTTCTCCGTCGCTGATGTGTGCAGATGTTCTGAACTTTCAGTCTGAAATTGAAGCTCTGGACAATCTGGGCGTTGATTATATACATCTTGATTTTATGGACGGTAAGTTTGTTCCGAACATCACTCTTGACGCTTCTCTGATAAGAGCCGTAAAGTCTGTCCTTAAAAATATGAAAAGGGATATTCATATAATGGCTTATGAGCCACAGCAGTATTTTGACAGAATGGATATAGGTGAGGGTGATATTGTTGCCGTTCATCTTGAAGCCTGCGAGAATGTTCGTGACGTTTTAAGTATTATACGCAATCGTGGAGCAAATCCTTTTCTTGCCATAAGTCCCGACACAAAGGCGGAAGTCCTCAATGATTATCTTGATGACATAGACGGAGTCCTTGTAATGACTGTATATCCCGGCTTTGCAGGACAGCCTATTGTTGAGGGAAGCTTTGATAAAATTACCAAGGTAAGACAGATTATTGATAACAGCGGCAAAGACATTGTTCTTGAAGTTGACGGACATGTCAGCTGGGATTTGTGCCATAAAATGCGTGAATGCGGCGCAGATTTATTTGTTGCAGGCTCTTCTTCTGTATATTCAAAGGGTATGAATATTGACGAAGCCGTAAATAAAATGATGGAATTAATTAAATGAATTTGGGGTGTACTTGTTGGAATATAAAATAGAGGTTAAGGAATTGTTAATACAGGACCGTAAAATGGTTCTCACAATCATGGGCGAAATAGCTGACGAAACTATTAACTCTCATTTTTTATCTAAACCAAAAATTGTTTTACATTTTTTTAACGAGCAGGAGGACAGACGTATTCCGTTTGTCCTTTCTAATGTAACTTATGTTGACGGAAAGTGCTTCTTTTCGGGTAAATATACCTATCGTCTTGATTTGCTTTTCTGGAAAACGAGAAACGCATATCTTCCTTTTGATATGTATCTTAATTTTGGATTT
Organism: uncultured Ruminococcus sp.; assembly: GCA_902766885.1. Taxonomy (GTDB): domain Bacteria; phylum Bacillota; class Clostridia; order Oscillospirales; family Acutalibacteraceae; genus Ruminococcoides. The sequence continues at coordinate 20,634 of CACXFS010000015.1, read as the reverse complement.
GCTGATTTTTATGAGGAAAAAATCAATGTTGATTTAACTCCTGAGGTGTTTGAAACAGATGATAAATGTTACGGATACACATTGGAGGGGAATCATTTCAGATTTTTACCGAATAAAAAGAAAATTCACCATACGCCTGTAAGCAGATTTTGTGTGAATTTTGTTAATTTTCTGATAAAGATTGTGCAGTTTATTTTTGCAGTTGTAATGTTGCCGATATTTGTAATTGACGGTATTCTGCGACTGACTGAAATTAAGCGTTTCCCTGCACGGTTTAACGATGAAAGTCAGTTGAAATGTTTTGTTGCTTTTGTATTCTGGCGCTTTTCACAGGTTGCAACACTTAAAATTGCATTGTGGACGGTTAAGAGATTTATTTTCAAAACCTGCTATAATTTTTATAAGCTTAAAAAAGTTCAGAACAACAAAATTACGTTTATTTCTTTAAGACGTGATGATATTTCAGGCAACTTTGCTTTTGTGTATAATAAAATCAAGGATGATAAAAATCTTAAAATTGATTTTATCCTCAACGAGCACACAATTGCAGAAATGTCTTTTAAGGAGATAAAAACATTTACTAAAGCCTGTGCGACAAGCAAGGTAATAATTCTCGACGAGTTTACTCCTCAGATTCACTATATTGATTTAAGACCGCAGACAAAGCTGATTCAGCTCTGGCACGCCTGCGGTGCGTTTAAGACCTTTGGCTTTACAAGACTTTCAAAGCCTCAGGGTTCTCCGCAGCCTACAAGAAATCACAGAAGCTATGATTATGTAACCGTAAGCTCTACTTACTGCAAAAAATGTCATTCAGAGGGATTCGGTATTCCTACGGATAATGTTGTGGCAACAGGTATTCCGAGAACAGATGTTTTCTTTGATGAAGATTACAAAAAGCTGGCGAGAGATAAGTTCTATTCTGCTCACCCTCACTTCAAAAATAAAAAGATTATTCTTTTTGCACCGACATTCAGAGGCATGGTAAAGGAAACTGCATTTTATCCTACCGAAATGTTTGATCTGAATACTGTATGTGCAAAACTTCCTGAGGATTACGTGTTTATTGTAAAGCACCATCCTTTTGTCAAGGATAAACAGCCTATTCCTAAAAAGTATAAAGACAGAATCATTGATTTGTCGGATGATACGGAGCTTAACGATTTACTCTTTGTGACAGATGCGATAATAACTGACTATTCGTCACTTGTATTTGAAGCGTCACTGCTTGATATTCCGATGATTTTCTATGTGTTTGACCTTGAAAAATATATAAACGAGCGTGATTTTTACTTCGACTTCAAGCTCTTTGCTCCGGGTAAAATTGTTTACTCTCAGGAACAGCTTATCGACGTTATTAATAAAGAAGATTACTGCACAGAAAAAATCAAGCCCTTTGCAGATATGTTCTTCGATTATCGTGACGGAAAGTCAACAGAGCGTGTTGTAAATTTAATTTATGAAAATTTAAAAAATAATGCTTGACAAGAAACAAAAGTTGTATTATACTGTTAAGGTAAAATAAAGCAAAGCAGAAATGCTTTCACCTGTGGGGTGTCGTCTGCACGGGTCAATACCTAATCTTTTGTTATGTATTGTTATGCGGACGGATGTATTTCTGTCCGCATTTATTATTTTAGTGGTACTTTGGAGGTGCTTAACCATCGGCAAGAAAGATAATATTCAGATTAATGAAGAAATCCGTGACAAAGAGCTCAGAATAATCAGTTCTGACGGTCAGCAGCTTGGTATTATGTCCGCAAAGGATGCGCTCAATCTTGCAGAGCAGAAAAACCTTGATTTGGTAAAAATCGCTCCGCAGAGCAATCCACCCGTATGTAAGATTATGGATTACGGAAAATACCGTTTTGAACAGGCTAAAAGAGAAAAGGAAGCAAGAAAAAATCAGAGAGTTGTCGACATTAAGGAAGTAAGACTTTCGCTCAACATTGATACTCACGATTTTAACACAAAGCTTAACAATGCTCTTAAATTCATTAAGCACGGCGATAAGGTTAAGGTTTCAATCCGTTTCAGAGGACGTGAAATGGGACATCCCGAAATCGGTCTTGAAACAATGAAACGCTTTGCCGACGCTTGCAGCGAAGTAGCTGTTATTGAAAAGCCTGCAAAGCTTGAAGGCCGCAATATGCTTATGTTTCTTGCGCCAAAGACCAACAAGTAATTAAACAGGGAGGATACTTAATATGCCTAAAATTAAAACTCACAGCGGTGCCAAAAAACGTTTTAAACTTTCTAAAAACGGTAAAGTTATCCGTGCTCACGCTAACAAGAGCCACATCTTAAACAAGAAGACAACAAAGCGTAAGAGAGGTTTACGTCAGACAGCAGTAGCTGATAAGACAAATACTGCTCAGATCAAGCGCCTTATTCCTTACAAATAATTGACGCTTAAACTAACTAAATCAACTAATCGGAGGTAACATATAATGGCACGTGTAAAAGGTGCGATGATGACTCGCAAAAGAAGAAAAAAGACATTAAAGCTTGCCAAGGGCTACTGGGGTTCCAAATCAAGACACTTTAAAATGGCTAAACAGGCTGTTATGAAGTCAGGTAACTACGCTTACATCGGTCGTAAGCAGAGAAAGAGAGATTTCCGTCGTCTTTGGATTACTCGTATTTCTGCAGCTTGCAAGGCTAACGGCACAAATTATTCAACATTTATGAATGGTCTTAAAAAAGCAGGCATCACATTAAACCGTAAGATGCTTTCTGAAATCGCAATTTCAGACCCTGCTGCTTTTACATCACTTGTTGAACAGGCTAAAAACGCTTAATTTTATTGACTTGTAATTGCGTTTGGGTTTTCCCAAACGCATTTGCTGTTTTAGGAGAAAGATATGCTTACTCTTACAAGCAAGGATAATATTAACATAAAAAATACGGTAAAGCTTAAAAAAAGCGCACGTTACAGAAAACAATCGGGACTTTTTATTGCTGAGGGTTTAAGAGTTTGTTATGACGCAATGTTAAGCAACGCAGAAATCGAAATACTTTTTGCAACTGAAAAGGCGATAGAAAAAAATCGTGAAAAATTTAACGAATTGTCTGAATATTCCCGCAAGACATTTGCAGTAACTGAGCAGATTTTTTCTTTAATCAGCGATACCGAAACACCGCAAGGATTTCTCTGCGTTATAAAAGCACTTGACAAAATTAGTCAGTTTGATACAATTAAGAATAACGGAAAATTACTTGCGCTTGATAATGTGCAGGACCCGAACAATCTTGGAACGATTTTGCGTTCCGCCGAGGCATTCGGAATTGACGGCATTGTTATGTCAGAGGATTGTTGTGATATTTACAGTCCAAAGGTTGTCAGAGGCAGTATGGGCGCAGTGTTCAGAATTCCGTTTGTAATTTGCAGAAGTATTTCTTCTTTTTTAAAGGAGAATACTTGTCTTGATTCCTTTGCGTCTGTCGTTGACAGCAGTGCAGAGCCTATAACTGAGGTTTATTTTAAATATCCTTGTATAACTGTAATAGGCAACGAGGGTAACGGCTTAAAACAGGAAACGATAAACGCTTGCAAAAATAAGATTACAATTCCAATGCGCGGAAAAGCCGAGTCACTCAACGCTTCGGCTGCCGCTTCAATAATTATCTGGGAAATGATAAAATGATTTCGTCAAATGCTAAAATCTGGATTTGGTTAACTCTTGCCCTCGGTTACAATACACCTAAGGTTAAGAGGATTGCAAAGCTATATTCCGATATTTCTCTTTTTTATCTCGGCGGTAAAAAAGAGTGGCGTTTCTGCGGAATTTTATCTGAAAGTGATATTGAAAAGCTTTCAAAAGCAAACTTTGAAGATGCTCAGAAAATTATTGACAGATGTAATGAGCTGAAATACTCTGTGCTTGCAATAGATGATGAAAACTATCCTTTGTGCCTCTTTAATATTGATACTCCGCCCGCTGTAATATATATCAGCGGTACTTTGCCCGATATTGATAACCGTCTTTCTATAGGTATAGTAGGCACAAGAAGAGCAACTGACTATGGACTTAAGAATTCTTATAAAATTGCATATGCTCTTTCAAAATACGGTGTTACCGTAGTAAGCGGAGGTGCGTTAGGAGTAGATTGCGCTTCTCACCGAGGTTCGCTTGCCGCCGACGGAGTTACAATATGCGTGAGGGGATGCGGAATTAATTGCAATTATCTTCACGAAAATGAACAGATGCGACGTGCGATTACAAAGCGAGGTGCTGTAATTTCGGAGTATCCGCCCGATGAAACTCCGAGAAATTACTATTTCCCTGCACGCAACAGAATAATTTCTGCTCTTTCAGACGGAGTTCTTGTAATTGAAGCAGGAGCAAAAAGCGGTTCGCTTATTACCGCAAATCTTGCTCTTGAACAAGGTAAAGAGGTATTTGCTTTGCTCGGCAACAACAGTCCGCAGAACGAAGGCTCAAACGGAAGAATCAAAGAGGGTTCAGCAATCCCTGTTACTGATTTTATGGATATTCTCAATGCATTCGACAATTTATACGCAACAGATGGAGAAGTCGATTTTAACAATATATCGCTTAACGATATTGAGGCAATCCCGGTAAAAGGTAATAGCCCGTTTAAGAAAGAAACGAAGAAATTAATTAATATTGATAAACCTGAGAATAAGATAGAAAATATTGTTGATAATTCAGATAAAGAAATAAAACGCCAAGAAAATTTAAATTTGAATCCTACAGCTCAAAGGATATATGAATACATATCTGATGAGCCTGTTCATATAGATAAAATATCAAGTGATTTAGGACTCCCTGTTTTTAAGGTGCTCTCGTCAATAACGGAGCTTGAGATGAAAAATCTTGTAACAGCACTTCAGGGAAGAAGATATATACTTAAATAATCGGAGGTCAAAATGTCAGATTTGGTAATTGTGGAGTCACCCGCAAAAGCTAAAACTATTAAAAAATATTTGGGAAGCAATTATGAAGTAGTTGCTTCAATGGGACACGTTCGTGATTTGCCCAAGGCAAGACTCAGCGTAGATATTAAAAATCACTTTGCGCCGAAATACGAAATAATCAAGGGCAAGGAAAAGCTTGTTAAAGAGCTGAAAACGCTTGCAAGCGAAAGCGACAATGTTTACCTTGCAACCGACCCTGACCGTGAGGGAGAAGCGATTTCGTGGCATCTTGCGTATATCCTCGGTTTGCCCGATGATTACTGCAAACGTGTAGAATTTAATGAAATTACAAAGTCGGGTGTAAAAAACGGAATGGATAATCCCCGTTCAATCAACATTGACCTTGTAAATGCACAGCAGGCACGAAGAATACTTGACAGACTTGTCGGCTACAAATTAAGTCCGTTTATTTCGCAGAAAATCCGCAGAGGACTTTCCGCAGGACGTGTGCAGTCTGTTGCAGTAAGGATAATTGTAGACAGGGAAGAAGAAATCAGAAAATTCAAGCCTGAAGAATACTGGACAATTGACGCAAAGTTTATTCCTAAGGGTAGCAGAAAGTCATTTTATGCAAGCCTTTATTCAGACGCTAACGGCAAAATTAAAATTCAGAATCAGGAGCAGGCTGATAAAATCGAAGCCGATTTACAGGATGCAGAGTATATGATTACAAAGGTAAGACACGGTACTCGTAAGAAATCTCCTGCACCGCCGTTTATCACTTCAACCTTACAGCAGGAAGCTTCAAGAAAGCTCGGCTTTCAGTCAAGACGTACAATGAAGGTTGCACAGGAATTATATGAAGGTGTTGAAATTCAAGGAATGGGTGCAACAGGTCTTATTACCTATATGAGAACTGACTCGCTACGAATTTCAAATGTTGCAATTGATGAAGTTACAAAATATATTGCATCGGAATTCGGTGATGAATATTTACCGCCGAAACCGAGATTCTTTAAGTCAAGAAGCAACGCACAGGACGGACACGAAGCAATCAGACCTTCAATGCCGAGTCTTGCACCTGATAAAATCAAGGACAGTCTGACTTCCGACCAGTATAAGCTCTACAAGCTCATCTGGAACAGATTTACAGCATCGCAAATGGCAGACTGTATTCAGAAAACAACGCAGGCTGATATTGAAGCAAACGGCTATACATTCAAGGCATCCGGTTACTATGTTGATTTTCCCGGCTTTACAACGCTCTATGTAGAGGGCAAGGACGAGGAAGAGGAAAAGTCCTCTCAGCTCCCGCCGCTTGAAAAGAATATGCCCGTAAGATGCAAAGAGCTTAAGAAGAATCAGCATTTTACACAGCCGCCTGCACGCTATACAGAAGCTTCTCTTATCAAAGCACTTGAAGAATACGGAATCGGCAGACCGTCTACTTATGCCGCTACTATAACTACCATAACTGGCAGAGAATATGTTAAGCGAGAAGCAAAGAGCCTTGTTCCGACTGAGCTCGGTGAAGCAGTTACTAAGCTTATGAAAGAGAGATTCCCGAATATTGTAAATGTAAAGTTTACAGCAGGAATGGAAGAAGATCTCGATAAGGTCGAACACGGCGATGAAGAATGGGTAGAACTGCTTGACAATTTCTACGAAGATTTTAACGAAACTCTGAAGAAGGCAAAGACTGAGATGGAGGGAGTTAAAATTCAGCTTAAAGAGGATGAAACCGATATTATCTGCGAAAAATGCGGAAGAAAGATGGTAGTTAAGGTTGGCAGATACGGCAAGTTTATTGCCTGTCCCGGTTATCCCGAATGTAAAAATATCAAGAAATATGTTGAAAAAACAGGCGTAACCTGCCCTAAATGCGGCGGTGACGTAATCGTTAAGCACACAAAATCAAAGCGTATTTTCTACGGATGCTCAAATTATCCCGAGTGTGATTTTGTAAGCTGGAACGAGCCTGTTAACGAAAGATGTCCGCAGTGCGGTGAAATACTCTTTAAGAAAAAAGGTAAAAAGCCAGTGCTTTTCTGCGCAAAAGAGGGCTGCGGCTTTACAAAAACTATGACAACGGAAGATAAGTAATGTATATTAATGTTATAGGAGCAGGACTTGCAGGCTGTGAGGCGGCAATGCAGATTGCCAAAAGGGGCATTAAGGTGCGCCTTTATGAAATGAAGCCTCTAAAGAAAACGCCTGCTCATCATACAGATTTATTCGGTGAGCTTGTTTGCTCAAACTCTTTGAAAGCAATGAGAGTTGAAAGCGCTGCCGGTCTTTTAAAAGAAGAAATGCGCAGACTTGACTCGTTTCTTATGAAATGTGCCGATAAGTGCAAAGTTCCTGCTGGCGGTGCGCTTGCAGTTGACAGGGATATTTTTTCAAGGCTTGTGACTGAGGGGATAAAGAGCAACCCGAATATTGAAGTAATCACCGAAGAAATTAGCGAAATTCCCGATGACGCAATAACGATTGTTGCAACAGGTCCTCTTACTTCCGAACCTCTTTCAGATGCTATCAGCAAGATGTTCGGAGATTCACTTTCATTTTTTGATGCTGCTGCACCTATAGTTACCGCAGAAAGCGTCGATATGGACTATGCTTTTTGTGCTTCAAGATATGAACGTGGCGACGTTGATGATTATATAAACTGTCCGATGAATAAAGAGGAGTACGAAAACTTTTACAACGAGCTTGTAAGTGCTGAACGTGCACCGCTTCACGATTTTGATGTTAACAATCCAAAGGTATATGAGGGGTGTATGCCTGTTGAGGTTATGGCTCAGCGTGGCGAAGGCACCTTGCGTTTCGGACCGATGAAGCCTGTAGGACTTGTAAATCCGAGAACAGGTCACAGACCTTGGGCAGTGTTGCAGTTACGCAAGGAAAATTCAGAAGGAACAATGTATAATCTCGTTGGCTTTCAGACTAATCTGAAATTTCCCGAACAGAAAAGAGTTTTTTCACTTATTCCCGCACTCCATAAAGCTGATTTTGTTCGTTATGGCGTAATGCACAGGAATACTTTTATCTGTTCGCCAAAGGTACTTAATTCTGATTATTCTGTAAAAGGTAATGACAGGTTGTTTTTTGCCGGTCAGATAACAGGCGTTGAGGGTTATATGGAGTCAGCCGCTTCGGGAATTATTGCAGGAATCAATGCTTGCAGACGGATTTTTGATAAGCCTTCGCTTATTTTACCTCGTGAAACTATGATTGGCTCGCTTACTGCTTATATTTCCGACCCGACTGTTACAAAATTTCAGCCAATGGGCGCTAATTTCGGTGTGCTTCCCGAGCTTGAAAACAGACCGAGAGATAAAAAAGAACGTGGAGCTGCATACTCAAAGCGTGCGCTTGACGCAATTGATAAATATTTAAAAGAAAATATCGAGGACGAATATGAAGATTATTGTTGACGCATTCGGCGGAGATAACGCTCCGCTTGAAATTATCAAAGGCTGTGCTGATTCTGTTTCAGAATTCGGCATAAATATTATCCTGACGGGTAAGGAAGAAACAATCAGAAATACTGCAAAGGAAAATAATATTTCTTTAGACGGCATAGAGATTGTAAACTGTGAAGAAATTATATCAATGGAAGACTCTGCCGATGCAGTTCTGAAAACTAAAAAGGACAGCTCAATGGCAGTAGGTCTAAAACTTTTAAATGAGGATAAAGGACAGGCTTTTATCAGCGCAGGCAACAGCGGTGCACTCTGTATGGGTGCTACCCTCGGAATAAGAAGAATCAAAGGTATCAAACGCCCTGCTTTTGCACCCGTTTTACCTGATGAAAAAGGATTCTTTATGCTTATGGACGGCGGAGCAAATATCAACTGTCGTCCCGAAATGCTCTATCAGTTTGCACTTATGGGCTCGGTTTATATGGAAAAGGTTATGGGCGTTAATAAGCCTCGAATCGGACTTGCAAATGTCGGAACAGAGGAACATAAGGGCAACGAACTTTATCGCAATACATACGAGCTTTTAAAGAACAGCAATCTTAATTTTATCGGCAATGTTGAGGGCAGAGATATTCCGAAAGGTGTATGCGACGTTGTTGTATGCGACGGCTTTACGGGCAATCTGATATTAAAAACCTATGAGGGCGTTGCAATAACGCTTATGAAGCAGATTAAGCATATGTTTGCCGACAGCACAAAGGGCAAGCTTGCAGCAGCTCTTGTTATGAAAGATTTAAAACATATGAAAAAACATTTTGATTATAACGCTTACGGCGGTGCGCCTATTCTCGGAACGTCAAAGCCTGTTTTTAAGGCTCACGGCGATTCAAAGGCTGTTACTATCAAGAACGCAATTAAGCTTTCAATAGACTATGTCAACGCAAAGGCTATTGAAGAAATTTCATCTGCACTTTAAATTTCAGGAGAATAAAAATGACTGATTTACAGAATAAAATCGGATATCAATTTAAAAATCCTGCTTTACTCAATGAGGCACTTACTCACTCGTCTTATGCAAACGAGCACAAGTCACAGCACATAAAATACAATGAAAGACTTGAATTTCTCGGAGACTCCGTACTTTCAATTGTTGTGTCCGACTATATTTACAAAAATTGTCCCGAACTTCCCGAGGGTGAGCTTACAAAACTCCGTGCATCTTTGGTGTGTGAAAAATCACTTTACGAGTTTGCTAAAAAAATCGACCTTGGAAAGTATCTTGTTTTAAGCAAGGGCGAGAGAAACAACGGAGGTGCTGACCGTCCGTCAATTCTTTCCGATGCATTTGAAGCTTTAATTGCAGCTATTTACATTGACGGCGGACTTGTCCCCGCATCAAAGCACATTCTCAATTTTGTAGTACCTGCAATTAAGAATTCAAAGAAAAAGAAAATAAACGATTATAAAACTACCTTGCAGGAGATTATTCAGAAAAATCCCGGTGAAAAGCTTGAATACGTTCTTGTAAAGGAAAGCGGTCCTGACCATAACAAGCACTTCGTTGTTGAAGTGCATTTAAACAGCAATGTTATCGGAAAGGGCGGCGGCAGAAGTAAAAAGGAAGCCGAGCAACAAGCGGCTCGTGAGGCTTTGGAGCTGATGGGATATTAAACACAGTAATATTTCAATTTTCATTCCGCACAACGGTTGTCCGCATCAGTGCAGCTTTTGTAATCAGAAAAACATCACAGGGCAGTCGTATCAGCCGACAAAAGAAGATGTAAAAAACACACTCGAAAATGCAGTAAATGATTTAGGCGATAAAGCAAAAAATGCCGAGATTGCATTTTTCGGTGGCAGTTTTACGGCAATTGACAGAGATTATATGATTACCTTGCTTGAAGCCGCAAAGCCCTTTACGAAGATATTTTCCGGAATAAGAATTTCAACTCGTCCCGATTATATTGATGATGAAGTACTTGAAGTTCTTAAAAAATACAACGTAACTTCAATTGAACTTGGCGCACAGTCAATGGATGATTTTGTGCTTAAAGCTAACAACAGAGGACATAACAGTTATGATGTTATAAAAGCGTCAAAACTAATTAAAAAATATAATTTTTCATTCGGACTCCAGATGATGACGGGACTTTATTCTTCAACATATGAGAAGGATATTTATACAGCACAGAAGTTTATTGAGCTTAAGCCTAATACGGTAAGGATTTATCCGACTGTCATTATGAAAGAAACAGAGCTTGCAAATCTTTATCTTTCGGGGAAGTTTGTACCGTACACGCTTGAACAGTCTGTTGATTTATGCTCAAGGCTTATTCTTGTGTTTGAAAAAGCTGATATTAAGATTATAAGGCTCGGACTGCATTATTCCGAAAGCCTTGTAAAAAACAGCCTTGCAAACAACTATCATCCTGCGTTTAAGGAGCTTTGTGAAAGCAGAATATTTTATAATTCTTTTATTGAAAAAACAAATTCTGTTGATAAATCAAAAACATTTACTGCTTACATAAACGAAAAATCGCTTTCAAAGTTTTACGGTCAGAAGAAATGCAATCTAAATTGCTTTAAAGAAATGGGCTACACCTTTGAAACCAAGTTTGACAACACACTCGGAAAATATGATTTATACATAAAATAGGGGTATTTTAATGCGTTTAAAATCATTGGAAGTACAGGGATTCAAGACGTTTCCCGACAAAACTAAATTATCCTTTGAACAGGGGATTACGTCTGTAGTAGGTCCCAACGGTTCGGGAAAAAGTAACATAAGCGACGCTATACGCTGGGTACTCGGCGAACAGTCGCCCAAAAGCCTGCGCTGTTCCAAGATGGAGGACGTTGTATTCAACGGTACCGACAAACGCAAAAGGCAGGGCTATGCCGAGGTTACGCTCAATATTGATAACTCAGACAGATTTCTTGACTTTAACGGCGATGATATTGCGGTAACAAGGCGTTACTACAGAAGCGGCGAGAGTGAATACCTTATCAATAAAGCGGCTGTAAGACTTAAAGATATCAACGAGCTGTTTATGGACACGGGACTTGGTCGAGACGGTTACTCGATGATTGGACAGGGCAAAATTGACAGCATCGTTTCTTCAAAAAGCGAAGAACGCCGTGAAATTTTCGAAGAAGCCGCAGGAATATCACGCTACAGATACAGAAAAATTGAAGCAGAGCGTAAGCTGAAAAGCACAGAGGACAACCTGTTAAGACTACGTGATATTGTTACTGAGCTTGAAGAACGTGTTGAGCCTCTGCATAAACAGTCTGAAAAGGCACAACAGTTTCTGACCTATTCGGAAGAAAAAAGAGGACTTGAAATTGCACTATGGTTGCTCACTCTTGATAAATCACAGGACAGCTTAAAACAGCAGGATGAAAAAATCTCAATTGCAAGGGCACAGTATGATGAAGCCGAGCAGACTCTGCAAAATATTCAGGCAGAAACCGAAGAAATTTACTCAAAAAACGGCTTTCTGTCTGCTGAAATTGAAAACATCAGAAATGAAATTTCTCAAAAAGAAGCTGAAATTTCGCAAAAGAAGGCGCTCATTTTTGTTGCCGAGAATGACATTCTTCACAGCAACGAAAATATTGACAGAATAAATAATGAGATTGCTCAGGCTGAGCAAAGCGCAGACAGCCTTGAAAAGTCTATTTCGGAAAAGCAGGAAAGAATTGCCGTACTTGATTCCGAAATTATTGAAAAGCAGAAGAAATACAGCGAGATTTCCGAAAAACTTAATATAATTAACCTTGATTCAAGTAAAAGCGGTGATTTGTTGCAGGAGGTAACCGCAGAGCTTTCTATGCTCACTTCGAAGTCTGCCGATGCAAGAGTAATTGATATGACTTCTGAAAGCACAATTACAGAGCTTAACGCAAGAATCAACGCTCTTGAAGCTTCAAAAGCTGAAAAGACTTCACAGATTAAAGAGCTTGAAGAAATCTTCAAAGCATATAATGAAGATTTGTCAGAAACCAATGAAGAAATTAATTCGCTGAAGAATTCAATCGACGGTTTAGAACTTAAATTATCATCAAAAGAAAAGAAGAAGAATGAATATAAGTCTGAGAGCGAAAAGCTTTCGCTTGATGTGAAAGAACATCTGCGTAAAATTTCTTTCCTTGAAAATCTTGAGCGCAATCTTGAGGGATTTTCAAAAAGCGTAAAGGTTGTAGTAAACGCATCTAAAAACGGAAAACTGCACGGTATTTGCGGACCTGTTTCAAGAGTTATTTCCGTTCCTTCAAAGTACGGTGTTGCTATTGAAACAGCACTTGGTGCGGCTATGCAGAACATTGTTGTAAATACCGACGAGGATGCAAAGCAGGCAATCCGTTATCTTAAATCAACAGACGGCGGCAGAGCTACATTTTTACCGCTTAATACTATTAAAAGCCGTGAACTGCGTGAAAACGGACTTGATGAATGTTACGGTTTTGTAGGAGTTGCAAGCGAACTTTGTTCTTGTGAAGAAAAATATAATAATATTCTCGGTTCATTACTTGGCAAAATCGTTATCGCTGAGGATTTGAACAGTGCAACCTCAATTGCAAAAAAATACTCTTATCGCTTTAAATTAGTAACGCTTGACGGTCAGGTAGTAAACGCAGGCGGTTCACTCACCGGCGGCTCGCTTAACAGAAACACCGGACTTCTCAGCCGTGCTTCCGAAATTGAACAGCTTAAAAAGCTTACTGATGATTTACAGAATAAAGCAAAAGCTGCTTTGAATATGTGTGAACAGGTAAGCAGAGAGTATTCTTCAATTGAAACTGAACTCCTCGGAACGAGAGCTGATTTATCTAATAAACAGCAGGAATTTGTACGTTTGCAGGCAGAAAAACGTGCCTGCGAAACTGAGCTTAATAATGCAAAAACTGTAATTGATAATTCTGATAACGAAATAAAAGACTGCAAGAGCAGAATTGAAAAGTTAAAAGAGAGCGGTGCACAGGCTAAAAAACAGCTTGCCGAGCTTAATTTAAAAATTGCTAAGGCAGAAGAAAAGGTCAACGCCGTAACAGGCAACAGAGCAGAGCTTACTCAAAAGCGAGAAGAACTCACAACACTTTTACAGAATATCCGCCTTGAAATTGTAACTGCACAAAAGGATATCGACGCTTTAAATGCTGAAATTGTCTTTGCACAAAATACTGGAACTGACCACGAAGAAAAGAAAGCAGAGCTTTTAAAGCAGATTGAGAGTATCAAAACTTCTGTCAACGAAACTCAAAAGCGTATTGAAAGTCTTAATGCTGAAATAACAGCTATTGAAAACGAGCAGAAGTCTTTGTATAATAAAATTGAAGAAATCAATGCTCAAAAGGATATGCTTGAAAAGCGAAGCGCTGAAATCCGTAACTTTGAGCGTGATAAAAATGCTGAACGTGAAACCTCTGGCAGAGAGCTTGCACGACTTGAAGAACGTAAAATCAACCTGCAAAAGCAGTATGATGATATTATCTCAAAGCTTTGGGAAGAATACGAACTTACAAAGCGTGAGGCTGAGGAAAATGCCATTGAGATTGAAGATTCAGCAAAAGCCAACAAAAGACTCAATGAGCTAAAGCAAAAAATTAAAGGTCTCGGAAATGTCAATGTTTCTGCAATTGAAGAATACAAAGAAGTCTCCGAGCGTTATGAGTTTATGAGCAAGCAGGTAAATGACGTTGAAAAGTCAAAGAAAGAAATTGAACGCCTTATTAATGACTTGACAAAGCAGATGAAAGAGGTGTTTGTTGAAAGCTTTGATCAGATTAACAAGAATTTTACCTATACCTTTAAAGAACTTTTCGGTGGCGGTACTGCATCGTTGTCGCTTTCTGACCCTGAAAATATACTCACAAGCGGAATTGATATTCTTGTTCATCCTCCCGGAAAAATTGTTGTTCATCTCGACGCTTTGTCGGGTGGTGAAAAAGCTCTTGTTGCAATTGCGCTGTATTTTGCTATAATGAAAGTAAGACCTGCACCGTTCTGCGTTATGGATGAGATAGAAGCGGCACTTGATGATGTAAATGTTTACAGATTTGCAAGCTATCTTCGCAGACTTACTGATAACACGCAGTTTATACTTATCACACACAGACGTGGTACAATGGAAGAAGCTGATGTGCTTTACGGTGTAACAATGCAGGACGAGGGAATTTCAAAGCTGCTTGAACTAAGGTCATCCGAAGTAGCCGAAAAACTCGGAATTGATTCAAAATAAAGGAATGATTATATGGGATTTTTCAGTAAAATAAAAGAAGGCTTAAAGAAAACAAGAAACGCTGTTGTCGGTCAGATCGATTCAATGCTTAAGTCCTTTACAAAGATTGACGATGAGCTTTTTGAAGAACTTGAAGAACTGCTTGTTATGGGGGACGTTGGTGTTCCTACAGCGGAAAAAATCTGTGATGAATTAAAAGACAGAGTAAAAAAAGAGGGAATTAAAGACCCTGAAGAAATTAACCGACTTCTTGAAGAAACAGTTTCCGAAATGCTCAAGGGTGGTGAAGAACTTGATATTTCAACAACCCCCTCTATCATTCTTGTAATAGGAGTTAACGGAGTTGGCAAGACTACAACTATAGGAAAGCTTGCAAACAGCCTTTCAAAGCAGGGAAAAAAGGTTATCCTTGCTGCTGCTGATACTTTCCGTGCTGCAGCAATTGAACAACTCGACATCTGGGCGCAAAGGAGCGGCTGTGAAATTATAAAGCAGAACGAGGGCAGCGATCCTGCGGCAGTAGTATTTGATGCAATTTCAGCAGCCAAAGCAAGAAATGCTGATGTAATAATTTGCGATACAGCAGGACGTCTGCACAACAAAAAGCACCTTATGGACGAGCTTGCAAAAATCAACCGTGTAATAGACAGAGAACTTCCAGACTCCTCAAAGGAAAAGCTCCTTGTGCTTGACGCAACAACAGGACAGAATGCCGTTAATCAGGCTGAACAGTTCAGACAGGCAACAGGCATCACAGGAATTGTTCTAACAAAGCTTGACGGAACTGCAAAGGGCGGCGTTGTGCTTGCAATTAAGGACGGACTTGGAATCCCCGTTAAGTATATCGGTGTAGGCGAGCAGATTGACGATTTACAGCCGTTTAATTCAGAAGATTTTGCAAAAGCTCTTTTTGCAAAAACGGAGTAAAGCATATGAAATTTATTATTGCTACAAATAATCAGAAAAAACTCAAAGAGCTTGAGCGCATTTTAAATCCCCTCGGAATTAATGCAGTTTCTGCAAGAGATGAGGGCATATCACTTGATGATGTTGAGGAAACAGGAACAACCTTTGCAGAAAACGCATTTTTAAAAGCAGAGGCTGCATTCAAAAAAACAGGCTTACCCTCAGTCGCTGATGATTCGGGATTATGTGTTGACGTTTTAAACGGTCGTCCGGGAATTTTTTCAGCACGTTACGCAGGTGAAAACGCAACTGACGAGGATAAAAACAACAAGCTCCTTTCAGAGCTAAAAGATGTTTCTGAAAAGGACAGGACAGCTCATTTTACATGTGCAATCTGTTGTATTCTACCAAACGGAGAGAAAATTGAAGTTGAAGGCGTTTGCGAGGGAATCATTGCGTTTGAGCCTCACGGTAACGGAGGGTTCGGCTACGATCCGATTTTCAAATACGGCGATAGAAGCTATGCAGAGCTTTCATCTTCTGAAAAGGATGCAGTAAGTCACAGGGGAAAGGCTTTGCGAAAGCTCAAAGCTGAGCTTGAAAAATATCTTGATAAATAACCGAAAGGATTTAATATATGCTGACAAGTAAACAGAGGGCTTATCTCAGAAGTCTTGCCAATAAACTGGATACAATTTTAATTGTGGGCAAGGGTGAAATCAATGACAATATTATACGTCAGGCAGACACAGCCTTGACAGCACGTGAAATAATAAAAGGTAAGGTGCTTGAAAACAGCGCATATTCTTCAAGAGAAGCGGCTGAAATTCTTGCTGAAAAATGCAATGCTGACGTAGTTCAGGTTATCGGCTCAAAGTTTGTACTTTATCGTGAAAATCCCGATGAGCCTGTTATTGTATTGCCAAAGGCGAAAAATAAATGAGAAAAACAGGTATAATAGGCGGAACATTTAACCCGATTCACAACGGGCATATTTTGCTTGCTGTATATTGCAAAGAAAAACTAAATCTTGACAGGGTTGTTTTCATTCCGACCTACACTCCGCCGCATAAGTCGGATAAAGATTTGGTAAGTGAAGTTCACAGGCTTAATATGTGCAATATTGCCGTTCAGAATCACGTTGATTTTTCTGTTTCAGACATTGAAATAAAAAGAAAAGGTAAAAGCTATACCTTTGAAACCTTGACAAGCCTTAAAGAAATTTATCCCCATGATACTTTGTATTTCATAACCGGGGCAGATATGTTCTTAACGCTTGAAAAATGGAAAAATCCCGAAATTATTTTTGATAAAGCGATTATAGCAGCGGTTCCGAGAAATTCGTCGGATTGTAAAATGTTGAGCAGTCACTATAAGAACTTTCTTAAACCTTTGGGTGCAAAGGCTTGCATACTTGACGAACCTGTTTTGAGTGTTTCTTCAACATTTATCAGAGAAAATATAGATAATTACGATTTGATTAAGTCTTTAATTGACAGGAATGTTTATGAATATATAGTAAAAAATAATCTCTACAAGGAGTGACCGGAATTGTGTATCGCCGAATATAAAAAGATTATTAAATCTATGATGAGTGAAAACAGGAACAATCACTGTGTAAATGTTTCAAAAGAAGCTGTTAAGCTTGCAAAGCGTTACGGCGGTGACGAAGAAAAAGCCTCAATAGCAGGTATTCTTCACGACATCACTAAAGAAATGCCAAAGGAAGAACAGTTGCAAATTATGCTTGACAGTGGTATAATCTTAGACGATATTCAAAAAAACGCTCCCAAGCTGTGGCACGGTATTAGCGGAAGTGTTTATATTAAAAACCATTTAGATATTAATGATGAAGATATTTTAAATGCTGTTTGCTACCACACAACAGGCAGAGCAGGTATGTCGCTTCTTGAAAAAATTATTTTTGTTGCAGATTTTACTTCAGAAGAACGTACATACAAGGGCGTTGCAACAATGCGCAAAAAGTCAAGAAAAAGTCTTGAAGACGCAATGCTTTATGGGTTTAAATTCACTTTTTCGGATTTATCCTCACGGGAACTTGCAATTCACCCAGACGAGCTTGCTTGTTACAACGAAATTGTTTTAAATAATTCCACGAAAGGAAAGAGCAAATGAATTCTTACGATCAGGCTGTAATGGCTGCTAAGGCTATAAGCAGCAAAAAAGGTTTAGATATACAGGTAATAGAAATCAGCGATATATCCGTTCTTGCAGATTATATGGTAATTGCAACGGGTACAAGCTCAACTCACGTAAAAGCACTTGCCGATGAGGTTGAATATAAGCTTGACGAGGCGGGAATTTCCGTAAGTCATATTGAGGGGTATCGTTCAAACAGCTGGATTCTGCTCGACTACGTTGACGTAATTGTGAACGTATTTTCAGATGAAGCAAGAGAATTTTATGACCTTGACAGACTTTGGCAGGACGGAAAACCTGTTGACCTTACAGGTATAGTAGATTAAATTCGGGAGGACTTGAATTGAAATATAATCACAAAACCACAGAACAGAAATGGCAGAAAATCTGGGAGGAAAAGGGAGTATTCCACGCAGAAGAAAATTCTGATAAAGAAAAATTCTATGCTCTTATTGAATTTCCTTACCCTTCGGGACAAGGCTTGCACGTAGGTCACCCAAGACCTTACACAGCACTTGATACCGTAGCAAGAAAGCGCAGACTTCAGGGCTACAATGTGCTTTATCCTATCGGCTGGGACGCATTCGGACTTCCTACCGAAAACTACGCTATCAAAAACCACATTCACCCTGAGATTGTTACAAAGAACAATATTGCTCGCTTTAAAAAGCAGATTCAGTCACTCGGTATTTCTTTTGACTGGAGTAGGGAAATCAACACAACCGATCCCGATTACTACAAGTGGACTCAGTGGATTTTCATTCAGCTCTTTAAGAAGGGACTTGCCTATAAAAAAGAAATGAATGTAAACTGGTGTACTTCCTGTAAGTGCGTTCTTGCTAACGAGGAAGTTGTAAACGGTGTTTGCGAGCGCTGCGGAAGCGAGGTCGTACATAAGGTTAAGTCGCAGTGGATGCTCAAAATCACAGAGTATGCCGACAGACTTATTAATGACCTTGACCTTGTTGATTATCCCGACAGAGTAAAGGCACAGCAGGTTAACTGGATTGGCAGAAGTACGGGTGCTGAGGTTGACTTTACAACAACAACAGGCGACACCCTCACAATTTACACAACAAGAGCCGACACACTCTACGGTGCAACATATATGGTAATTTCACCCGAGCATCCTCTCATTGAAAAGTGGGCAGACAAGCTCGGAAATATGGATGAAATCAGGGCTTATCAGGCTGCTGCTGCGCGTAAGTCTGATTTTGAAAGAACTGAAGTTGCCAAGGACAAGACAGGCGTAAGACTTGACGGCGTTATGGCTATCAACCCCGTTAACAATAAGGAAATTCCTATATTCATTTCTGACTACGTACTTGTTTCTTACGGAACAGGTGCAATTATGGCTGTTCCTGCTCACGATACTCGTGACTGGGAATTTGCAAAGAAGTTTGACTTGCCGATTATCGAGGTTGTCAAGGGCGGTAATGTTCAGGAAGAACCATTCACCGACTGCGCTACAGGCGTAATGGTAAATTCGGGTATGCTTGACGGACTTTCTGTTGACGAGGCAAAGAAGAAGATTATCGACTGGCTCACAAAAGAGGGCAAAGGTCATGCAAAGGTTAACTATAAGCTCCGTGACTGGGTATTCTCACGTCAGCGTTACTGGGGCGAGCCTATCCCGATTGTTCATTGTGAAAAGTGCGGTTATGTTCCGATTGACGAAAGCGAGCTTCCGCTTAAATTACCTATGGTAGAATCCTATGAGCCGACAGACAACGGTGAATCTCCGCTTGCAAAAATGACAGACTGGATTGAAACAACTTGTCCTCATTGCGGCGGAAAGGCTTACCGTGAAACAGATACAATGCCTCAGTGGGCAGGCTCCTCGTGGTATTATCTGCGTTATATGGATCCCCACAATGACAAAGAGCTTGCTTCAAAGGAAGCTCTTGAATACTGGTCACCTGTTGACTGGTACAACGGAGGTATGGAGCATACAACACTTCACTTGCTTTACAGCCGTTTCTGGCATAAGTTCCTGTATGACCTCGGAATTGTTCCCACTCCCGAGCCATATGCAAAGCGTACTTCGCACGGTATGATTCTCGGTGAAAACGGCGAGAAAATGAGTAAGTCAAGAGGAAACGTTGTAAATCCCGATGATATTGTCGAGGAATACGGTGCCGATACAATGCGTCTTTATGAGATGTTTATCGGCGACTTTGAAAAGGCTGCTCCTTGGAGTCAGTCGAGTATTCGTGGCTGCCGCAGATTTGTTGAGCGTTACTGGAACTTGCAGACAATGCTCATTGACGGTGATACAATCCGTCCCGAGCTTGAGAGCGCTTTCCACAAGGCAATCAAAAAGGTAGGAGACGACATCGAAAATATCAAGTTCAATACTGCAATTGCCACACTTATGGCTTTGATTAACGATATTACAAATTTAAAATCAATAAATAGGGAAGAATTGAGAATCTTTTCAATTCTCCTCAATCCCTTTGCTCCTCACGTTACAGAGGAAGTTTATGAAGCATGCAAGCTCGGCGACGGTATACTTGCCGAGGCAAGCTGGCCAGAGTATGACGAATCAAAGTGTGTTGATGAGAGCGTTGAAATTGCCGTTCAGGTCAACGGAAAAATCAAAGCAAAGCTGAATATTCCCGTAGATGCACAAAAAGATGATATTCTTAATCTTGCAAAGTCTGATGAAAATGTCAGGAAAGCTATTGACGGAATGAACATAATCAAAGAGATTGTAGTTCCTAAAAAGCTTGTAAACCTCGTTGTTAAGCCATAAAAATTCATTTAAATTTAATTTTTCCTAAAATTCTACATTTCTATTGACATTATTCGTTACATAATGTATAATATGATTTGCAATTATATGCAAAGTACCCATGCCATATGGCAGATGGGAGGGAAGATAGATGGCAGAGATTAGACTCAAGGAAAATGAATCACTTGAAAGTGCATTAAGAAGATTCAAAAAGCAGTGTGCCAGAGCTGGCGTTATTGCTGAGGTTCGCAAGAGAGAAGCTTATGAAAAGCCCTCTGTAAAGCG
>CACXFS010000014.1 GCA_902766885.1 uncultured Ruminococcus sp. | reverse complement strand
GAAGGGGATTCGAACCCCTGGTACGGTGATTACCGTACACATGATTTCCAATCATGCTCCTTCGGCCAGCTCGGACATCTCTCCAGACACCGCTGACTATTATAACAAATATATTTCAAAAAATCAAGTACAAAATTAAAACCATTTATTTTTTTTGAAAAAAGCTATCAGTCCTACTACAATAGCGATGCAAACTACTATCAGAATAGGGTAGCTGTATGCATAAGTGTACTCCGGCATCTGAAAGTTCATACCGAACCATCCGACAATAAGCGTAAGCGGAAGAATAATAACTGAAATCACAGTAAGCACCTTCATTGACTTATTAAGCTGTAAATCAACCTCAGCCTGATAAGCACTTCTGATTTCAGAAGCGTAATTTAAAAGATTTTCAGTTTTTGCATCAAGCCTGTCAATTTTGCTGTCAAGCATATTAAAGCTCTTTATCGTGCTTTCGCATAAAAATCCGTTTTCGTTCTGAATAATGTCCGCAATAAGGTTGATAAGCTGCTCGTAATAAAGCTCAATCCACATAAGATGTTTTTTAATATTAAGAATCTGCTTTGAAAATGTTTTGTCAGTGCACCCTGAAAAAGCGTTAGTTTCAAGTGCAGACAGTTTTCTTTCAATTTCTTCCAGATGAACAAGGTCGCCGAAAATCAGCTTGTTCATAAAGTGATACAGCAGGCAGTCAGTAGTGATATTTTGCGTGGGTTCATGCATTATTTTTCTGAACATTCCCTCAACATAGTCGGGTTGTGTAGTGTAAAACGAGATTTTGTTCTTTTCAAGAATAACATAAACGGGAATATGCTCGGTAACATATTTTTCAATGTCAATCAGATTTAGGCAGATAACGTCGCAGTCATTATAGCTTTCAAATCTCGAGTGCGTTCCCGTGAAGATGTTGTTAAGCAGAGTCTGCTTTTTCTTATCGTTAATCTGCGGAATCTCACCTTTTGAATACGTTATCGTTTCAACAATAGCATCAACATTTTTATTTTCATCAAATTCAGCAAGTCTGCCGTCAATTATGCTGTATTTCATAAAGAACACCTCATATATATTTTATATTAACTTCCACGTTATGTCAAATAATAATAAAATTATATAAAAAATTTATAAATTTCCGCCAATTCCGTATTTTTATAATGTTTTTCTTTGAATTTTGGCATAATTACTTGATTTTTTTTGAATATTATATTATCATAATATATATTGTTTATATAAATTAATAAAATAAAAGAGAGGTATTTTTATGAAAAAGATTTTATCAATCGTTCTCACAGCAGCAATGCTCTGCACAACTGCACTGGCTCTTTCAGCCTGTGGCGGTTCATCAAGTTCGAACTCAAGCTCACAGGCATCTTCTGCTGACACTAAGACAGTAGCTTCAATTGATGACCTTAAGGGTGCAAAAATCGGTGTTCAGCTCGGCACGACCGGTGACATCTACGCTTCTGATTATGAAGAAGAAGGCTCGACAATTGAGCGTTACAACAAGGGTGCAGACGCAGTTCTGGCTCTTACACAGGGCAAGGTTGACTGCGTAATCATCGACAATGAGCCTGCAAAGGCTTTTGTAGCAGCAAACGAAGGCCTTAAGATTCTTGATGAGCCTTTTGCCGAAGAAGATTATGCTATCTGTATTGCAAAGGATAACGACAAGCTTACAAAAGAATTTAACACAGCTCTTGCTGAACTCAAAGAAGACGGTACAGTTGACAGTATCATAAAGAACTACATCGGTGACGATACAAAGGGCAAATCACCTTACGAAACTCCCGACGGTACAGAGTACAAGAACGGTGAGCTTCATATGGCTACAAACGCATTCTTTGAGCCCTATGAGTACTATGAGGGCGACAAGGTTGTTGGCATTGACGCAATGATTGCTCAGGCTATCTGCGATAAGCTTGGCTATAAGCTCGTAATTGATGATATGGACTTTGATTCCATCATCACTGCAGTTCAGTCAGGTAAGGCTGATTTCGGTATGGCAGGTATGACAGTTACCGACGAAAGAAAGGAAGCTATCAACTTTACTGATTCTTACACAACGGCTAAGCAGGTTATTATTGTTAAGGAATAAAATTTAACTTTACAGCCGATGACGATTTTGTTGTCGGCTGTGATTATTTAAAGGATTTTTGTTATGCAGGATTTTTTTAACGGTCTTTATCAAAGCTTTGTAAAGACCTTTATTACTGACGACCGCTGGCTTCAGCTTCTCAACGGACTTCTTGTTACCGTTGAAATCACGCTTTTTGCGGCAGTAATCGGCGTTGTAATCGGATTTTTAATTGCTATAGTCCGTTCAACCTATGATATGAATTTGTCGGGCAGAAAGTGCAGAAGTTTCGGCGATTATATTTTAAAGGTAGTTAATTTTATCTGTAATATCTACATAACCGTAATCAGAGGAACTCCTGTAGTTATTCAGCTTATGATTATGTATTTTATAGTTTTTGCGTCTTCTCGTGACGGCATAATTGCAGCTATAATCTCGTTTGGTATCAATTCAGGCGCATACGTTGCCGAGATTGTACGTTCGGGCATTATGTCAATTGACAAAGGTCAGTTTGAGGCTAGCCGTTCACTCGGTTTTGACTATAAAAGTACTATGGTACACGTTATTATTCCGCAGGCGTTCAAAAACATACTTCCTGCTCTCGGCAACGAATTTATCGTTCTTGTCAAGGAAACTTCCGTAGCAGGCTATGTTGCAATTCAGGATTTGACATATGTCGGTAACCTCATTCGTTCTCGTACTTATGAGGCATTTTTCCCGCTTATTGCAGTTGCACTGATTTATCTTGTAATTGTTCTTATTCTGACATTCCTGCTCAAAAAGCTCGAGAGGAGGTTGCGCAGCAGTGACCACTGATAATGTTCTGATAAAGGTTGACAACCTCTGTAAGTCATTTGACAATGTAGATGTTCTCAAAGGTATCAACGCTGAAATTCATAAGGGCGACGTAATGGTTGTAATCGGTGCGTCAGGCTCGGGTAAATCTACTTTTCTTCGTTGCCTTAACAGACTTGAAGAGCCGACCGGAGGAAAAATTTATTTTGAGGGAACAGATATAACAGACCCGTCTGTAAACATAAATATTCACAGACAGAAAATGGGTATGGTATTTCAGCAGTTTAATCTTTTTCCTCATATGACTGTTATGAAAAACCTCACTTTAGGACCGATAAAACTGCTCAAAAAGAGCAAAGCAGATGCTGAAAAAAGAGCAATGGAACTGCTCGAAAGAGTAGGTCTTGCCGACAGAGCCACTGCATATCCTTCACAGCTTTCGGGCGGTCAGAAGCAAAGAATTGCAATTGTTCGTGCTTTGTGTATGGACCCTGACGTTATGCTTTTTGACGAACCGACAAGTGCGCTCGACCCCGAAATGGTAGGCGAGGTGCTTGAGGTTATGAAACAGCTTGCAAAAGAGGGAATGACAATGGTTGTTGTTACCCACGAAATGGGCTTTGCACGTGAAGTCGGCACAAATGTAGTATTTGTTGATGACGGCGTAATTGTTGAGCAGGGTGAGCCGAAGGAGTTCTTCGAAAATCCCAGAAATCAGCGATTAAAAGACTTTTTATCGAAGGTTTTGTAATTTGGCTCTAATATGAAACTAAATTCAGAAATATGAAAATAATTCTGTATTGGTGTAAATATCAACAAATCCTTGATGTTTACTGACAATTTAATCATTCAATAAATTAATGCCTGTTTTTCCTTTACAAAACAGGCATTTTATTGTATTATATTAGTAACTATAAATTACAATGGGGTGTTAATAATGCAACCAAAATATAAGAGAATTTTATTAAAGCTTTCGGGTGAATCGCTTGCCGGTGAATTAAAAAGCGGAATTGATTTTGATACAGTGCTCAAATTCTGTGAGCCAATCAAAAAATGTGTTGAAGCAGGCGTAGAAGTGGCAATCGTAGTGGGCGGCGGTAACTTCTGGCGTGGCAGAAGCTCAGGCGAAATGGACAGAACAAGAGCAGACCATATGGGAATGCTTGCAACTGCAATAAATGCTCTCGGAGTTTGCGACGCTCTTGAGCAGCTTGGCGTAGATGTCAGAGTGCAGACAGCAATCAATATGCGTCAGGTAGCAGAGCCCTACATCAGAAACAAGGCTATCCGCCATCTTGAAAAGGGCAGAGTAGTAATTTTCGGTTGCGGAACGGGCAACCCGTTCTTCAGTACAGACACAGCCGCAGCACTTCGTGCAGCAGAAATTGAAGCAGATGTAATTATGAAGGCTACAATGGTTGACGGTGTTTATGACTGTGACCCCAAGACAAATCCCAATGCTGTGAAGTATGATACAGTATCTTTCCATGAGGTTTTGAATAAGGACCTCGCCGTTATGGACAGTACAGCAGCATCGCTTTGCAAGGACAACAATATTCCTATTCTTGTTTTCAGCATTGAAAATCCCGACAATATTTTCAAAGCAGTCTGCGGCGAAAATATCGGTACACTTGTTAACAGCAGAGATTGATTAAATTTACCGTAAAATACAATAATTTATTTAGGAGGCATTGAAATATGCAGGCGCAGTTAAAAAAAGCAGACGAAACTATGGGCAGAAGAATTGACCATATGTGCAAGGAATTTTCTGAAATAAGAGCAGGCAGAGCAAACCCTGCTGTTCTCGATAAGGTAAAGGTTGATTATTACGGTGCACCTACTCCTGTAAATCAGCTTGCAGCAGTTTCTGTAACAGAAGCTCGTACACTTACGATTCAGCCATGGGATGTTTCGGTATTAAAGCAGATTGAAAAGGCAATCCAGACTTCTGAAATCGGAATTAATCCGCAGAACGACGGTAAAATCATCAGACTTATTTTCCCGCCGCTTACAGAGGACAGACGTAAGGAAATCGTAAAAGACGTTCAGAAGATTGCAGAAGAAACAAAAATTCAAATCAGAAACGCTCGCCGTGACACAATAGAAAAGCTAAAAGCCATGAAAAAAGCAGGCGAGCTTACAGAAGACGATTTAAAGCAGGGCGAGAAGAAAACTCAGGACTTAACCGATAAATACATTAAAAATATCGATAAGCTTTCCGCTGACAAGCAGAAAGAAATTCTGGAGATTTAAAATGGCTCTTTTCGGTAAAAAGAAGAAAACAGAAGTGTTGAGTGAATCAGCACTTCCCGTTCATATCGGAATAATTATGGACGGCAACGGAAGGTGGGCAAAAAAACGAGGACTTCCCCGCAAAGCAGGTCACTCCGCCGGTGCTAAAACCTTCCGTAAAATCACACGTTACTGTTCTGATATCGGAATAAAATACCTTACCGTCTATGCATTTTCAACCGAGAACTGGAAACGCCCAGAGGATGAAGTAAGCTCACTTATGAAGCTTTTCAAGTCCTACCTTGAGGAAGCGCTTGCTGACTTCAAGGACGACAGTATTGTTGTAAAGTTTATCGGCGATAAAGCACCTTTTGACGAGGCTTTGCGAAACCTTATGATTGAAAATGAGGAAAGCTCAAAAGACCGTGACGGTATGGTGCTTAATATTGCAATGAATTACGGCAGTCGTGATGAGATTGTCCGTGCCGTAAAAAATATTTGCAGTGATGTGCAAAACGGTTCTGTTTTGCCTGAAAATATTGACGAACAGCTTATATCCGATTATTTGTATACAAGCGGACAGCCCGACCCTGACTTGATTATCAGACCGAGCGGAGAACATAGAATATCTAATTTTTTGCTCTGGCAGTCTGCTTATACGGAATTTGTAATAATGAACAAGCTTTGGCCTGATTTTGAAACATCAGATCTGGACGAGGCACTTGAAATATATTCTCAAAGGAACAGACGTTACGGCGGAGTATAATACTGATATTCAAAAAAACAACTATAGTTTTTATTGCTATTGGCATAAAGAGAGTTGATAAGGATGAAATCATTAAAGCCGAGATTGCTTACCGCAGTTGTCGGAATAGCCCTGCTCGTGGGTATATTAATTGCGGGCGAATTTTGGAATCCGATAATCGGAATACTCGTTGGAGCAGCTTGTGCTTTTATGGTAGGTGAATATCTTCACGCAAAGAATCTGCTGAAGAATTTTTGGATTTCAATACCGTGTATGCTGTTTGCAGTTTTGCAGCCGATTCTTATTTCAACGCAATATGTATATATATTGCTTACTGCATTTATGATTTTCAGCTTTGCAGTGCTGATAATAAATCACAGTGTATTGTCGTATATCGACCTTTCATATGCAGTTTTCGGAACGATGCTTATTTCTTTCGGAATGAGTGCATTACCGCTTATTTGCAGCAGCGGAGTAGGCGTTACTTTCTTCTTCTGCACCACGTTTACACTCCCGTGGATGGCAGACGCAGGAGGATTCTTTATAGGCGCTACTATGGGAAAACACAAGCTTTGCCCCAATATAAGCCCTAAAAAAACTGTTGAAGGTGCAGTTGGCGGCGTGGTTTTCTGCTTTGCATCTGCAATGTTAATCGGATTGATTTTTCAGTTTATAATTATGCCTGATGTAAAAATTAATTTCTGGGCGCTTGCTCTGCTCGGAATAATTGACGCACCTGTTTCAATCCTCGGTGATTTAAGCTTTTCACTTATCAAAAGAAGTCTGAAAATCAAGGACTACGGTTCAATTTTTCCGGGACACGGCGGAATGCTCGACAGATTTGACAGCATAATATTTACTGCACCGGTTTTGGTTGTGGTAAACTATTTCATTCCTTTCATAACTTTGGTGTAAAATGATTAAGAATATTTCTATTTTAGGTTCAACCGGCTCTATCGGAACTCAGACGCTCGATGTTGTCGATAAGCTTGGATTGAATGTCGTTGCCTTGACTGCTTCAACAAATATTAAATTGCTTGAAGAACAGGTAAGAAAATACAAACCTCAGCTTGCTGTTGTGTTTGACGAAACAAAGGCGAAAATTTTAAAAGATAACATAAAAGATACTGAAACCCTTGTTTTATCGGGAATGGACGGACTGATTGCTGCCGCAACAGTTGAAAGTGCAGAGCTTGTGCTCAATTCCGTGGTAGGAATGGTTGGCTTAAAGCCTACAATTGCTGCGGCAAATGCCAAAAAGGACATTGCACTTGCTAATAAAGAAACACTTGTTGCCGGAGGCAAGCTTGTTACAGATGCCGTAAAAAGCAACGGAGTAAAGCTTTTGCCTGTTGACAGCGAGCACTCTGCGATTTTCCAGTGCTTGCAGGGAATGCCAAATTCAAAGTGTCTTAAAAAGCTTATTCTTACCGCATCAGGTGGTCCTTTCTTCGGTAAAACAGCAGATGAACTCAAAAGCGTGACTATAGAACAGGCGCTCAATCACCCAAACTGGAGTATGGGTGCAAAAATCACCGTTGACTCTGCAACAATGATGAACAAGGGACTTGAAATTATTGAAGCAAGCAGACTTTTTGACGTTTCGGGAGATGATATTGACGTTGTTGTTCACCGTGAAAGTATAATACATTCAATGATTGAATACAGCGACAATTCTGTTATCGCACAGCTTGGTCTTCCCGATATGAGAATCCCTATTCAATATGCTGTAACATATCCTGAAAGATTTCCTTCACCTGTCGGTGAGCTTAATCTCTCACAAATCGGAAAGCTAACATTTTTTGAGCCTGACTATGATACATTTAAGTGCATTAAGGCTTGCAAAGAGGCGCTTTCAATGGGCGGTGCCGCTACTGCAATTGCAAACGGTGCCAACGAAGAAGCGAATATGCTTTTCAGACAGGGCAAAATTTCTTTTCTTGATATAAGTGAGCTTGTGAGCGGTGCAGTCGATAATATCAAAAATTTCGAGCCGAAAACAGTTGATGATGTTCTTTCAGCTGACAGGCTTGCAAGGCAGTACGTTTTGGAGAATGTAAAATAATTTATTTTTTTGTTGTACCCTAATTTATAGTACACAAATAGTTATTCTGATTGCGGTAATTTAATGTATGGAGTTGAAGTTTCTTAATGCAGGTTTTAACCACAATAGCTTTAATAATAATCGGCGTGCTTTTCTTTATGCTGATTATCTTTTCTCACGAATTCGGACATTTTATAACCGCAAAGCTCTCGGGTGTGAAGGTAAATGAGTTTGCAATCGGAATGGGACCAAGGCTTTTTGGATTCAAAAAGGGTGAAACCGAATATACATTCCGACTTTTTCCGATAGGCGGATATTGCGCAATGGAGGGTGAGGACGAAGACAGCGACGAGCCTCGTGCCTTTAATAATGCAAAGGTCTGGAAACGAATGATTATCATAATTGCAGGAGCAGTTATGAATATTCTTCTCGGATTTATACTTATGTTTGCCTACATCGTTCAGTCCGACAGTTACGCATCTACTACGGTAAGTCAGTTCGCTCCAAGTTCCTACAGTGCAAACTGCGGCTTGCAGGCGGGTGACAAAATTGTTGAAATAAACGGCTATTCCGTCTGGAATATGCGTGATTTACAGTTCGGTATTGCTACTTTGCAATGTCAGGAAGTTGACGGCAAATCACTTGAGGTATACAAAGAGGACTGCACAAATTCTGCTTATGACGTTTATGCAGACCTTGCTGTAAAGAATAAGCTCGAGGGCGAAAAGGCTCAGGAATTTTATGATTTACTCTGCGACGGTTGTGCAAAAATCAATGCGACCAAGAGTAAAGAAGATGCAAAAAAATATCTCGATATTGTCTGCACCTCATTGTATGATTATTTTGATGTCAAGGACTACGACCTTCCGACAATCACCGAAAAAGATACACGCAGACGTTTTGTAGCCGACTTAAAGGTAATCCGTGACGGGGAAGAAATAACCCTAAATGATGTGCAGTTCTTTACTTATTATGCAAGTGAAGAAGATAAAGAGGCTGATAAACCGTCTGTTTCGTTTGACTTTTATGTAGATGAAATCGAAAAAAATGTCGGTACGGTATTAAGTCAGACATTTTCCGAAACCTGTTCAATGGCAAAAACTGTCTGGACTTCACTTGTCTGGCTTGTTCAGGGTAAGTTTTCGTTTACCGACCTTTCCGGTCCTGTAGGTATAGCAAGTGCCGTAACACAGGTTGCGTCTCAGGGACTTGAAAGCAGCTTTGGCTCGGCAGTAAACAATATTCTTTTTGTAATGATACTTATTACCGTCAACCTCGGAATAGTAAATATGCTGCCGTTTCCGGCTCTTGACGGCGGACGTTTCCTTTTCCTGCTTATTGAATGGATTTTCAGAAAACCGATTCCGAGAAAAGCAGAGCAGGTTGTTAATGCAGCAGGACTTGTATTATTGATGATATTTATGGTAGTGGTTTCACTAAAAGACGTATGGCAGCTAATCACGGGCACGCTCCCCGGAATGTAGCAAAACGGAGGATGAAATGGGCAGTAAAATTCAGGTAAAAGCAGGAAATGTCAAAATAGGCGGAGACGCTGAAATTTCCGTTCAATCAATGCTTAATGTTCCCTCAACAGACATTGAGGGCTCTGTAAAGCAGGCAGTTGAGCTTGAAAAAGCAGGATGTCAGATAATCCGTGCGGCTATTCCAAATATGGACGCAGTTAAGCTTATTCCTGCCTTAAAAGAAGCAGTAAGTGTTCCTATTGTTGCAGATATTCACTTTGACTATAAGCTTGCGCTTGAAGCGTGTGCGGCTGGCGTTGATAAAATAAGAATCAATCCCGGAAATATCGGCTCGGACGACAGGGTAAAAGCAGTAGCAAATGCCTGCAAAGCGAGAAATATTCCTATAAGAATAGGAGTAAATTCTGGTTCTCTTGAAAAGGAAATTCTTGCAAAATACGGACACCCCACACCGCAGGCTCTTTGTGACAGTGCACTTTACCACGCTTCACTGCTCGAAAAATTTGATTTTAACGATATAGTGCTTTCAATGAAAAGCTCTACCGTATCTACAATGGTAAAGGCTTATGAACTTGCATCTCAGCAGTGCGATTATCCGCTCCACCTCGGTGTTACCGAGGCAGGTACAGAACGTATGGGTATCATTAAATCCTCGGCAGGTATAGGCTCGCTTTTACTGCACAGTATCGGCGATACAATCAGAGTATCACTCACAGCAGACCCTGTAAAGGAAGTTTATGCTGCTTTTGATATTTTAAAGGCGCTTGATATTCAAAAAAGCGGAGTTCAGTTTGTATCCTGCCCGACCTGCGGACGTACAAGAATTGACCTTGTAAAGATTGCCGGTGAGGTGGAGGACAGACTGAAGGACTGCAAAAAGAATATAAAGGTAGCAGTTATGGGATGCGTAGTTAACGGTCCGGGAGAAGCAAGAGAAGCCGATATAGGTATAGCAGGCGGCGACGGCTGCGGTCTTGTTTTCAAAAAAGGCGAAATAATCTGCAAAGTGCCCGAAGATAAACTCGTTGACGCTCTTGTTGAAGAAATTGAAAAATTGCCTTAAAATTCAGTATATTATCGTTGCAGAAGGAATTGTATGAAAACTATTGGCGAAGTATTCAGTTCGCTGTTTGGTACTGCTGATTTTCCTCAGTCAGTATCAAACGGTGTAATTAAAAAATTAAATATAGCAGCTGAAGCCCGTTCGGTTACCCTTGGGGTAAATTTCGACGGGCTTGTTGAGCGTAATGTGCTTTTTGAAGCGGAAAACAAAATTGCAAAAATTCTGCAAATTTCAACAGCAATAATTATGCCTCATTTTCCGTCAGAACTTTTTACAGTAGATTATTTTTCTCAGCTTTACATAGCAATTAAGCGTGAAATTCCAAGTATTAACGGAACTTTAAATAATGCAGAAGTAAAGTTTGAAGATAACACTCTAACAATAAATCTGTTAAACGGCGGCAAAAGTCTGCTTGATGCAAAAGGCTTTGATAAGGCTCTAAAAAATAAAATTGCAGAAGAATTTGATTTGCATGTAAATGTTGCTTATTCGGGCACTTTGGAAATCGAAGCTGACAGTTCTGAATATCGTGACGCAATAAAAAGCGCCGAGGAGCAGGTTCAGCGTGAAAATCTCGCTAAAGCCGCTGATTTTTACCGTGAAGAAGCTGAAAACTCCTCAGAAATTAAAGAGAAAAAATTTGAAAATACAACAAGTGAAATAGAAATCCGTGAGGGCAAATTTGCAACTCCGCAGATTATTCAGTCCTCAATCCGTCCTCTTTACGGCAGAAGCATCAGAGGAAAAATGATACCTATAAGCGCTATTGCCGGCGATTCCGGACGTGTTGTAATATGGGGTGATGTTTTCGACCTTGAAAAGCGTGTCACTAAATCAGGCGACAAAAATATTTTTACGATTGATATAACCGACTACACAGGCTCTACAACCGTAAAAGTATTTAACACAATTCAGGAATCTGCCTCTGTCGATTCAATCCGCAAGGGCGACACTATTGCCGTTATGGGCGACGTGGAATACGATAAGTATGCAGGCGAGCTTGTAGTAAATGCTCGTTCAATCGGTACGGCACAAAAGGTCAAGGTTGTCGACAAAGCAGAGAAAAAGCGTGTTGAGCTTCATCTTCATACAAATATGTCACAGATGGACGCAGTAACCTCGGCAGGCGATTTGGTCAACCGTGCATATCAGTGGGGACACAAGGCAATTGCCATTACAGACCACGGCGTTGCACAGGCGTTTCCCGATGCAATGAAAGCGGCTGATAAAATTAATAAAGACGAAGAAAAAATCAAGGTTATCTACGGAATGGAAGCCTATTTTATGGACGACCTTGTTGAGTCGGTAAGAGGTGAAGCAGATACTCCGCTTGACGGAACATTCATCTGCTTTGATATCGAAACAACGGGACTCTCGGCTACTCGTGACAAAATCACTGAAATCGGTGCTGTCAAGGTTGTTAACGGTGAAATTACCGATACTTTTTCAACCTTTGCTAACCCCGAAATGCCGATACCGCAAAAGATTACTCAGCTTACGGGTATAACCGACGATATGGTAAAGGACGCTCCTTCTCAGAGTGATGCGGTTTCAGCGTTCCTTGAATTTGCAGGTGATAACGTGCTTGTTGCACATAACGCACCATTCGATACTTCATTTATTCGCAACGCCTGCGAGAATATGGGCAGAGAGTATAATTACACCTCAATTGATACGGTTGCAATTTCCCGTGCAATTCTGCCCGACATCAAAAACTGCAAGCTTGATACGGTTGCAAAATATCTTAGACTTGGCGATTTTAACCACCACAGGGCAACCGACGATGCGGAAATCCTTGCAAAAATCTTTATCAGTCTTTGCACTCGCTTAAGAGATGATTATAACATAACAAAGACCGATGAAATCAATACAAAAATAGCGGGCGGTGATTTTAAGAAATTACCGACGTATCACCAGATAATTCTTGTAAAGAATAAAATCGGGCTTAAAAATTTATACAGATTAATTTCATACGCACATCTCGACTATTTTTACAAAAAGCCGAGAATACCCAAAAGCGAGCTTGTAAAGTACCGGGAAGGACTCATAATCGGTTCAGCCTGCTGTGCCGGACAGCTATATGAGAGTATTTTAGCAGGCAAACCTTGGGCAGAGCTAAAGCAGATAGCCTCTTTCTATGACTATCTTGAAATTCAGCCTACAGGCAACAATGCTTTTCTTATAAGAGAGGGCAGATTTGAAACAGAAGAAGAACTGCACGAGATTGACCGTACAATAATTAAGCTTGCAAAAGAACTTGGAAAGCCTGTTTGTGCAACCTGCGATGTTCATTTTATGGACCCGACAGATTCAGATTTCAGAAAAATTCTTATGGCAGGACAGGGCTTTAAGGACGCAGAAGAACAGGCTCCTCTTTATTTCAGAACAACTGCCGAAATGCTAAAGGAGTTTGAATGGCTCGGCAAGGATAAGGCTTACGAGTATGTAGTTGAAAATCCTAATAAAATTGCCGATATGTGTGAAAGCGTCCGTCCTATTCCAAAGGGAACATTCCCTCCGAATATCGACGGTGCAGAAGAACAACTAATAGATATTACGTGGAAAAGAGCAAAGGAAAAATACGGTGACCCGCTTCCTGAAATAGTAAAAGCCCGACTTGACAAAGAGCTTAATTCCATCACAACCTACGGTTTCTCTGTGCTTTATATGACCGCACAGAAGCTTGTAGCCGACAGCGAAGCTCACGGCTATCTTGTTGGCTCACGAGGTTCGGTAGGTTCATCGTTTGTAGCAACAATGTCGGGTATTTCAGAGGTTAATCCTCTTTGTCCGCACTATATCTGTCCCAAGTGCAAGCACAGTGAGTTTATTACTGACGGAAGCTACGGCTCCGGATTTGACTTACCGCCAAAGGATTGTCCCGAGTGCGGTACAAGAATGGATCAGGACGGTCATGAAATCCCGTTTGAAACCTTCCTCGGATTCAAGGGCGACAAGGTCCCTGATATCGACCTTAACTTCAGCGGTGAATACCAGTCAAAATCTCACCGCTACACAGAAGAACTGTTCGGAAAAAACAACGTGTTCAAAGCAGGAACAATCGCAACAGTTGCCGAAAAAACAGCAATCGGATTCGTTAAAAAGTACGCACAGGAACGTGGACTTACAATGCACAAGGCAGAAGAAAAACGCCTTGCAATAGGTTGTACGGGAGTTAAGCGTACAACAGGTCAGCACCCCGGAGGAATGGTTGTTGTTCCGAGGACGAATGATGTCTACGACTTCTGTCCCGTTCAGCACCCTGCAAACGATGTAAATTCCGACAATATAACTACTCACTTCGATTTCCATTCAATTCACGATACTATCACCAAGCTTGACGAGCTCGGACACGATGTCCCGACAATTTATCACTACCTTGAAAAGTTCACGGGAATCCCTGTAATGGATGTTTCAATGAGTGACCCCGATGTTATGTCGCTGTTTACTTCACCAAAGGCACTCGGTGTTACGGAAGAAGAAATCGACTCAAAAACAGGTACTTTCAGTCTTCCCGAATGTGGTACAAGCTTTGTAAGGGGAATGTTGATTGAAGCACAGCCAAAAACCTTTTCCGACTTGCTCCAGATTGCGGGACTTTCACACGGCACAGACGTATGGCTTGGCAATGCGCAGGAGCTTATCCATAACGGAACGTGCACAATTTCAGAAGTAATCGGTACTCGTGACTCCATTATGACTTACCTGATGCACAAAGGACTTGAACCCGGTATGGCATTTAAAATTATGGAGATTGTCCGTAAAGGTAACGCTACAAAGCTCCTTACCGAAGAACATTTCAAGGCTATGCGTGAGCACAACGTTCCTGAATGGTACATTGATTCCTGTATGAAGATTAAATATATGTTCCCCAAAGCTCACGCTGCGGCATATATGATTGCCACACTTCGCCTTGGCTGGTACAAGGTTCATAAGCCTGCTGAATATTATGCGGCTTACTTTACTGTTCGAAGTGAAAACCTTGACGGCGCTGTTGTTATGAAAGGTCACAAAGCAGTAAGAGATAAGATGAATCAGATTAAGCAAAAACAAAGCGTTCACGAAGCAACTGCAAAAGATGATGCAGAGTATCAGACTTTGCTGATTGTAAATGAGATGATGGCAAGGGGAATAGATGTTCTTCCCGTTGACGTCTATAAGTCCGAAGCCAAAATGTTTATGGTAGAGGACGGAAAAATCAGACTCCCGTTTTCATCTCTCCCCGGAGTCGGTGAAGCGGCTGCAATTTCACTTGCTGAGGCAGGTAAACAATATGAGTACCTGTCTATTGAAGATATGCAGGTGAAAACCAAGGTAACAAAAGCGGTTATAGAAACGCTTAAAGATGTCGGTGTACTTAAAGACTTGCCCGACAGTTCGCAGATGTCGTTATTTTAAGGAGTGATACATTTGAAAAGATTTGCTTCAATCAGAAACGTACTTATAGCAATTGCATTTGCAGTGCTTTTGCTGTTTGTAAAAGACAATGTTGACGTTGTATGGGATGTTATATGTAAGATCGCAGAAATTCTTACACCGTTTGTAGTCGGATTCTTATTTGCATATTTGCTCAATTTTCCATACAAGTTCTTTTACACTAAGGCTTTCGGAAAAATGGGAACAAAACACAAAGCCTTTGCTAAAATAAAAAAACCTCTTGCATTAGTCTGCACCTATACTTTAGTTGCAGCAATATTTATTGCAATAATATGGATAGTTGTTCCTCAGATTATCGAAAATATTGCAAGTCTTGTGGAAACTATGCCAACTTACTATGAAGCAGTTATGCAGCATGTAAACGAGTTTATTGACTGGATTAATTCCGTATTTAATGCAGGAATTGAAAAGGATAATATTCTCAATAATCTTTTGACAGAAATTTCAAAATTCTTCTCAATGCAAAATATCACTCAGTTTGCAGGAAAAACAGGCGAAGCAATTTTCGGTATGGTATTAGGTACTGCTTCGGGTGTGTATAACTTTGTTATGGGTATTGTAATCTCAGTATATTTCCTTGCTGCAAAAGAACAGCTCTGCCGCATAGTAAAGCGCCTTGCTGTTGCTTTTATCCCGATAAAATATTTACCGAAGATTTATGAAATCGTAGACATAACCGATACAAAATGCGGTCGTTTTCTTGTAGGTGATATAATCGACGCAGGCTTTGTCGGCTTGCTGACCTTCGTTGCAATGGTTATTTTAAATGTGCCTTATGCTCCGTTAATTGCTGTACTCATAGGAGTCACTAACATCATTCCGTTTTTTGGTCCGTTTATCGGTGCAATTCCAAGTGCGTTTTTACTTTTCATAATAAATCCCTGGGATATGATAAAGTTCATATTAATTGTAGTCGTAATTCAGCAGCTTGACGGTAACCTTTTCAAGCCGAAGATTATCGGCAATCAGGTTGGACTTTCAAGCTTCTGGGTACTATTCAGCGTAGTTGTAGGCGGTGCATTGTTCGGCTTACCCGGCTTTATTCTCGGTACTCCAATATTTGCAGTCATCTATTCTCTTGTCGGTAAAAAAGCTAAAAATTCTATTAACGATAAGGGCAAGATTGCGCAGGAGGCACTTGATTTTGAGGTGCTGAATTACCAGAAAATCGCTGAAGAACAAAAGCGCATAAGAGAAGAAAAGGAAAATCAGCAAAGAGAAAAGATTAAAAAGCTCATCGGATTAAATAAATCTGACTCTGATAAAAAGGAAGATTCAGACTCCGAAAATTCCGATAATAATGAAAATAAAGATAATAAAGAAGAAAAGTAATTGACAAAGCTGATTTAATGTGGTAGTATATTAGCACATTAGCATAGTAAAGCGTTTTTTGAATGATTTTTGTTTTCTTTTCAAAAACAAAAATAACAGAGAGGTTATTATGAAAAAATATTTAAAAATTACTCCCGAGGGTACAAAGGATTTTCTTTTTGCAGAATGTTCGGCTATGGACGATATCTGCGGAAAAATTGAAAACGTCTTTGTAATGAGGGGATTTAAAAGAGTAATTACACCCGGAATAGAATTTTATGACGTTTTTTCACTTCCGTGCAGCGGAATTACACAGGAGTCAATGTTCAAAACAACCGATAATAAGGGCAGACTTCTTGTTGTGCGACCCGACTCAACCTTGCCGATTGCAAGAATGGTTTCTTCACGTCTTAAAAACAGTATTCTTCCGGTTCGTCTTTATTATAAACAGGCTGTTTATCGCAACAATCCCACACTTACAGGCAGAAGAAACGAATTTATGCAGATGGGAATTGAGCTTATCGGAGTAAAAGGAATAAGAGCCGACCTTGAAGTCCTCACGACTGCCGTAAGCTGTATTTCTTCTGTTGCCGATGATTTCAGAATTGAGCTTGGTCACGCAGGCGTATTTGACGCTCTTTCAAATGAACTTGACATTGACGAGGACTATAAGGAAAAAATCAGAGTTTCAATTGAAGGCAAAAATTATTCTGCTCTTAACAATCTTCTTGACAAGCTTGAGCCTTGCAAGGCAGTAAATGCAATCCGCAGTCTGCCTTCGCTTTTCGGCGGTGAGGAAGTCTTTGAAAAGGCTTATGAAATCTGCAAGGGTACTAATGCTGAATCTGCACTTGAATATCTGCATAAAATCTACAACAACTTAAGTCCGCTCAATCTCGGCAGTAAGCTTATAATTGACCTCGGATTTGTTCAGAGAAATGACTATTATACAGGCATTGTCTTTACAGGCTACATTAACGGAATCGGTGATGCAGTAATTTCAGGCGGCAGATACGATGAACTCCTTTCTGAATTTGACGCTCCTATGGGTGCGGCAGGCTTTGCAGTTGATACCGATGCAATTACAATTAAACGCCTTACCGATGACGAGGTAAGCTATTCTGATAACCCCGACGTGCTTGTTTTTGCAAATGACGGTCACGAGATTGAGGGAATTAATCTTGTTGCAAAGCTTAACGCAGAGGGCAAAAAGGCACAGTTCTGTGTTCTGCCGACACTTGAAGAAACGCAAGCGTTTGCAAAAAGCAGAGGAATTGCCGAAGTTAAGGTTATCGGATAAAACAGCTTGAAAGGACTTTCACATATGAAACCAATCAGAATTGCTCTTACAAAGGGCAGACTTGAAAAAACTACAATAGAACTATTTGAAAAAATCGGATATAACTGCGACGAAGTTAAAAACAAGGGCAGACGTCTTATTTTACCCGTTGGTGACAACGAATTTGAGGTTGTGCTTGCAAAGGCGGCTGACGTCATTACATATGTTGAACACGGTGTTTGTGACTTGGGCGTTGTCGGAAAAGACACAATCCTTGAAAACGGAACTTCTTTTTATGAATTGCTTGATTTAGGCTTCGGCAAATGCAGATTTGCCCTTGCAACAAAAAAAGACTTTGATTTTTACAGCGGTTATAACACGAAAACAATCGCTACAAAGTATCCTAAAGTAACACGTTCGTTTTTTGATGACAAAAATATGGACGTAAGAATAATCAAAATTGAAGGCTCTGTTGAGCTTGCTCCATTGGTCGGACTTGCCGACGGAATTGTGGATATAGTTGAAACAGGCTCTACTCTTAAAGCAAACGGCCTTGAAGTAATCGAGTGGGTAACCGATATTTCAGCAAGACTAATTGCTAATACCGCAAGTCTTAAATTGAGGAAAAATGAGATAGAGCAACTTCAGAAGAAATTGGAGGCTGTAACGCAATGATAACAACAGTAACAGCAGACGGAAAAAGAGAATATGAATTTATAGAAACGCTCAAAAAAAGAGCGCAGAATTCCGATAAAAACGTAATTCCTACAGTATCCGAGATTATCGAAAACGTACGTGAAAACGGTGATAAGGCTGTAAGGGAATATACAATTAAGTTTGACGGAAAAGCTCCCGAAAAAACTGAAATTTCATCCGATGAAATTGACGCTTTAATTGAAAAGTGCGACAAGGATTATATTTCCACCGTTAAAAAAGCGGCTGAAAATATTACCGATTTCCATAAAAGACAGCTTCAACAGAGCTGGCTTACAACAAAAAATAACGGAGTAATAATGGGGCAGAGAATAAGAGGCTTAAAGCGTGTCGGAATTTACGTTCCCGGCGGTACTGCCGCTTATCCTTCGTCAGTTCTTATGAACGCTATTCCTGCAAAGATTGCAGGTGTTGAGGAGATTATAATGTGCACTCCTCCGCAGAAGGACGGCACGCCTAACCCGAATATTATTGCCGCCGCAAAAATTGCAGGCGTTGACAGAATCTTTCTTATGGGCGGTGCACAGGCTGTTGCGGCTCTTGCATACGGAACAGAGAGTGTACCTAAGGTTGATAAAATTGTAGGCCCCGGCAATATCTTCGTGGCAACTGCTAAAAAGCTTCTCTACGGTACAGTAGATATCGATATGATTGCAGGTCCGAGCGAGATTCTTATTATTGCCGACAGCAGCGCAAATCCGAAGTTTCTTGCCGCAGACCTTATGAGTCAGGCTGAACACGATAAATTAGCTTCTTCAATTCTGCTTACCGATTCTGCAGAAATTGCCGAAAAAACGAAGCAAGAACTTGCTTTACAGATGGAGAATCTTTCAAGGAAGGATATTATCGAATCGTCACTCGATAACTTCGGAGCTATCATAGTTTGCAGTGATATGTCACAGGCAATTGAGTTTGCAAACGAGCTTGCTCCCGAGCACCTTGAAGTTTGCTGTAACAACCCTATGGAGTATATAGGCAAGCTTGATAATGCAGGCTCCGTATTCCTAGGTAACTACAGTCCAGAACCGCTCGGAGATTATTTTGCAGGTCCCAATCATGTTCTCCCAACAAGCGGTACTGCTCGTTTCTTCTCTCCGCTTTCTGTTGACAGCTTTGTCAAGAAGTCGAGCTTTATCTATTATACAGAGGACGCTTTAAAGAATGATGCAGAAGATGTAATACGTTTTGCTGACACCGAGGGTCTTACTGCACACGCAAATTCAATTAAAGTCCGCTTTGATATTAAATAATCTTTTATTCCCGAATGAATGGAACGTGTTTTTATGAGCTATGAACTTAATAAGAAAATACGTGAGCTTGAGCCTTACGAACCGATAAGCGGTACATATAAAATCCGTCTTGATGCTAACGAATGTCCCGTAAGCTACCCTGAGGAGATTATGAAACAGGTAAGAGAGGCGATTGAAAAAATAGACTTCAACCGTTATCCTGATCCGCTTGCAACAGAGGTTGTTAATTCCTTTTCGGAATATTACGGAATTAATCCCGATTGTGTAACGGCAGGCAACGGCTCAGACGAGCTTATCTTCCTTACGGAATCTGCTTTTCTTGAAAAGGGCGAAAAAATGCTTGTTGTCGCACCCGACTTTTCAATGTATAATTTTTACTCCTCAATCTGCGAGGTGGAATGTGATTCCTTTATCAAGGACGAAAGTCTTAATTTTGACGTCGATGCCTTAATTGAAAAAATTAACGGCGACAATATAAAGCTTGTTATCTTTTCAAATCCCTGCAACCCTACGGGACAGGGAATAACAGCAGAGCAGGCTCGCAGACTTGTTACTTCCGTAAATGCGCTCGTTATTCTTGACGAGGCATATATGGACTTCTGGAATCAGAGCCTTATTGCTGAAACGGAAAAATATTCAAACCTGATTGTTTTCAGGACTGCCTCAAAGTCTGTAGGCTCTGCAGCACTCCGCCTTGGCTTTGCAGTAGCAAATAAGACTATTTCAAAAGCTCTTAAAGCAGTAAAATCTCCGTATAATGTAAACAGTATTTCTCAGGCAATCGGCACTGTAATATACAAAAATAAAGAATATTTATTAAATCGACAAAAAGCGATTGTCAGCAACAGAGAAAAGTTGTATAATGGTTTGGTAGAGATTGCCGAAAAATACAAATCTTTGACGGTTTATAACAGCTGTGCAAACTTTGTATTCGTAAAAACTCCCGAGGGCAAGGCTATCTGGGAGTATTTAAAGAGTAACTCCATTGTCATAAGATATATGGGAGATTACATAAGAATTTCGGCAGGAACCGAACAAGAGGTTGATGAAACTCTCTGCTGTATTGAAAAGTATTTTATGGGGTGAGCCGATGCGCTGTGCTATTGAGGAAAGAAACACAAAAGAAACTCAGATAAAGCTTATTTTAAATCTTGACGGCGGTAATATTTCTATTGATACCGGTGTTGGCTTCTTTGACCATATGTTAAATTCATTTGCAACTCACGGTGGTTTCGGACTTGAACTTTCCGTAACAGGAGATCTCAATGTGGACGAGCATCACACTGTCGAGGATACCGGAATCGTACTCGGCAAGGCTTTTGCAAATGCTCTCGGTGACAAAAGTTCAATCGACAGATTCGGCAGTTTTTATATTCCTATGGACGAGGCTCTTGCATTTTCTTCTGTTGACATAAGCGGAAGACCGTTTCTTGTGTTTGACGCTGATTTTCCTCAGAGCAGATGCGGTGATTACGATTGTGCAATGACTGTTGAATTTATGCGTGCCTTTGCTTTCAACGCAGGAATTACTCTCCATCTTAAATCTTTATACGGAGATAACTCCCACCACATTACCGAAGCGCTGTATAAGGCACTTGCTCATTCATTAAGACTTGCAGTAAAGCAGAACACTTCAAACAAACCTCTTTCTACTAAAGGAGTGTTATAAATGATTATTTTACCTGCTATAGATATTAAAGACGGCAACTGTGTCCGTCTGTTCAAAGGCGATTATTCAACAGTGCAGAAGGTTGCCGAGTCCCCATATATCGCCGCACAGCGTTTTGCAGATGCAGGCGCAACATGGATGCATATGGTAGACCTTGACGGTGCAAAGGACGCAAAGCTTGTAAATGCCGATTTAATCGCCGACGTTGCAAAATCTTCGGGACTTTCCGTTGAAGTCGGCGGCGGTATAAGAGATATGAAAGCTGTTGAATATTACCTTTCAAGAGGTATAAACAGAGTGATTCTCGGCTCGGCTGCCGTTAAGGACCCACAATTCGTAGTAGATGCAGTAAAGAATTACGGAGATAAAATCGTAGTCGGAATTGACGCCAAGGATGGAATGGTAAGGGCAGAGGGCTGGATTGACAGTTCCGATATAAATTACATTGAACTTGCAAAGCGTATGGAAGATGTCGGCGTTAAGACAATTGTATTTACCGATATTGATCAGGACGGTACTCTTGCAGGACCTAACCTTAAACAGCTTGATGATTTAGTTCATCAGGTAGACTGTAACATCATAGCAAGCGGCGGTGTTGCTGTTTTAAAGGATATTATTAATCTTGCAGAGCTTGATGTTTACGGCGCAATCTGCGGCAAGGCTATTTATTCGGGAAATCTCGACTTAAAGCTTGCGCTTGAAATGACAAGAAAGATATAATATAAATTATTACACATAATAGTATTAATCTGATATACAGGGTGAATTATGGATTTTGATAAGTATTTTGTAAAGTCAGAGCTTATTCCTGCCGTTATTCAGGAAAAGTCAACAGGAGAAGTTCTGATGCTTGCATATATGAACAGAGAAAGTATGCAGAAAACCTTTGAAACAGGCTACACATGGTTCTGGTCAAGAAGCAGACAGGAACTTTGGAACAAGGGTGCAACTTCCGGACATCTGCAAAAGGTTGTTGATATTTTTGCAGACTGCGACGATGATACTCTGCTCATAACAGTAGAACAAACAGGAGCAGCTTGTCACACAGGCAGTCATTCGTGCTTTTTCAAAAAATTAAAATAAGAGGTATTATTTATGAACGATAAGGAAATTCTTTCAGCATTGTATGCAACAGTAGAAAACAGACGTGATAATCCCAAAGAGGGCTCATACACCTGCTATCTTTTAGATAAAGGCATTGATAAAATCCTCAAGAAAGTCGGCGAGGAATGCAGTGAAACAATAATTGCTGCAAAAAACGGCGATAACGGCGAAACTGTTTATGAAATTGCCGATTTAATCTATCATCTTATGGTAATGATGGTTTCTCAGGGTATACCGCTTGACGACGTCTTGAAAGAGCTTGACAAGAGAAGTGAAAAAACGGGAAATTTAAAGACATTCCATGTTGTAGATAAAAATTCCTGATAAAAATAGCCCTATGACGAAAGTCATAGGGCTTTAAATAAAACTATGTAAATTATGCATGCGCAGGAATGAATTTTGAAACAGCCTCTTTAAAGCTGTCATCAGGTTCATTTTCAAGGAGCAATTCCATAGGCTGTGAAACATCAATAGAAAAAACTCCGATAAGAGAGTGAGCATC
This sequence comes from uncultured Ruminococcus sp., assembly GCA_902766885.1. Lineage (GTDB taxonomy): Bacteria > Bacillota > Clostridia > Oscillospirales > Acutalibacteraceae > Ruminococcoides. The sequence goes on along the minus strand of CACXFS010000014.1, from coordinate 32,084 downwards.
TACGGTGTATTCTCCGCTTTTTATCATCATAAGCTGGTTTGGAAAGTGAGCAAGGGTTTCAAAGATTTCAATTAATCCGTTTTTGTTTTTTGCGCATATGGGCATAGAGAACATAGAAATCACCTCAAAATATTTTCTTCTTGATATATATTATCATTAATTTTTATGATAATCAATGATAATTTATGATTTTTTGCAATTTCAACTATTTGTATAAAAAAGGATGAAACATTAATGAATTTTAATATAGTTACACTCGGCTGTAAAGTCAATCAGTACGAATCACAGGCAATGCGTGAAACAATGCTAAAGCACGGCTACACATTGTCACAGGATAAAGAAAAGGCAGACATCACCATAATAAACAGCTGTACTGTAACTTCGGTAAGTGATGCTAAAAACCGCAAGATAATCAGCAGAGTTCGTCGGGCAAATCCCGACGGTATAATAGTGCTTACAGGCTGTATGCCGCAGGCATTTCCCGATGACAGCAAGAATTTCAAAGATTGCGATATAGTGCTTGGAAATGCAAAACGAGCAGAACTTATTCCTGCACTTGAAAAGTATTTATCCGAAAAACACGGATTTGTTAATATTTCACAGCACCCTGCAAAGAACGAAATCTTTGAAAATCTTTCGGTTTCTTCGCTCGGCGAGCACACAAGGGCGTTTATTAAGATTGAAGACGGTTGCAATCGTTTCTGTTCCTATTGCATTATTCCGTATGCAAGAGGCAGAGTGCGTTCAAAACCGCTTGCAGACCTGAAAACCGAGATTGAAAATATTGCTCTTAACGGTTACAAAGAGGTAGTTCTTGTCGGAATAAACCTTTCCGCTTACGGACTGGGTGAAGATTTTGACCTTGCTGACGCAGTAGAAACTGCCTGTGCAGTAGACGGAATTGAAAGAGTAAGACTCGGTTCAATTGAACCCGAGCAGATGGATGATAAGCTTATTTCACGTCTTGCAGCTCAGAAAAAGTTTTGCCCTCAGTTCCATTTGTCACTGCAAAGCGGCTGTGATAAAACACTGAAAGATATGAACCGTCACTATGACAGTGCTGAATATGCACAAATTGTCAGCAACCTTCGTAAAGCATTTGATAATTCTTCAATGACAACCGACGTAATGGTAGGCTTTGCAGGTGAAAGTGAGGAAGATTTTGCTTCTTCAATGGAGTTCGTAAAAAGTATTGGCTTTGCAAAGGTTCACGTTTTTCCATATTCTCAGCGAAAAGGAACAAAGGCGGCTGATGCTCCGAATCAGGTTAGTCCTGCCGAAAAGGACAGACGTGCATCTCTTATGGGAGAGCTTGTTGAAAAATCTCGCTTTGAGTTTCTGACTTCACAGGTAGGCAGAGTTGAAAGCGTACTTTTTGAGCGTATGCGCCACGGTTACCTTGAAGGCTACACAAAGAATTACACTCCCGTTCACGTAATTTCAAATGATAATTCACTTTGCGGAATGATTGCCGATGTAAAGCTTGTTTCCGCTGAAAAGGACTATTGTGTGGGTGAATTAGTGTAATAGATTTCTTAAATTCTGCATTTCTTCACGGCTTTCGTCAGAAATTAGGCTGTTGTAGCTGTAAATCATAAATCCCTCTGGTTTTTCGTTGTTTTTTAAAATTTTGTATTCATCAGCAAGAATACTGCTTGATTCTGCCCACGTGCCTTCGTCATCGTCTGTTCCTGCCTTGTAGCCTGCAAGTCCGACATAAAGTTTGACGTTATCATCATAGTTAAGCGTGCTCCAGCTTTCAAGAGCGTCTTCGAATGTCAGGGCAGGATTTTCAGTGCTGAAATAAATCTGCGGACATATGTAATCAACAAATCCTCTGCAATTACACCACGATTTTACGTCGGCGTAAAGCTTTTTGTTATTATCAATATTTCCTTGCGGAGAAATACCAAATACAACATTGTTACTTTCAGAGTGAATTGCTCTGTAGGTTTCGCAAATAAGCATATTTACGTTTGCAAGCCTCCAGTTGTCAATATTCATACTGTTTTTTTCGCCGATTTCAGACACATAGCTTTCATAGCTTTTGCTGTCGCAGTCGCCGATATCTTCGGGATAAAAATAGTCGTCAAACTGAATACCGTCAATGTCGTAGTTTTTTACTATTTCAATAACACCGTTTATTATCAGTTTTCTTGCTTCTTCGTTGGACGGGTCAAGAATTATTCCGCTTTCTGTGGTCAGACCTAGATTTTTATTTTTGACATACGGGTTATCGTTTGAAAGCTTATTTGGAGTTTCATTGAGAGTTACTCTATAGGGATTTATCCATGCATGAATTTGCAGATTGTATTTTCTGCTTATTTCGCACATAATTTTAAGCGGGTCATATCCCGGATTTTTACCCTGCGTTCCTGTAAGAATATGCGACCAGGGGTAATATTCAGATTTATACAAAGCGTCTCCGTAAGGGCGCACCTGAACAATCAGCGTATTAAGACCGTAACCCTTGCAGTTTTCGGCAATCTTCTCAAATTTATTTCTGAATGCTTGTTCGCTCTTATCGTTTTCATTTTCCATACTAAGCTCTATGTATGAAATCCATATACCTCTCATTTCATCAAAGTCAGTTTCTTTTATCTCATCTTTGGATGCGCATTCTGTTTCGTCAGTAGTGCTTACTGTTTTCGAAACAGAGGGAGAGCTCACTTTTTTACCTGAGCTTACGGCTGTTACACCTATTAATATAGCGACAGAAAGTATCAGCGGTATCAGTTTTTTTATTTTCAAAATATCATCCTCCGGAGTTTTTATGAACACTTTTTTATTTATTCTTGCAATATATCTTATATTGATAAATCTAATATCCGTAATCATTACGATTTACGATAAGCATTGTGCAGTAAAAAGACGCTGGCGTGTTAAGGAAAGCACTCTCTTGATTTTATCAGTATCAGGCGGAAGTGTCGGTATGTATATAACAATGCTGTTAATCAGGCATAAGACAAGGCACTTAAAGTTTATGCTTGGAATACCGATGATATTAATCCTTCAGCTTGTAATTGCATTTACTATTTGGAGATATTTGTATGTCTGAAAAACTCGAATTTATAGTTCCCGAAGAATACGACGGTAAAAAGGCGATTGCTTTTTTAAGGAAATACTGTAACTTGTCTGCAAGAATGATAACACAACTCAAACGAAAAAAAGACGGTATTTTGATGAACGGAAAAATTTTACGAACTGTTGATCTTACGCAGGCAGGGAACAAGGTAGAGATAAATCTGCCCGATGAAGAATCGGAAATTGTTCCGGTAGAAGGAAATCTTGATATTGTTTTTGAGGACGAGCATATTTTAGTTGTAAACAAGCCTTATTCAATGCCCGTTCACCCTGTAAAACAACACCAGACTAACACCCTTGCAAATATAGTCACTTACTATATGAAAAGCAGGGGAGAAAATTATGTCTTCAGAGCCGTTAACCGACTTGATAAAGATACTTCGGGGCTTGTGCTTATTGCTAAAAATAAATTTTGCGCAAATGCTCTTAAAAATAAAGTCAGCAAAAATTATTTTGCTCTTTGTCACGGCAAGTTAGAGTGCGGCGGAACAATAAGTGCACCAATCGGCTTAAAGGAAGACTCCAAGATTGTCCGTAACGTGCTTGACAGCGGAACTGTTGCAATAACGCATTATGAAGTGATATGTTCTGATGATAATATATCCTTTCTTAAACTTTGGCTTGAAACAGGAAAAACTCATCAGATTCGCTGCCATATGTCGTCAATCGGACATCCTTTGCTCGGCGATGATTTGTACGGTGGAAGTTTAGAGCTTATTTCACGCCAGACGCTTCATTGCGGAGAAATGACTTTTGTTCATCCTGTGAACAGGAAAGAAATTTCCGTAAGTTGCAAATTACCCGAGGATATGCAAAAAATTCTCTACACAATCAAAAAATAAATTTAGAGGATTGACAATTCAGATTTTGTCAGTCCTCTTTTGTTTATATATTATAAAAAATTGATTTAAAAGGTGAAAATTATGCAAAAAACGCTTGACAAAATAGTCTACAAATGGTAGTCTATAATTGTAAAATATAAGAAATCAGGTGATTAAAAATGAAAAATACAAAACTCGGTACGGTAGAGTCACATTTTGCAGATTTAGTCTGGGAAAATGAACCGCTTACTACATCAGAACTTATTAAAATCTGCGAAAAAGAATTGAACTGGAAACGCACCACTACCTATACTGTTTTAAAAAGACTTTCTGACAGGGGACTTTTTCAGTATGTCGACGGTGTAGTTTCCGCAAAAATATCACGTGATGATTTTTATTCTATGCAAAGCAAAAATTTTGTTGACGAAGCATTTAACGGCTCTTTGCCTGCATTTCTGACAGCCTTTACTTCAAAGAAAAAGTTATCGAAAGAAGAAGTATCAGAGATAAAAAAGCTTATTGATTCCTACGAAGGGGAATAACAATGGAGATTATTTTTACCAAGGTATTTAATATGAGCGTTGCAGCGTCAATGCTTATACTTGCTGTTATTTTACTGCGGCTTATTTTAAAGAGCTCACCGAAATGGATTAGGTGTGTTTTGTGGCTGCTTGTTGCATTAAGGCTTGTAATTCCGTTATCATTTGAATCACCATTGAGCCTTATTCCAAATGCACAAGCAATGAATTCAACAACTCAATCATCGACTTCATATGTATCTTCGCTTGTTAATTCCGACAGTTTTCAGACAATGCAAAACGCTGTTTCTTCTAACAATGAAATAAAAATAATCACAATTTTATCTTATATATGGATTGTCGGCGTTGGAGCTATGCTTATTTATATGCTTTTCAGTTATCTGCATTTGCATTTAAAGGTAAGAGAAAGTATTGTAATTAAGGGAAATATACTGATTTGTGACCGAATTTCAAGTCCTTTTGTTTTCGGAATTATCAGACCTCGAATTTATCTTCCGTCAAAATTGAGCGAAACAGAAAAGTCATATGTAATTGCGCACGAGCAGGCGCATATCAAGCATCACGATTATTTATGGAAACCGCTCGGATATCTGATTCTGAGTGTTCACTTTTTTAATCCATTGTGCTGGATAGCCTTTAAGCTATTTACAAATGATATCGAGCTTGCCTGTGATGAAAGGGTAATTAAAAATTACGATATTCAAGATAAAAAGGGATATTCTACTGCACTGCTTTCCTGTAGCATTGAACGTAATATTCTTTCAGCCTGTCCGTTTTCATTTGGCGAAAGCGGTTTAAAGCAGAGAATAAAAAGCGTTCTCGGCTATAAAAAGCCAACAGTAAGAATAGTTATTCTGTCATTTGCAGTCTGTCTGTTAACTGCAATGTCATTTATGACTAACCCGATTACATCTGCATTGGAAATTCATTCCGATAATAGTGAATCAGCAATTGATAATATTAAAAAAGTATCTTTTGATTTTGCCGAGCCGACGACAACAGCTCCCGTTACCGAGCCGCCGACAAAACCGACAGAGCCACAAAAGGCCGAAGAAAGGGAAGAAAGCAAACCACAAGACACTGTTGCCGAGAACGAGCCGTCGGAAGATATTGTTGATGATAGTGAAACAGCAGATAATTACGATTCTTATTATTCTGATGAAAGCTATTCAAATGACAGTAATTCTTATGACCCTGTAGCAGAAAATTTAGTTCCTATTACGCCGTTTGATAATGAGTCAACACAGAAATACAATGATCAAGTAAGCGATGCTTACAGAGAAGTTAATGAACAGATAGAATATTACGAACGTGTAAACTATCAGCCAGAACCGTCTGCTGAAGAAAAACCTTTTCAATCTTTACCTGATTTGAAGTGGGATTAAATTTATGAATTTGAAAGGAGAAAATTTTATGAAAAATAAAAAATGTAAATTATTAAAACTGTCTTCTGTATTTCTTGCAGTAATAATGATTTTTTCGGTATTTGCCTGCGTACCTTTTACAGTAAATGCGGCATCATCTGAAGAAGAGGGATTTTTTACATATATGGTAGACGATGATGGCTATGCCTGGATTACAGGCACAAACTGGTACAAGACTAATGTAGAAATTCCCGAAAAGATTAACGGCCATACTGTAATAGGAATTGCGGCAAATGCATTTGAAGGTGATATCCATATTAATGTTATCGATATTCCCGAAAGCGTTGAGTGTATCGGCTACGAAGCTTTTAAATCATGCAGAAAACTGCACACCATAAATGTGTCTGACAATATCTTTATGATAGGCGGAGATGCTTTTGCAGATACATCGTATTACAACAACAGCAATAACTGGAGCAACGGAGTTTTGTATGTAGGAAAATATGCAATCAAAGCAAGAAATTACGCCAAAGGAATTTCTCTTAAAAGTGATACTATCGGAATTGCTTGTGAAATGGCGGCATTTTGTTCGGATTTGACAGCATTTACGATTCCAAACGGTGTTAAGTACATAGGATATTACGCTGCCTTTGGTTGCCCAAAAATGCCCAGCATTACAATACCAAAATCTGTTGAATTTATCGGAGGTTTAGCCTTTGGATATAAGATGAACAACGATGGCTCAGATGTCGTTAAGGTGAATAATTTTAAGATTAAAGGAATAAGAGGCTCTATTGCAGAGGAATACGCAGATGCATATGATTTACAGTTTGTTGACGGTGGTAATGCTTCATCAGTAAAGCTTAACCGCTCAGAACTAACACTTGGCGTGGGTGAAAGCTATGGGTTGCTCAATACTGTTACACCGTCTGTTGCATACGGTGCTTGTAAGTGGAGCAGTTCTAATACAGCTGTAGCTACTGTAAACAATGACGGTAAGGTTACTGCTAAAAAATCCGGTACAGCAACAATTTCCTTAAAATCACAAAACGGTATTACTGCAAACTGCAAGGTAACTGTAAAAGCCGCACCGTCAAGCATTAAGGTCAGCACAACTAACCTTACTTTAGGTGTTGGCGAGGAGTTTATAATTTCCGAAAGCACAAATTCCGGCTCATATGCATGGAAGTTTAATTGGAGCAGTTCAAATACAAAGGTTGCTACAGTTGCAAAAACAAGCGGAAATAAGGCAAAAATCGTAGCCAAAGGAACAGGTACTGCCGACATTACCGTAAAAACCTATAACGGTAAAACTGCTACCTGCAAGGTAACCGTAAAATCAGCTCCTACAAGTGTTACTCTTAGTACATCAAACTTGACGCTTGGTAAAGGTGAAACATTTATAATTTCTCAGAACTCAAACAGTGGCTCTTATGCGAGAAACTTTACGTGGTCAAGCAGTAATTCAAACGTAGCTACAATTGAAAAAACAAGCGCCAACAAAGCAAAAATAACCGCTAAATCAAACGGAACGGCAACAATCACAATTAAAACCTATAACGGAAAAACTGCGACCTGCAAGGTAACAGTTAAAAACGCTCCGTCAAGCGTAAAGACAAATCCTGCAAGTGTAACACTCGGAGTCGGTGAAACATATACAGTTTCGGAAAGCACCAACAGCGGATCTTATGCCAATGCAGAAAATCTTAAGTGGAGCAGTACAGACACATCTGTTGCAACAGTGATAAAGGGAAGCGGTAATAAGGCTCAGATTGTTGCAAAGGGCGTCGGTACGGCGTATGTTAAGATTACACTTTACAACGGAAAAACCGCACAATGCAAGGTGACTGTAAAGCCTGCGCCGACAAACGTTAAGCTGAGCACAACTGAGCTTACACTCAATACCGGCGATGAATTTGTTATTTCCGAGTCAACAAACAGCGGATCATATGCAAATTCAGCTAACCTTAAATGGGAAAGCTCAGATTCAAGTGTTGCAACCGTTACTAAGCTTGATGCAAACAAAGCAAAAATAACCGCAAAGGGAACAGGCGTTGTAGTAATAAAGCTAACAACCTATAACGGAAACGTATCAACGTGCACTGTTTATGTAAATACTACAAAAGTTGACATTCCGGAAGATGATGTACAAGTCGAATCATCGCCGATGATTATAGAAGATGAAACTGAAATAATAAAAGAATCAGTACAATCTGAAACACAAGGATAAAATAATTAAGCCGCTGAAATGATAAGCTTCATTCTCAGCGGCATTTTTATATTTATTTTCCTTAGCTTTTTTCGTAGTGGTAGTTGGTATATACTTCCAAGGCGCTCGACTATTTTTGAGTAACAGTATAAAGCTTATAACCGTCAATTTCAGATATCTGATTATAGCTTACAGCTTTGCCTTCTTCTGCGTATTTCAAAGTGAAGTAACGTTCTTTCCTAAAGGTAATATTCTTGTCAATAACATAAACTTTATTGTATGTCAGAACAGCCTCATAAATATTCTCGGACATATTGCGTTTGCGCAGCTCCTCGGTGTTATGAAAATATCCGAAACCATCAACATTGTCAAGAAATCCTTGGCGGAATCCCCAGAGCGGATGAATATAGTTTTCGGTATATTTCATATATTCGTTGCCCGTATTAGGGTCAAGAACATAATATCTGTCTGGGTGTCTGTCAATCTCTGCAAACAGACTTTGAGGACTTTCACTTTCTTTAATAGGGTTTGCCGTGCTTTGAAATACTATGCTGTAACAAAGGAAAAGGCAAATAACACTTATTCCCGAAATAAAGATATAGCTGTTTTTCATTCTAAGAACAGGAGGATTTTTATGAGGCCTTGCTTGTTCGAAATTAAACGAGTACATTAAGAACACATACATCATCAGCCATATTCCGTAAATCAGGTAAGTTTCACCCGAGAAGAAATAACGCAGTAATACGCTTGCAACAAGACCTGTTGCAACAAAAAGAAATGGGAAAAATGCAAAGCGTCGTTTGTGGAAAACAATAAAAATGACAGATATAGCAAAAAATACAATATAAATTATTGCGTAACAGTCGAAAGAAGCAAGGTGATAAGAAATATCAGTAAAAATATTGCCTGTTACAAAAAATACTGTCTTGCTGTTTTCTTTATGCTGAATGTCCGAAATAAGCTTTAGAGTTGCTGTGCTTAGCGAATTGTCCTCGTCAAAATATCCGCTCTTCAAAAGCTCATATTCGTTTTCTGTTGTAATTCCAACGCTTTTGAGTTCTGCTTTGTGATCTGAATAATTGGGATAGGGCAGGGTGGATATCGAGTCTGTAACCTGCTCATATTCATAGTAGCTTGCAGCTTCTTCTGTAGCGTGATTAACTGAATAGGAGTATTGATTCAGCCCTGAAACAAGTAGTGTAACAAGTGCAAAAACAATTAAAAAAGGTCTGAAATACCAGAAAAACTTGCGAAATGCAATTTTATATTTTCTCTTAGAAATCATATCTCCTATAAAAAACGCAAAGGCAAATGCAAGTCCTATGAAGAAATATTTATAATCAAAGAATGAACCAAACGCAACTTCTGCCGCACCAACCCAACAGGGAAGATTGTAGCGCTTGTTATTAATAGAATTTAGTAAAAGCAAAAATCCTGCCGTAATCAGCAAAGCCGCTGTTTTACTGCTGTGAATGTCGGCATAGTGATTTAAGGCAAAAAGAATATTAATCAAAAAAGTAATGATAGCTGATTTCCTTTTGCTGTACTTATCGGCAAAAACAAAAGTAATTGAAACAAATGCACTGAAAGACAGAAGAATTTGTGCAAGCACAAAGCAGTTAAATCCGTCAAAAACATACTGAATTGAGCCGATTAAAGTAGAAAGTATGTAATTTATTGAACTGCTGTAATAAAAATGCTGATTACAAATATACAGTGAATGGTAAAAGTCTTTGCTGCTGTCATAAGAAAATGTTGTTACTTCGATGCAGAATAACATAATAATAACATTTACTACAACAGCAAAAAACAAATTACTTTTCAGTATATTCAGAATTTTCTCTTTCATAAATTACTTACTCCCGTGTGTGAATTTGCTTCATAATCAATATAATTTATCTCAAACCTCTGCTTTTCTGTTCATCAATCATAAGCTGAAGATTAGCCTGCTCATAATTATTGAAGGTTACGTTTTTAGAAAACTCCTCAGAAGTGTACTTTGGTGTATACCATGATTTTGAGCCAAAGTAGCTTGAAAGCGCAGAATCTTTGAAAATTCTGCCTCTCCTTGCATAAATTTCATTCAATGCAAGATTAAGATTATTGTCGCTGAGTTCTGAAACGTCAGATTTGCTTAAATATGCAGATGAGCTGTTTGCGAATATATAGCTGCTGTCAGTACCGCTTGATTGGCTTTGCTGTGCCTTTGTTGCCTGAACAGGCGCTTCTGTCGGAGTAACAGTAGTTTCAGGCTCGATTAAACCAAGTGAAATATCAAGTGTTACAACAGTACCGCTCTTAGCTGAAGTATCTCCCGACGGTGACTGAGCAATAACATATCCCTCGGGCCAGTCCTCGCTGTATTCATACTCACCGATTTCAACTGTAAAGCCTTCCTGCTCAAGAAGCTTTTTAGCATAGCTATAGCCGTAACCAACAACAGGAGTAACAGTTTTATCAACAGCGACAGTTGTCGGAGCAACCGTTGTAGGCGGAACAGTAGTTGCCTTTTCGGTTGTACTCTGGACAGTTGTTTCTGCTTCCGTGGGTGCAGTTGTAGCTTTGTTATCGCTGTTTTTGCCAAAACCGCCGATTATGCAGTAAGCAATAAATCCAATAGCTGCAAGAGTAACTATAACGCAGATTGTAATTATTACTGCATTTTTCTTGCTTTTTGATGAATTAGGTGAGTCATCTTCGTTGTAATCATCATTTTCAAAAATGTTGAGTTCTTTGTCATTTTCAACATCAAATTCCGATGAATCTTTTTCAGACTCTTTGCTTGCAATAGGCTCGGAATCTTCAAAAAAGTCACCATAATCTTTTTCCTTTGCCTGCTCCTGAAAGCTCTTTGCTTTTTTCTGAACTTCATAGGTTTCAAAAACTCTGTTGTCAATTTCAAAATCATCAGCATTGTTTGTTTCAGCGCTCTTTGAATCAGTATTGATTTCTTCGTGCTGTTCATCATTTTTCGGCTCTTCAGATTTTTCATCATCAGTTTCCGAATTATTATTTATGTCATCATTTACTTCGGTAACTTCTTCAATCTGAACAAACTCATCGTCATCTTCTTTCGATGAGTTCTCATCTTTAACTGTATTTTCAGATTCTGTGCTTGTGTTTTCTCTAACTTCATCAGCTATTTCCGAATTATTTGGCATATCGGCAATTGCACTCATAACAGGAAGAACCTCTGCGGCAGATTTTGCTGTTTCATCAAATCCGTTATAATCGTATTCTTCAAAAACATTACCGTCAAAATCGGTTGATTCCGGTACAATCAAAGATTCGTTAGTAACAGCGTCAGCAGTTTCGCCTTTTATGGAAGTCAATGCATTCTTTATATTTCCGGCATTTTTCCATCTGTTGTCATTATTCGGCTGGCAGGCAATTACAATAACGCTTTTGAGCTTTTCACTGCCGTTTTTCGGAGCAGTAACGGCCTTTCCTTCAAAACGCATTTTAACTGCGTCATCACGACTTACTTCATCACTTTCAAACGGAATAATGCCTGAGTTGCTCATTGAGTACATAATCAAGCCGAGTGAATAAATATCGGTTGTAAAGTCTGCATTTTCTTTTCTGAATATTTCCGGGGCAATAAATGACATATCATCAATTTTGCTCTCAAAATCAGAAAACCCGCCAAGCTTATATTTACCGTCAAAGGTGACGTAAATATTATCGGGATTGATATTACCGTGGAATATATTCCTTGACTCGAGCTTTTCGAGAATAGCGCTCATCTGGATACCAAAATCAACAACATCACTTTCGCTGAAGTCTTTTGATTTCAAAACATCCGACAAGCTCTTTAAATCCTCAGTTACTATGAAAAACTCTATTTTCTTTTTTGCAGGGTTATTGTTTACAAAAATATCAAGATAGTTAAAACAATCACCCGACTGAGAAATAGTTTTCAAAAAAGATGCTTCATCATTGATAAAATCAGTATTCTCAATATTATAGTCGTCGTTTTTAATTACTACATATCGGAGCAGTGCAGATATTACTGTTCCGTCAAAATCTTTTTTGCTTACTTTATAAATCTCGTTGCCGTTGTCGTCAGGCAGGCGAGAGATGATTTTCCAGTATTTAAGGCTGTCTGGTAATTTAATATGTGCGGACATTATAAACATCTCCTTCTATAATTAACGTATTCTTTCTTGCTAATAACATACTATCTGGTTTATTATAACATAATATTGATGATATTTCCATATTTTTAAAAATTTTGTTTAAATAATTAATACTGTATTTTATGGAAAATAGTTTCACATATATTATGCAAAACAAAACGGGCGGATTCTTCCGCCCGAACAACAACTTCTATTTTATATGTATTCTTTCTTTTCTTTTAAGCCCCACAATTCCTCCCATTCCACCTGCAATAAGAAGTGCAGCTAATCTTATCAGTGTAAGTAATGTAACAGGATCATCACTTTTTGTAAGCCCTGTAACAGTAATCAGTATAAAAATTGCAAAGCCTGTTATCAAACCGACTACAAGACCGGCTGACTTTGTAATTCTGCTTGTAATAAAGCCTCCCGAAAAAGCACCGAGTGAAAGCAACGCAAGAGTAATATAGTTTGTCAGCTCTGTAGGTAACAATCCGCTTGTAATTACAATAGCAGACAAAATACAGATAAGTATTACGGTTACAAGCAGTCCGCAGACAGTTCCGAAAAGCACTGCCTTAATCAGTAATTTTTTGTCGGACAAAAAAACACCCCCGAAAATAATCTGTTAAATTATATTCGGGGAAGTGAGTATAAATTCAAAAATTATTCTTTTGTATCAGTTTTTGGCTCAACATCATTTGATTTCTTCTTGCCGAAAAAGCTTTTCTTTTCAGGCTTCTGCTCAGGAGTTGTTTCTTTAACAGTATCAACGGTTGAGATACACCATTTCTTAAACTTCATTTTTACTCTGTCTGAGCCTGTTTCAATGATGATAGCGTCCTCGTCGTCTTTAATTGCAACAACTCTGCCCATAATGCCGCCGATTGTAGTGATTTCATCGCCGATTTCAAGAGAATTTCTCATCTGGGCTTCTTCTTTTTTTCTTTTTGAATTAGGTCTGATTAAGAAGAAATAGAGGGCAGCAAAAATAGCAGCATAAATAACAATCATCAAAATCATACTCATACTGTTGTTGCCTGTAGATTGCTCTGCAAGGTTGGGTAAAAAGTTTGTCATATTCTTCATTCCTTTCATACAATATATTGATTATATCAGTTTTGAATATCGGTTGCAAGTTTTTTCAAGAAATTTTCACATTAAATTTCTATTAAATTCTGACTCCGAAAATATTCCTGTATTTTTCATAAAATTGAGTAAATGTACCGTTGTCAAGCTGTTCTCTGATAACTTCCATTAAATTGTTGTAAAAATAAAGGTTGTGAAGTACAGCTAGACGCATACCGAGCATTTCACCGCTTTTTAGAAGATGCCTTATATATGCTCTTGAGAAGTTCTGACAAACCGGACAGTCGCAGCTTTCATCAATCGGACTTTCATCGGTTTCATATTTTGCATTGTTAATGTTTCTGACGCCCTGCCAGGTAAAAAGCTGACCGTGCCTTGCGTTTCTGCTGGGCATAACGCAGTCAAACAAATCAATTCCTCTTGCAATGCTTTCAAGAATATTTACAGGAGTACCGACACCCATGAGGTAACGGATTTTGTCAGTTGGCGCAAAGGGTTCAACAGTTTCAATAATTTCATACATTGTTTCAGCAGGCTCACCGACGGCGAGTCCTCCGATTGCGTAGCCGTCAAGATTCAGCTCGGCAATTTCTTTCATATGCTCAACTCGTAAGTCTTTGAAAATACCGCCCTGATTAATTGCAAAAAGCATCTGTTGTTTATTAATCGTATCGTCAAGGCTGTTAAGCCTGTCCATTTCGGCAATGCATCTTTTAAGCCACCTTGTAGTACGGGCGACACTGCCTTTTGTGTAATCATAAGGAGAAGGATTCTCAACACATTCGTCAAATGCCATAGCAATTGTTGAGCCGATATTTGACTGTATTCTCATACTCTCCTCGGGACCCATAAAAATCTTTCTGCCGTCAATGTGAGAGTTAAAGTATACGCCTTCTTCTTTGATATTGCGCAATTTTGCAAGCGAAAAAACCTGAAAACCGCCGCTGTCGGTAAGAATAGGACCGTCCCAGCGTGTAAATTTATGAAGTCCTCCGAGCTGCTTAACCTTGCCATCACCCGGTCTTAAATGCAGGTGATAGGTGTTGCAAAGCTGAACCTGACATTTTATATTTTTTAAATCAAGTGCAGAAACTGCACCCTTAATTGCTCCGCAGGTTGCAACATTCATAAACGCAGGAGTCTGAATTATGCCGTGAGGCGTAACAAATTCACCTCTGCGAGCATTTCCTTCTTTTTTTAAAAGCTTAAACATATATCCTCCTATGAAATGAACATTGCGTCGCCGAACGAGAAGAATCTGTACTTTTCTTCAACGGCAACCTTGTATGCGTTCATAATGTTGTCGTAGCCTGCAAAGGCAGAAACAAGCATAATAAGTGTGCTTTCTGGCAGGTGAAAGTTAGTGATTAGTCCGTCAAGAACCTTGAATTTATATCCCGGATAAATAAAAATATCTGTAAATCCGTCGCAGGGCTTGATTTCACCGTAAAAGCTTGCAACGCTTTCAAGAGTACGGCATGATGTTGTTCCGACGGCAATTACTCTTTTGCCGTTTTTCTTTGTTTCATTAATAAGTTTTGCAGTTTCTTCGGGGATTTCATAATGTTCGCTGTGCATTTTGTGCTTGGTAACATCGTCAACCTTAACCGGTCTGAATGTTCCCAGACCTACGTGAAGTGTTACATAAGCAATATTAACCCCCTTAGCTTTAATTTTTTCCATTAGCTCGTTTGTAAAATGTAAGCCTGCCGTCGGGGCGGCCGCAGAGCCTAACTCGTGACTGTAAACCGTCTGATACCTTTCCTTATCTTTAAGTTCCTCGGTAATATACGGCGGTAGTGGCATCTGACCTATTCTGTCAAGAGCGGCAAAGAAATTATTCTCGAACTCAAAGTCAACAATTCTGTTGCCGTCGTCCTTGACTTCAACAACAGTTCCGGTCATTATTCCTTCACCAAAGCTGAATTTTGCACCTTCTCGTGCTTTTTTGCCGGGTTTGCAAAGTGTTTCCCACTTGTTGCCGCTTACTTGCTTTAACAGCAAAAACTCAACTCTTGCGCCTGTTTCGTCCTTGATTCCGTAAATTCTTGCAGGCAGAACTCTTGAATCGTTACATACAAGCAAATCTCCGGGATTCAGATAATCAATTATATCGAAAAAATGTTTGTGTTCAATGTTTCCGCTTTCTTTTCCAAGAACAAGAAGTCTTGAACTGTCCCTCGGTTCAATGGGAGTCTGGGCAATAAGCTCCTTCGGTAAATCATAGTAAAAGTCACATGTTTTCATTATATCCTCACTTCATACAATAAAATTTATTTTATTCTAGCAGTAAAATAATTGACAATGACTGCGTAAAATGGTATATTATAATTTAATAATGGGTAGTGTGGCTGTTCGTTAGACTCGGTGTTTTTAACACACTGTTTCTATAATATAATATTTAATCGAATAAGGCAACTGCTTTTTTAAAATTTGTTTAATTCGGAGGAATTATTGTGAAAAAGTACAAAGTTGGTATTATCGGAGCTACGGGTATGGTAGGTCAGCGTTTTGCGCTGTTGCTTGAAAATCACCCTTGGTTTGAGGTTACTGCACTTGCAGCAAGCGCAAGAAGCGCAGGCAAAACATATGGCGAAACTGTTGAGGGCAGATGGCATATGACTGCAGAGCTCCCTGAAAAATATAAAGATATGGTTATTCTCAATGCAGAAAATGTTGAGGAGGTTGCTTCAAAGGTTGACTTCTGTTTCTGCGCTGTTAATATGAAAAAAGACGAAATCAGAGCTCTTGAGGAAAAATATGCAAAGGCTGAGTGCCCGATTGTTTCAAATAACTCTGCTCACCGTTTCACAGAGGACGTACCTATGGTAATTCCCGAAATCAACGCAGATCATATTAAAATCATTGAAGCTCAGAGAAAACGTCTCGGAACAAAAAGAGGCTTTGTTGCAGTTAAGTCAAACTGCTCACTTCAGAGCTATGTTCCTGCAATAAACCCCTTAAAGGAGCTTGGCGTTAACAAGGTGCTTGCCTGCACATATCAGGCAATTTCAGGTGCAGGAAAAACATTCAAGACATGGCCTGAAATGATAGATAACGTAATCCCGTACATCGGCGGCGAGGAAGAAAAATCAGAAAAAGAGCCGCTCAAAATCTGGGGACATATCGAAGGCGACAAAATTGTCAACACGGATGATATCGCAATCACATCTCAGTGTATCCGTGTACCCGTTTCCGACGGTCACACTGCCGCTGTATTTATGTCCTTCAAAGACGGCGTAAAGAAACCCTCGGTTGACGAGATTATCAACATCTGGGAAAATTATAAGGGCAGAGCACAGGAACTTGAGCTTCCAAGCGCTCCCAAACAGTTCTTACATTACTTCACTGAGCCCGACCGTCCTCAGATTAAGTCTGAGAGAAACCTCGAAAACGGTATGGCTGTATCTGTGGGCAGACTCAGAGAAGATACTCAGTACGATTATAAATTTGTATGTATGTCACACAACACATTAAGAGGCGCAGCAGGCGGTGCAGTTCTTCTTGCCGAGCTTCTCTGCGCTGAAGGCTATATGGATTAAATACGGAGGTAAACTATGGCTAACCACATTTTCACCGGTTCAGGCGTTGCTATTATTACGCCTATGAAGTCTGACGGAAGCGTAAACTATGATGTTCTCGGACAGCTTCTTGAGTTTCATGTTGAAAACGGTACTGATGCTATTATCGCCTGCGGTACTACGGGTGAAGCAGCTACTCTTTCAGAGAAGGAACACTGCGAGGTGCTTTCGTTTGTAGCTGAAAAGATTAACGGAAGAATTCCCGTTATTGCAGGTACAGGCAGCAACGACACATCAACAGCAGTTATGCTTTCAAAGTCAGCACAAAAGACAGGAGCAGACGCACTTCTTTGCGTAACTCCATACTATAACAAGACATCACAGGCAGGTCTTGTAAAGCACTTTAACGTAATTGCAGATTCTGTAGATTTGCCGATTATCCTTTACAATGTTCCGTCAAGAACAGGCTGCAACATTCAGCCTAAGACTTATCAGGAGCTTTGCAAGCACGAGAGAATTGTTGCTGCAAAAGAAGCAAGCGGTAACATTTCACAGGTTGCATTAATTCGTTCACTCTGCGGAGATAAGCTTGACATCTATTCAGGTAACGATGACCAGACTGTACCGTTTATGTCACTCGGAGCACTCGGCGTTATTTCTGTTTTTGCAAACATCTGTCCGTCTGAGATGCACAAAATCTGTCAGCTTTGCCTTGAAAATAATTTTGCAGAGGCTCAGAAGCTTCATTTCCACTATCTTGAGCTTATGAACGTTTTGTTCAGTGATGTTAACCCGATTCCGATTAAGACAGCTATGAATCTATTCGGATATGATGCAGGCGAGTGCAGACTGCCGCTCGTTCCTATGAGCGTTTCGGGTTATCATGACCTTAAGGATTGTCTTGCAAAGTATGATTTACTTGGAAAGCACGCTAAATAAGTAATAATTTTTTGATATTGTGATACTGCACACACTCTGTGCGGTATTCCTTTACTTAAAGGGGAAGTATAAAATGGTAAATATTGGAATTGTCGGATGTAACGGCAAAATGGGACACTTTGTAGCAGACGCAGTATCACAAAATCCCGAAACAAAAGCATTTTTGGGTATTGACGCTTTCGGAGAAAGCAATTATGATTTTCCTGTTTTCAAAACTTTCACTGAGATTAAGGAAAAGCCGGATGCAATAATCGACTTTTCAAATCCTGCTGTTCTTGACGATATGCTCGAATATGCTCTTGAAAATTCTGTACCCTGCGTAATCTGTACTACAGGATATTCAACGGAGCAGGTTAATAAAATAAAATCAGCTTCAGAAAAAATTGCAATATTCTATTCGGGAAATATGTCGCTCGGTATCAATCTTCTTATAGAGCTTACCAAAGAAGCCGCAAAGGTGCTCGGTAACAGCTTTGATATTGAAATTGTAGAAAAACATCATAATCTTAAGCTTGACGCTCCTAGCGGTACAGCGCTTATGATAGCCGACGGAATCTCGGATGTCCTTGATGAAGAACCACAGTATGTTTATGACAGACATTCCTACAGAAAAAAGCGTTCAAAGAATGAAATCGGAATTCATTCAGTCAGGGGCGGCACTATCGTCGGAGAACACGAGGTTATTTTTGCAGGTCACGACGAGGTAATTACCGTTTCTCATCAGGCGCAGTCAAAAGAAGTTTTTGCTGTCGGCGCAGTAAATGCTGCTGTATTTCTTGCCTCACAAAAACCGGGAATATATAATATGGGAAATCTTTTAAGTGACAAAATGGGTTAATTTAGCGGCACGGTTTCGTGCCGCTTATTTTTGTTTGTACCATTATGATGTTATTTTTCATAGTATATAATAAAAAGCATATTATTCTATGCATATAATAAAGGTGAAAAATAATGGAAAATAACTTAATAATGTTTAATTCGGTAACACTTGCAATGAGAGCAAGAGAAATTTTAGGAAAAAACAATGTATTCAGCAGACTTATCAGAACTCCTTTGAATCTAAAGAACAGGTCCTGCGGGTACAGCCTTTTTGTAAAAAGTGATTTTGAAAAAGCAATAGAAATTCTTTCAAGGAACGGTATAGCCTATATAGGAACTGCTGCCGTTGATGCAGAATGATTTACTTTGATAACGGAGCTACAACCTTTCCGAAACCTCGTGCCGTAGTCAACGCTGTTGACAGAACTATGCGATATTACGGAGCAAATCCCGGCAGAAGCGGTCATAATATGTCGCTTAAAGCGTCCGAAATTATGTACGATTGCCGTAAAAATGCGGCAAATCTTTTTAATGCAGATTCTCCCGAAAAGATAATATTTACCTACAATTGTACGGCTGCGCTTAATTATGTGATAAAAGGTATATTAAAAGAGGGCGACCACGCTGTTATTTCTTCGCTTGAGCATAACGCCGTCTTACGCCCTCTTGAAAATATGAAAGAAAACGGGGTAGAGTACTCTATTGCCGATTATTCACCGGACGATGAAGAAACTATAAATAATTTCAGAAATTCAATAAGACCTAACACAAGGCTTGTGATTTGTACTCACGCATCAAATGTTTTCGGTGTAAGACTTCCTGTTGAAAGAATAGCGGCTTTATGCAGAATACACGGCATCCTGTTTTGTGTTGATGCCGCACAGACAGCAGGCGTAGTGCCGATTTCGCTGAAAGACAGTTGTATTGATTTTCTTTGCACGGCAGGGCATAAAGGATTATACGGACCTATGGGAACGGGTATACTTGCAATTAATTCAGAAACATTGCCCGAAAGTCTGATTCAAGGCGGTACAGGCAGTTTTTCGTCTGACAGAAAACAACCCGCAATACTGCCCGATAGATACGAAAGCGGAACTCCTAATCTTCCGGGAATAGCAGGACTAAACGAGGGGATTAAGTTTGTTATGAAAAGGACCGAACGAGGTATTGAAAGATACGAGAGTGACCTTGCTGTCCGTTTATATCATAAATTAAAAAATATATCGGGTGTTGTTCTCTACACTGATTCACCCGAAACGCATCGGTGTGTTCCCGTAATATCTTTTAATATAGAAGGCCTTGACAGCGAGGAAACAGCAGAAATACTCGACAAACGTTTTAATATTGCAGTCAGAGCAGGACTTCATTGTGCTCCTCTTGCACATGAATTTTTCGGTACGCAGGAAAGCGGAACTGTAAGGGCGGTTTTATCGGTGTTTTCAAATTGTGAGCAGGTAGATTATTTTGCGTCATCAATAAGAACAATAAATAAATTCAAAAAAGAATTAAAAAAGGTTGCAATTGATATTTAATATGTGTTAAAATAATAATACAGCGTACAAAGATTAAGGCGTTTTATTTCTTGTCTATCAAAATTAAAACGCCTGTTTTGTGCGGCAAAGTCTTGAGAGGAGGAAACGCAATGGAAGTAATCAACAACATTTTTTCGATTTTCAGAACAATTCAGATCAGGGATATTGTTGATATTTTGGCGATTGCGATTTTGATTTTCGGACTTTTCAAGTTAATCAGGGAAACAAGAGCCGTACAGCTTTTGAAGGGCATTTTACTTCTTTTAATTGTATATTTTATAGCTTCATTGTTTGGACTTACAATGCTGTCTTCGCTTCTTCAGACTTTCTTTGAAGCGTCAGTAGTAATTATTGTTATTATTTTCCAGCCTGAATTGCGCAAGCTTCTTGAGCAGATGGGCAGAAATAATACATATAAAAAATATATCAAGATTTTTTCCAAACACAGAAAAAGCGATGAGTGGAAAAAGGCTGTTAAAAAGTCAATTGTTGACGCAGCTGATACCTCGCTTTTGTTTTCACGCTCCAAAACAGGTGCATTGTTAGTGTTTGAACGTGAAATTATGCTTTCCGATATTGCTTCAACAGGTACCGTGATTGATGCTGAAACTTCTGTTGCTCTTTTTGGTAATATATTTTTCAATAAAGCGCCCCTGCACGACGGGGCAAGCATAATCCGTGACGGAAAGCTTTATGCAGCAGGCTGTATTCTTCCTTTGACTGATAATAAAAATGTAGATATAAATCTCGGAACAAGACACAGAGCAGCTCTCGGCATCAGCGAGCAAAGCGACGCTGTTGTCCTTGTAGTCAGTGAAGAAACTGGTATTATCTCTCTTGCGATTAACGGGGTATTGCTTCGTGACTTTACAAGAGATTCTCTCATTGATAAACTTGAAGAGTTTTTACTTGAAGATTATCTTGATGATGACGAGAAGAAAAAAGATAAGAAAAAGGGGAGGGTTAAGAGTTGAAAAAAGACAATTTCTCCCTGAATAAGCTTATGCAAAACAATAAGTTTATTTTTATTCTTGCCATTGTTATTTCTTTTTCAATCTGGATTTATTCCGGTCTCGGCGCAACTAACGATACCAATGTTACGTTAAGCAATATTCCTATTCAGATTGAGCTTTCTGATGAAGCAAGGGATAACGGACTTCAGATTTTTTCAGGCAGTGAGCAGACTGCCTCTGTTACCGTTACAGGCAACAGAGCCGTTCTCGGCTCTGTAAACGAATCCGATGTTACTGTAACTGCTGCGGCAAATTCAATCAATTCTTCGGGTAATTACAACCTGCCTGTTTCTGCTACAAAAACCAACCCTTCGGCTAACTTCCAGATTACTTCTGCTGTAGCTCCTTCAACAATCAGCGTTGTTGTAGATTATTTCCGTGAAAGCACCTATCAGATACAGGATAATCATATTGTTTATAAAGTAGCCGACGGATATTACGGTGTTACCTCTCTTTCGTCAAAGTCTGTTGTAATTTCGGGACCGCAGACAGAAATTTCAAAGATTGATAAGGTGTATGCCGTTGCAGAAATCAACGGAACGCTTACCGAGTCTGTTGAAACTGATGCAGAGCTAGTTTTATATGATAAAAATAACAATAAGCTCTCTACCGACCTTTTTACTATGGATGTAAAAACAGTCAAGGCAACCGTAACCGTTATGCCTGAAAAGACTGTCGAAGTCAAGCCTACGTTTGTCAATAAACCTGATGGACTTGAAATAACGGAAGATATGATTTCTATTGAGCCTTCAACTATTCTCCTTGCAGGACCTGCTGAAGTGCTTGATAAAACATCTTATGTTAACCTTGAGGCTATAGATTTCTCAACTCTTAAAGCTGAGAAAAAGACATTCCCGTCACTCGGAATTGATATTCCTACCGACTGTAAGAATCTTAGCAATTCCACTTCAGCAAATGTAACGCTTGATTTAAGCGGATTGTCCACAAAGTCCTTTACGGTTGATAAATTCTCAGTAGACGGTCTTTCAAGCGAATACAAGGCGGAAGTTACCCAAAAGAACATTTCCGTAACAATTGTAGGCCCTAAGGATGAGATTGAAAGCCTTTCTGCTTCTGATATATCGGCAGTTATTGATACTTCAAATTCAAAGGGAATAACAGGTTCTGTGCAGATGCCCGTAACATTCAAATTTGACGGAGTCAAGAGCTGTTGGGCATATGGAGATTATAAAGCAAATCTCACAATTACTGAAAAATAATTCTTTATTTAAAGAGCAGACTTTTATGTCTGCTCTTTTTTACCAACAAACACTTTTATAATTTGTATATTAATATATTTACTGTATTGCTTTTGCATAAATATGGAACTTAATAATTGTCTAAACATACAAAATATTGATACAATGTTGTTCAATACTGCTTATTGTGCTATAATTTTATTGTCTAAAAATACATAAAAAGGAGAACAACTATGAAAAGACATCGCAAAATTACGAGCCTTTTGCTGGTTTTAGCTATGGTGGTTACTGCATTTGCCGCCACTGCTTTTACTGCAACTGCTGCAACAACAACCGGCTCAAGTGTGTATTTTGACAACTCCAAATACAATTGGGAGAATGTCTATGTATACGCTTACGGTACAAAGAACAATGCTGAATGGCCCGGAGAACTCATGGAAAAGACTGATGACGGTCTTTACACAAAAAGTTTTCCGTCAACCTACAAGTCTGAGAGTATTATTTTTACCAATGGACTTGAAAAGGGTGAGGGTAAGGAGCAGTATCCTACGGGTGCCGGACTTTCTCTCAAAACAGGTGAGTGCAAGCTTCTGACAGCTGATTTAAACTGGGTAGATTACGGTAAGCCAGACGACCACGGCTATGGTTTCTGCTACACTGCTTCCGGAACAGGTTTCTCAACTGACAGTATGCAGGTAAAACTCGGTCTTAAAAATGCTTTTATAGGTTACTATTCAATTGACGGCTCTGAAAAGACTGAATTTTCAAACAACGAAGTTATCACCGTAGGCGAGGGTAAGATAGGTAATTCAACAGTAACTCTTACTCTTTATGCTACAGGCTCAGACGGAGTTGAAACCGAACAGTCATATACTTTTAAAAAGACCTTTACTCAGACAAAGACAACTTTTTCATCGGATTCAGACGGACACACAACAGAGGCTGAAACAGGTTACTACGCAACAAACCCCGATTTGCAGCTTGGTAAGAATAAAACTATTACTGTTGACGGCGACGTAAGTGACTGGGACAGCTCGATGATTATTGCACAGGGCGTTGCTAATGATGATCCGAGAGTTTATATGCCCTCTGCAATGCACGAGCAGCCTTGGGACGCATATGCACTCTATGCTGCTTGGGATAACGATAATCTATACTTTATGTGGGAAATGGCTAATACAACATATATCATTTCTCCCGAAGACAACTTTGCGGCATCCAACGAGGCACGTCCATGGAGAAACAGTATTCCTATGTACCTTGCACTTTCTATTGACCCCTCTAAACAGTCGACAGGCAAGGCTGTGGGAACAAACAAAGACGGTTCTACATATACCAATCCCTTTGTATGGGGTTGCACCAACGGAGTAGCAAAGGACGGCGGTACAAGCTTTACGACTCACGTTGATACACTAATCGCAATGGATTCCAACAATTCAAACGGTGGTGCAGCGATATTCAAGGCAGATACACTTGATTCAGACGGAACATATATGTTTAATTATGATTCAAGAGTTCCTATTGGTGTAAAAAATTTCCAGGCACAGGATAACCAGAACGGATTTAAAATCAAGTATGCAAACGGCACTGCAAGTGATACACTTTACGGTATTAACAGTCCCAAAGGCTCACGTGTTCTTGGTGACAATACAGATTTGAATTCTAATTGGCAAGATTTCTTTGACCTTGGATATAAAGAAAGCTATGGCTTTATTTATGAGGTTGCAATTCCGCTTTCAACTCTCGGAATTGACAAGGAGTATATTGAAACAAACGGTATCGGTGCAATGCAGATTCTCACATACGGCACATCAGGTATGGATACACTTCCTCACGACCCGTCAATGCTTGATAACGCAGATGTTGAGTACAGCTACGACCCTTCAACTTCACACGAAAAAGAAGATGTTGATAACATCACTGTTCCTCTCGCAAGAGTAGGCGCACTTCTTGATGATACGGTTATCAATTATGCTCCGCTTGAAGTGAATTTTGGTGCTGATCTCAACTCCGGTCAGTCAGCAGGCACAACAATCAATCTTAAAGCAGAAGCATACAATTCAACAGGCAGTGTTGAATATGAATTTGCAATTAACGGAAAGTCTGTCCAGAAGTCATCAGCAGCTTCTTATGTTTGGACTCCTTCAGAGACAGGCACATATCAGCTTTCTGTAACTGCTACAGATTCTGACGGAAAGAGCGTTACTGAAAACGTAAGTTATACAATAGGCGCTGCTCAGGAAACTTACGAAATCGGTGACGTAAATCTTGACGGCGTAGTCAATGTTAATGACGCTACCGAAATTCAGAAGTACGGTGTAGAGCTCGTATCCTTTAATGCGTTGCAGCTCAGCCTCGCTGACTTTAATAAAGACGGCTCAGTTACAATTTCGGACGCTACTGAAATTCAGCGTTTTGCTGTAGGTTAATTTATATTTTCTTTGAATTTAAAAACTAAATAAATGATAGCTGTCGGGCAATAAAGCATTAATTTGTTGCCTGACAGCTATTTTGTTTTTTTATTGTATTTGTTTATATTTTAATTCTGCTTTGACTGCCTCTGCGAACACTTGCGGTATCCATATCATCAAAGTTATGATTTCTTACGCTTTGGACAAGACCAAGACAAATAAGCGTACTCAACGCAGAAGAACCGCCGGAACTGAACAACGGCAAAGTAATACCTACAACCGGGAAAAATCCAAGAGTCATTCCAATGTTGATTATGCTCTGAGCACAAATTGTAGCAAAGACACCGGAGCAAATATATCTTCCTTGCAGGTCATTTGAAATCTTTGCGTTTAAAATCACCTTAATAATTATTCCGAAAAGTATCAAAAGTAACAGCATACAACCGATAAAACCGAGTTCTTCACCTGCTACGGTAAAGATAAAGTCGTTTTCCTGCTCTGGCACGATTCCGTATTCTACTCTTGATCCGTTATAAAGTCCACTGCCCGTAATTTCTCCGCTTGCAATAGATACCTTGCCTTGATATTGCTGCCAACCGTAATTTGTCATAGCGTTTCCGTCAATGTCAAACAAGGCAAGAATCCTGTTTCTGTGTTCATCATTCATAAAAAAGTTCCAGATAAGCGGTATTCCAATCAAGAGCAGTCCGCCGAGTATTGCAAAATATCTGAGCTGAACGCCTGCCGTAAAGCACATAATTAAAAAAATGAATCCGAAAATCAATACTGTTCCGTCATCACCCTGAATATGGATAACAGCCATTGGCAGTGCGGCATGCAGAACCAGCGTAAGAACACCGAGCGGATTTTCAATTAATCCTTTTTCTTTTAGGTAAGAAAGATGTTTAGTAAACGTAATGATGAAACATATTTTAATAAATTCCGAGGGTTGAATTGTAAATCCTCCCGGAAGCTCAATCCAAGCAGTATCGTCAGTTCCTGCAACCTGTATTCCGAATAAAAACACAAGTGCAGCAAGGACAGCGGCTATTATTGCCGAGAAGTACCATTTTCGGACTAAGTATCTATAATCTGCTATCGAGATGACAACGGCAGAAATAATGCCTGCAATTACTGCTGCAAGCTGAGTTCTCAGATAATTGTATTCTCCCGAACGCTGCATACTTGAAATTAACAATAGACTGTAAATAACTGCGGCAAAAGTGAGTAACCAAAGAACTAAATCTGTTCTTCTAAGGTAATCACCAACCGAATTTGCAAATTTATTCAAACCAAACGCCTCAATATAAATTATGATTTAATAATGATTATAAATATTATATTAAATTATAATGTCAATATCAAGTATATTTTCAAATTGGAATAATAAATCAGCGCTGTTTGATATAATATAATTATTAATGTGTGGAGGTGCACTCAAAATGTTATCGGATATTGAAATAGCTCAGCAGGCAAAACTCCTGCCAATCAAAGAAGTTGCCGCAAAAATCGGAATTTCGGAAGATGAACTTGAATTTTACGGTAAATACAAAGCAAAGCTTTCTGATGAGCTTGCAAACAGGGTAGAAAATAACCCTGACGGAAAACTCATACTTGTAACTGCAATTAATCCCACACCTGCAGGGGAAGGAAAAACAACCACAACAGCCGGTCTCGGACAGGCTATGGCTAAAATCGGAAAGAACGCTATAATCGCTCTCCGTGAGCCGTCACTCGGTCCTGTTTTCGGAATCAAGGGTGGTGCCGCAGGAGGCGGATACGCACAGGTTCTTCCAATGGAGGACATCAATCTTCATTTTACAGGTGATATGCACGCAATTACTGCAGCAAATAACCTTTGCTGTGCAATGCTCGACAATCATATGCAACAGGGCAATACTCTTAATATTGACCCCAGAAGAATACTGATTAAGCGTTGCCTTGATATGAACGACCGTGCTTTGAGAAACATTGTAGTCGGTCTTGGCGGAAAGGTAAACGGAATCCCCAGAGAGGACCATTTTATCATCACAGTTGCATCAGAAGTAATGGCAATTCTCTGCCTTGCAAATGATATTGACGATTTAAAGCAGCGCCTTGGAATAATTCTTGTTGCATACACATATTCGGGCGAGCCTGTTTATGCAAAGGATTTAAAGGCTGACGGTGCAATGACCGCGCTCTTGAAAGATGCAATCAAACCTAACCTTGTTCAGACTCTTGAGGGTACACCTGCAATTATGCATGGCGGACCTTTTGCAAATATCGCACACGGCTGTAACAGTGTAAGAGCTACAAAGCTTGCATTAAAGCTTGCCGATTACTGCATTACTGAGGCAGGTTTCGGCTCTGACCTCGGTGCTGAAAAGTTCCTTGATATTAAGTGCCGCTATGCGGGTCTTTCACCGTCTGCAATAGTAATTGTAGCTACCTGCCGTGCCCTTAAATACAACGGCGGCGTGCCCAAAGCAGAGGTTTCAAATGAGAACCTTGAGGCTCTCAAAAAGGGTATTGTAAACCTCGGCGTTCATATTGAAAATATGCGTAAATATAACGTACCGGTAATTGTCGCAATTAACCGTTTCGGCACAGACAGCAAGGAAGAGCTTGAATATATTGAAAGCTACTGTCGTGAAAACGGAGCTGACTTTGCACTTTCCGATGTATTCGGAAAAGGCGGCGAAGGCGGAGTAGAACTTGCCAAAAAGGTAGTTGAGGCTTGCGAAAAGCCGTCTGATTTTGCTCCGATTTATTCACTTGACCTTACAGTCAAGGAGAAGATTGAAAAAATTGCTAAAACAATTTACGGTGCAAGCAAGGTTAATTACACAACAGCCGCAGAAAAGGCAATAAAAGAGGTTGAGGCTCTCGGAGCAGACAAGCTTCCCGTTTGTATTGCAAAGACGCAGTATTCATTGTCTGATAATCCTTCCTTACTCGGTGCACCGAAAGACTTTGAAATCACCGTAAGAAATGTTACTCTTTCAAACGGAGCAGGTTTTGTCGTTGCTTACACAGGCGATATAATGACGATGCCCGGACTTCCTAAGGTTCCTGCCGCTCACAGTATAGATGTTGACAGCGACGGAAAAATTGTCGGTCTTTTCTGATATGAATACAATAATTTCAAAGTCAACCGAAGATACCGAAAAAATCGGTGAATTGATTGCTAAAAAGCTTTGCGGCAGTGAAGTAATCGCCCTTTTTGGCGGGCTCGGAATGGGAAAGACTGCTTTTACAAGAGGACTTTGCAGAGGTCTCGGCGTAAATGACGGTGTTTCCAGTCCGACTTTTGCCCTTGTTAATGAGTATCACGGAAAATACAATATCTATCACTTTGATATGTATAGAGTAACCTCGTGGGAGGATTTGTATTCTACGGGATTTTTTGACTATCTTGATAATGGTATACTTGTTATTGAGTGGAGCGAAAATATTGAGGGTGCGCTGCCTGAAAATGCAATAAGAATAAATATCTCAAAGGGTGATTCTGATGATGATAGAACTTTTGAGATTGAAGGTGTTGATATATTGTGAAAATACTTGCTGTTGACACTTCGGCAACAGCGGCTTCGGTTGCCGTTGCCGAAGAAAACAAGCTTATCGGCGAGTTTTCAATAAATACTGCGCTTACTCACAGTCAGACTTTAATGCCTATGGTGGATGAACTGCTTAAAAATACTGGTTTGTCTGTCAACGACATTGATGTTGTAGCAGTTAATGCAGGTCCGGGCTCATTTACGGGAGTAAGAATAGGCGTTGCAGCCGCAAAGGGTATAGCTTTTCCAAAAAATTTACCTTGTGTTTCAGTTTCAACGCTTGAGAGTATGGCGTATAATATGCTGGGTAACGATTGTGTTGTCTGTTCTGTTATGGACGCTCGTTGTTCACAGGTTTACAACGCATTGTTCAGAGTAAACGGTTGTACCGTTACACGTATCACGGAGGACAGAGCGCTTTCGCTTACAGACTTAAAGCTTGAACTACAGAAAATAAGCGAAAAGGTTATTCTTGTAGGTGATGGAGCAGTTTTGTTCAGTAAATTTTTAGATTCTGAGATTGAAAACGTTTTGCTTTCACCGTTTAATAACCGAATTCAGACTGCGTCATCTGTTGCGTATGCAGCATTTGAAAAGATTAAAAACGGCGAAACAGTAACAGCAGATGAGCTTATGCCTGTTTATTTAAGACTACCGCAGGCTCAAAGAGAACTTAATAAAAAGTTGGGGGTTAAATAATGATAGCACTTGGATGTGATCACGGCGGATATAACTTAATTTGCGCCGTAAAAAAGTATCTTGATGAAAAGAGAATAGAATACAAGGATTTTGGTACATACAGTACTGAAAGTGTAGATTATCCTGTTTACGCATACAAAGTTGCAACAGCTGTTGCAAACGGAGAATTTGAATTTGGTATTCTCTGTTGCGGAACAGGAATAGGAATTTCCATAGCCGCTAACAAGGTTAAGGGAATACGTGCAGCCGTTGTTAATAATGAGTTTGGCGCTGAAATGACCCGACGTCACAACCACGCAAATATTCTTTGTATGGGCGGCAGAGTGACAAGTGAAGAAGATGCCGTAAAGTATACAGACATTTTCCTCAACACACCCGAAGAAGGTGGCAGACACGATAACAGACTTGCTATGCTTGATAAAATTGAAAACGGTACATTTAAGGTTGAATAATTAATTTCCGATGTAGAAATATTTGATTAAAAGGCGTTCGTTTGAACGTCTTTTATTTTATCTTTTTACGATGTAATATTTTTGTAATATTTAGTAATAATTATTGCTAAATCCGACTTTTAACATAACTAACATTTTTCCACAAACGTAAAATGATTGTTTCCACATAACTAACAACTTTCCACACAAGAAAAATAATTCGTGAAAACTATGTAATATTTATAAAATAATATCAATATTATTTACATAATGCACAAATAATTATTCTTTTGTAACTAATTACGATAAAAAATTTCATTTTTTTAAATTTATTTACAAAAAAGGCTTGTTTTTTTTCTAATAAAGTATTATAATAACATCACAATGTTTTTAAAGAATTTTAAAAAAGAATTATAAATGATTTGGAGAGAGAAAAAATGAGACTTCGTAAGCAGGAACTTGGAGACAGAAATCTGGTAGGTAATCGTGTAGAGCTTGTCAGAAAGCAAAAGGGTATGAAACAAAAAGAATTGCTTGCACAATTGCAGGTAAACGGTGTCGATATGAATGCTTCAGGACTTTCAAAGCTTGAGGGACAGATAAGATTTGTTACTGATGTAGAGCTTGTAGCTTTGGCTGATATCCTTGAGGTTTCCGTTGATTATCTTCTCGGAAGAGAAACTAAAAATTAATAACAAGTTTATTTTATAAACCTTCATAATGCTTTTATTTCATAAAGAGAGTCGTTTATCGGCTCTCTTTTACTTTTAGCGTTTTTTGGGGTGAATAAAGAACACTAATAATAAAATACAAAAATATCAAAAAATAAAGATTGAAATTATTAAATATATATAGTATAATATAAAATGTTAGAAATTAAACTCACATCTCGTGAGGTACAAGATAAATTTGAAAGGATGATATTTATGAACAGATTTGTATTAAATGAAACCTCATATCACGGTTCAGGCGCAGTCAAAGCAATTCCTGATGAAATCAAGGGAAGAGGACTTACTAAAATACTTGTAGCTTCTGACCCTGACCTTGTAAAATTCGGCGTAACTCAGAAGGTTACCGACATTCTCGATGAGGCCGGCATTGAATATAAGCTTTATAGTGATATTAAACCTAATCCAACGATTGAAAATGTTCAGTCTGGCGTGGAATTTTATAAGGAATACGGCGCTGACGGAATCATCGCAATCGGCGGTGGCTCATCTATGGATACTGCTAAAGCCATCGGAATTATTGTTAATAATCCCGAGTTCGCAGATGTTCGTTCACTTGAGGGAGTTGCTCCGACAAAGTGCAAGAGCGTGCCGATTATTGCCGTTCCCACAACAGCCGGTACGGCAGCTGAGGTAACAATTAACTATGTTATTACAGATTCAGAAAAAAACCGCAAGATGGTTTGCGTCGACGTCCACGATATTCCTGTTGTTGCCGTTGTTGACCCGGATATGATGTCAACTATGCCAAAAGGACTTACAGCAGCAACAGGTATGGATGCTCTTACACACGCAATTGAAGGCTACATAACAAAGGGAGCTTGGGAACTTTCCGATATGTTCCACTTAAAGGCGATCGAAGTTATTTCTCGTTCACTGCGTGACGCCGTAGATAACACAAAAGAGGGCAGAGAGGGAATGGCTCTCGGTCAGTATATCGCTGGAATGGGATTCTCAAATGTCGGTCTGGGAATTGTTCATTCAATGGCTCATCCTCTCGGTGCGCTTTACGATACACCTCATGGAGTTGCAAATGCAATTATTCTTCCTACAGTTATGGAGTACAATGCTCCTGCAACAGGCGAAAAATATAAATATATTGCAAAAGCAATGGGCGTTGAGGGCGTAGAAGATATGAGCGTTGATGAATACCGCAAGGCTGCAATTGACGCTGTTAAGCAGCTTTCAGAAGATGTAGGTATTCCTGCTGACTTAAAAGAAATTGTAAAGGCAGAAGATATTCCGTTCCTTGCTCAGTCTGCCTTTGATGACGCTTGCAGACCCGGAAATCCCAGAGATACAAGCGTTGAGGAGATAACTGAGCTTTATAAAAGCCTTATGTAAAATTTACATATGAATAATGAATAAAGGAGAGTTGTGTTTGAAGTATATTAATATGATGGTGATTGTTCTGTAAACGGGAGGTTTGCAAAACAATTCAGCAATCCTCCCGTAAATTCGGATATATCTGAATTACAGGAGGAAAACACTTGAACAGAGAAAATAAAAGAAGAAAATTTGAAAAGGGATATTATAAAACGAATCCGTGCAATGACAGCTTTACCTGTAAGGTATGCACAAGACTTGTAACGCCTGAAAATGCCGGAAGTACGCACCGTAACCATTGTCCTAACTGTCTTACCAGTCTTCATCTCGACAATGAGCCCGGTGACAGAGAGTCTGACTGCGGCGGAATTATGGATCCAATAGGCGTATGGGTTCGAAAAAACGGTGAATGGGCAATAATTCATCGTTGCAGAAGATGCGGAAAATTAAGCTCCAATCGTGTAGCTGCCGATGATAATCCGATGAAGCTGATGTCGATTGCTTTAAAACCGTTGTGCACACCGCCTTTCCCGATAGAAAGAATTGAGGAGATGACAGAATATATGGGTGGTGATGGCAGCCTTTATCCAAAGTCAAAATAATAAGTAATCTGATTACAATAAATATCACACCGGCAAAGCCGGTGGTTTTATAACAGCCCTGAAGGGCATTTTACCAGCATACCTCTAAAGAGGTGTAACAG
>CACXFS010000013.1 GCA_902766885.1 uncultured Ruminococcus sp. | reverse complement strand
GTCACCCTCCACTCGGAGGGTGTGGATTGAAATAATACCAAGCGGCAATTGAAGAAAAAGAAAAAGAGGTCACCCTCCACTCGGAGGGTGTGGATTGAAATTCTTGCCTGTGATTTTACCCACAAGGCTTGACAGAGTCACCCTCCACTCGGAGGGTGTGGATTGAAATCGATTCTGTCGGCTTGTTTAAAGCCGAGTATAACCGTCACCCTCCACTCGGAGGGTGTGGATTGAAATTCGCACATCCGCAAGACTGCGTCCCACCTCTATCGTCACCCTCCACTCGGAGGGTGTGGATTGAAATCTGATTTATAACAAAATCAATGATTTCCAAAATTGTCACCCTCCACTCGGAGGGTGTGGATTGAAATCTGATTTATAACAAAATCAATGATTTCCAAAATGTCACCCTCCACTCGGAGGGTGTGGATTGAAATAGCGCGACAGTACCAAAGCTAATAATCTTACAATAGTCACCCTCCACTCGGAGGGTGTGGATTGAAATACAAAAAGGGTAAAGAGGCCGTATCGAATACTGACGTCACCCTCCACTCGGAGGGTGTGGATTGAAATATTTTGCGATAGTCGCCCTCGGCATAGCTTGATACGGTCACCCTCCACTCGGAGGGTGTGGATTGAAATCATACCTCGCCGGGTATTTTCGGCGAGGTTAACGGGTCACCCTCCACTCGGAGGGTGTGGATTGAAATCGATAATAAACATCTTATAGGTGCTTGCACTTTGGGTCACCCTCCACTCGGAGGGTGTGGATTGAAATACCCTCACCTCGCAGGTAAGCTCTTTTATTAGCTGTCACCCTCCACTCGGAGGGTGTGGATTGAAATATTTTTCAACGCCCTCTCGGCTTCTTTATTTATCGTCACCCTCCACTCGGAGGGTGTGGATTGAAATCCGGTGAATGCTCACCATATTTTGCGTACATCGGTCACCCTCCACTCGGAGGGTGTGGATTGAAATATTTTAACAGTGTGCGGATTTGTAATTGTTTTTTTGGTCACCCTCCACTCGGAGGGTGTGGATTGAAATACTTGAAAGCCTTGCAGGCTGTTTTGCATGGGGAGGTCACCCTCCACTCGGAGGGTGTGGATTGAAATAATCATTGTTACAGCTTGTTTGCTACTAAACCCTGTCACCCTCCACTCGGAGGGTGTGGATTGAAATCGCTTTTAAAAGTGCAAAGGAAATTATTGATTATGTCACCCTCCACTCGGAGGGTGTGGATTGAAATACGCAAGCAAAACAAGAATAATTGAAATTTACAGTCACCCTCCACTCGGAGGGTGTGGATTGAAATTTTCTTCGTCGGTCATACCGATAAGGATTTCTGCGTCACCCTCCACTCGGAGGGTGTGGATTGAAATGAACAAATGGACTACTTAACACCGGAAGCGTTAAGAGTCACCCTCCACTCGGAGGGTGTGGATTGAAATCCCTTTTTTATGAATCTTTATGACCGAAAAACTGTCACCCTCCACTCGGAGGGTGTGGATTGAAATTATTAATGTTACAAAAGAAATTCTTTTAAGACTTGTCACCCTCCACTCGGAGGGTGTGGATTGAAATCAAGTATTTCGCCAATACCGCCTATTGCTTTTCCTAAGTCACCCTCCACTCGGAGGGTGTGGATTGAAATAGAACACGCTCCTACGGCGGAATGATGCATCTGCGTCACCCTCCACACGGAGGGTGTGAATTAAATATAATGCGGCAGGTATCTATGTTAGAAATATAAATTGTTATCTATTTTTAATTTATAACGAATAAGTATATCAAATAAAAAAGTCAGCATTATCTCGCAGGGAATATGAAAAGTTAAAACATATTCCTTTCATTCGCAAGCAAAATACTGACAAAAGTAGTATAAATGTTTATTTTAATTATGTCAATAGATATGAAATGAAGATAATGATTGATTTCACAAAACTATAATAAATAAACCTATATGTTCCATTCAACGCTAAAGGTTGTCCCTTTATCCTCACTGCTTTCAACGCTGATTTTTCCACCGATGCAATTGGTAATATTCTGAGCAATTGATAACCCAAGGCCATAGCCTTTAGTTGTTCGTGACTTTTCGGCTCGATAAAATCTGTCAAAAATATGTGCAATCTCCTCTTTAGAGATGACGTTGCCGTAGTTGTTTACAGAAAAAATTAACTTATCATTACGACTTAAAAGCTTAATCTTAACAATTCCGCTACTTGCAGAGTATTTCACTGCATTGTCAATTAAAATGTGTGAAAGCTGATTAAGCATAGTTGCGTTGCTGTCAGCAATAATATCAGGCTCAATCTCACAATCAAGTAATATACCTTTTTCAAACGCAATCGGCTCAAAATTCAGCGACGCTGCTTCTATAATCTCGCTTACATTCACCTTTGTAAGTTCCGTTTTACTGCTTTCAGCATCGGATTTTGCAAGAAAAAGCATCTGGTCAATCAGCTTTTTCATATGCTGTGCTTCATCTTCTGTGCTTTGCAGCCACTTTATTTCATCTTCAACCTTCGAATTCTTGTGGCTCATCATAATGTTGTTGTTTGCAAGTATCACCGTAAGAGGCGTTTTCAATTCGTGTGATGCATCTGCAACAAATTGCTTTTGCTTGTTCCAAGCGGCCTTTACGGGATTTACTGCAATTCCAGACAACGCAAGACTTATAAGAAAAATTACAGCCATACTCGCCAGAAATAAACCCAAACAAACAAGAATAGTGTTTCTGAGTGTTGAGTAAACGCTTGAATTATCAGCAAAGACGATAATAATTCTATCTATCTGTTCATTTTTTACATATGTAAGATTGTATTCTCCGATTTCTCCTACTTGTTTGTCACTGCTTATTGCCTCACTTACAGAATTGCTGAGAATATCCTCATCAATAGTTGCATTGCTTTCTTGTCTGCTTAAAATATTACCTTCATAATCTACGGCAACTGTAATATAGGAATTTAGCTGTGACGGCTGATTATCATGTTTTTTCTCACCAAATTTCTCCGGAGGTCGTTTATAGTCATCAAGACTTCTTTCTGCAATCATATTCATCGAACGTTCAAGTTCTGTTTTTGCTGAAGAATAGCTGTTTATACACACTGCCGCAAAAATCAGCAGAATTACCGTTCCGACCAGCAAAATATTTACAAGTATAATATTTTTCCTTAATCTTTTAATCAAAGTGATTTCTCCAGTCTGTAACCCATTTTCTTAACGGATTTTATTTCTGTATCAGAATTAATGAAGTGTAGCTTTTTGCGCAAAAACGAAATATATGCTTCAACATTGTTTGAGCCTGCGTCGGACTCATAACCCCATACCTTTGTAATGATTTCTTCTTTTGAAATTATTACCTCAGGTTTTGACAAAAACAGTTTTAAGATTTCCGCTTCCTTAAAATTAAGATGAACGGATTTAATACCCTTAGAAAGTTGATTTGTCGAAGCGTTAAAATTAAAATCTCCGTAGCTTGTTTCGTCAAGAACAACTTCACCTTTTCTGCGTGTCAGTGCCTTGATTCTTGCAATAAGCTCCTCAGGTGCAAAGGGCTTTGTCATATAGTCGTCAGCACCGCAGTTAAGTCCGCTCACCTTATCTGGAACCGTGTCTTTTGCAGTAAGCATAAGAATTGGAGTATTTATTTTATTTTGTCTTAGCTCAAAAGCAACCTGAAAACCGTCCTTGTAAGGAAGCATAATGTCAAGAATAATTAAATCGTAAATTCCGCTTTTTCCGTATTCAAGTCCGTCGTTTCCGTCATATACGACGTCAGCCATATATTTTTGCTCGATTAAAATCTGTTTTAATGCGTCTGCAAGCCTTTTTTCATCTTCAACAATAAGTATCTGCATAAATATTACCTGCCTTTTTATACATTATATCAATTATAATTTTATACTACAAGCCTTAAAAAAAGCTAAAATTTTAACGTGTATTAATTTACTCCTAAAATTCAGGCAGTCAGGTTGAAGAATATCAACCTGTTTGTATGAATTTCGGTCGAGGCACTCGACTTTTTATGCTTTTTTTAAGGTTTTTATTTTACAATGTAAACAGAAAGTAAAAAAGGAGGTAATCAGATGCCTAAAACGATTTTCGAACGAACAGAAAAAAAGTATGTAATAACCGTATCTCAGAAAAACGAATTGCTCAGCCTTATTTCGGAAAAAGTAAAGCCCGATGAATACGGTAAAAGCAACGTAAACAGCATATATTACGATACTGACGATTACAGATTAATCAGAAATTCAATCGAAAAGCCTGTATATAAAGAAAAACTCCGTCTGCGCAGTTATTCCGTTCCCAAAGGTGACTCAACAGTTTTTCTGGAACTAAAGAAGAAATACAAGGGTGTGGTCTATAAACGCAGAAAGACCTTGAAATACAGTGATGCGCAGAAATATCTTGAGTTTAATGTCCTGCCCGATAATTCGCAAATAATGCGTGAAATTGACTGGACGATGAATTTTTATAATAAACTAAAGCCAAAAATGTTTATCGGTTATGACAGGCTTGCATATGTCGGCAATGATGACGACAATTTAAGGATAACTTTTGATTTCAATCTTCGCTTTCGCACCGATAATCTTTCGCTTGACTGCGGAAATTACGGTGAGAGCATAATAGGAAACAATTATTGTGTTATGGAAATCAAATCACTCAATGCAATGCCTTTGTGGCTATGCTTTGCACTTGATAAGCTGAGAATTTACCCGTCATCTTTTTCAAAATACGGAACGGCTTATCAGATTGTTACAAAAAGAAATTCAGAACAAAACGGAGGAATCAGCTGTGCTTGAAACATTATTTAATCCAATCTATACAACCAATTTCACTTTTTCATCTTACATAATCTGCACCGTAGTGTCCCTTGTACTTGGACTCATAATAGCCTTGTCCTCGGGCTTTAAAAGCAGACAAAGCCGCAGCTTTCTGCTCTCACTATTTTTGCTCCCTGCAATAGTTCAGACAGTAATAATGCTCGTTAACGGCAGCGTAGGAACGGGAATAGCGGTAATGGGTGCATTTTCTCTTGTCAGATTCCGCAGTGTTCCGGGCTCGGCAAAGGAGATTGTCAGCATTTTTCTTGCAATGGCAACAGGACTTGCAACGGCAATGGGCTATGTATTCCTTGCGTCGCTGTTTGTAATAATCGTATGTGCCGTGATGATGCTTTCATCATTTGTAAAAATCAAGGAAAAGGACGATTTAGTCCGTGAACTGCGAATAACTGTTCCCGAAGATTTAAACTATGCACATTCCTTTGATGATTTATTTGAAACCTATACCAAAAGTGTAAAGCTTGTAACAGTAAAAACTACAAATATGGGCAGTCTTTATAAGCTTGTATATAAAATTCAGCTTAATGATGAAGAACATATTCAAAGCTTTATTGATGATTTACGCTGTCGCAACGGCAATCTTGAAATATCAATTGCAATCCCGGCTGTTGCCGAAAACGTACTGTAAACGGAGGAATTATAATGAAAAAAATCTTGTGTATACTTATTTGTGCAAGTCTTGTTTTTGTGTTTGCATCATGTTCAGAAAATAACAGTTCGTCGGATACTGATTCAACTTCTGCAAATACAGCACAAGCAAGTGAAACATCTGTAACATCGGAAGATACTCCGCAGTCCGACGGTAACTACGACTTGTCATTCAGTGACCGTGACTGTGACAGTTCATATGACGAAAATTCAACTAAAATAACTTTTACTGACAGCTCGGCAAAAGCGGATTCAGAAAACGGCGTAACCGTTAACGGTACAAACGTTA
Organism: uncultured Ruminococcus sp.; assembly: GCA_902766885.1. Lineage (GTDB taxonomy): Bacteria > Bacillota > Clostridia > Oscillospirales > Acutalibacteraceae > Ruminococcoides. Next base: position 45,240 of record CACXFS010000013.1, on the reverse strand, counting down.
CAATCACAACTGAGGGAACGTATATTTTAAGCGGTGAATGCAGTGACGGCTCAGTTGTCATTGAAACAGATGAAAAATCTAAAGTTCAGCTTGTGCTTGATAACCTCAATCTTTCAAGTAAAAATTCACCCTTAGTCATCAAAGAAGCCGATAAGGTGTTTATAACCCTTGCAATTGACAGCAGTAACACACTTGCGGATTCGTCATCTTACAGTCTTACAATTGACGATTCAACCGTTGATTCTGTAATTTTCAGCAAGGCGGATTTGGCAATTAACGGCAGCGGAAGTCTTACGGTAAACGGAAACTATAAGCACGGAATTGTTTCAAAGGACGATTTAATTATAACGGGTGGTACGATTAATGTCAGCTCAAAGAGCAGCGGAATAGACGGAAAAGACTGCGTAAAGATTAAGTCTGCAAGTATTACCGTGGATTCGGGCACAGATTCAATACGCTCAACAAATATTGACGAAACCGATTCAAGAGGCTTTGTGTATATAAACAGCGGTAGCTTTAATCTTACAAGCACAAATGACGCTATACAGGCTGCCTCAATGCTTCGCATAGACGGAGGTAATTTTGAAATTACAACAGGCGGCGGAAGCACTAACGGAAAAACTCATACAGAATCAATGGGCAGAGGTATGGATATGTTCTCGTCAAGCTCTGACAGTGAAGATACCGAAAGTGCAAAGGCACTTAAAGCGGCAGGTAACATTAAAATCAACGGTGGAACTTATAATATAAATTCAAGTGATGATTCAATTCATTCAAATTCAGATGTAATAATCACAAATTGTGACTTTACCGCTCAGACGGGGGATGACGGAATCCACGCTGACAATGCTTTGACAATTGACGGCGGAACAATAAATATAACCCAAAGTTACGAGGGGATTGAAGCAGGAGATATTATAGTAAATGACGGTAAAATCAGCGTAGTTTCAAGCGACGACGGTTTCAATGCGGCAGGCGGCAGTGACGGTGAAGTAGAGCAGGGAGCTTTTAACTCCGACAGCGGCAAGTCGCTTACCGTAAACGGTGGTTATGTTGTGGTAGACGCATCGGGTGACGGACTTGACTCAAACGGTTCATTAAGTATAACAGGCGGTATAATACTTGTCAGCGGTCCCGAAAACAGCGGAAACGGTGCTTTAGACTACAATACCTCAGCGTCAATAACAGGCGGTACGTTAATTGCGCTCGGCAGCAGCGGCATGGCACAGTCAATTACGGGTGACGGACAGTGCACAATAATGACTGATATAACTTCACAAAGCGCAGATACAATGTTTGCACTTTGCGACAGTAATTCAAATGTGATTGCTTCCTTTAAGCCTGCAAAGCAGTATTCAAACATTGTCGTATCAAGTCCGTCAATTAAGACAGGGGAGACCTACAAAATTGTCTGCGGAGGTACTGTAGACGGTGCAGATGAAAACGGATTTGCAGATAACGGAACATTAACTTCGGGTACAGAGATAACCGAAATTACAATGAGTGAGGAAAACTACAGTTCAGGCGTAGGTTCAATGAACGGAGGAATGGGAGGACCAAACGGTGATATGAGAGGCGGTCCCGGAGGTATGACACCGAGATAAAGGAAAAATTTCTTAAAATATTGATTTATCGCTCAAATCATAGTATAATGTTATATACTTTAGATAAGGAGCGATAATAATGGAAGTAAAGATTTCAGACAGCATAAAATATATCGGCGTTGACGACAAGGATATTGACTTGTTTGAAAGTCAGTATATTGTTGAAAACGGCATAGCTTATAATTCATATTTAATTCTTGATGAGAAAATTGCGGTTATGGATACCGTTGACAAGCGCAAGACTGACGAATGGTACAACAATCTTGAAACAGCACTCAACGGAAAAACTCCTGATTATCTTGTTATCAGCCACCTCGAGCCTGACCACGCATCAAACATCAGAACTCTTGCTGAAAAATATCCCGAAATGAAGCTTGTAGGTAACGTAAAAACTTTCAATATGCTCCCGCAGTTTTTTGATTTTGACATTGAAGGCAGAACAGTTACCGTAAAAGAGGGTGACACCCTCGACTTAGGCAGTCACAAACTTACATTTTTTATGGCTCCTATGGTTCACTGGCCTGAGGTTATGGTTTCATACGAAAGCTCAGAAAAAGTTCTGTTCTCTGCTGACGGATTCGGTAAGTTCGGAGCACTTGATACTGACGAGGACTGGGCATGTGAAGCCAGAAGATACTACTTCAACATCTGCGGAAAGTACGGAGTTCAGGTACAGAATCTCCTTAAAAAGGCGGCAACACTTGACATCAAGACAATTTGTCCGCTTCACGGTCCTATTCTCAGCGAGAATCTTGAATACTATATCAACCTTTATGATACATGGAGCAAATACGAGCCCGAAACCGACGGTGTTTTCATTGCCTATGCTTCAATTCACGGAAATACAAAGGCTGCTGCTTTAAAGCTTTACGATATTCTTAAGTCAAAAACAGACAAAAAGATTTCAATTGCCGACCTTTCAAGAACTGATCTTGCAGAAGACGTAGAAGACGCTTTCCGCTACAGCAGAATGATTGTAGCTGCTCCTACATATGACGGCGGTGTGTTCCCGATAATGAATGATTTCCTGCACCACCTTGAAATCAAAGCATATAAAAATCGTAAGGTAGGTATAATCGAGAACGGCTCTTGGGCACCTATGGCAGGCAAGGTTATGACTTCATATTTTGAGAAAATGAAAAATATCGAGATTGTTCCCACAACCGTATCAATCCGTTCTTCAATGAAAGAAGATACAACGGCTCTTCTTGAACAGCTTGCTGATGAAATACTTGCATAAATCAGTTTAAAATAATTAAAAATTTTCAACGGACAGTTTTGTAGCTGTCCGTTGTTTTTCTGTAAAATTCACGTTTTCAGCAGTTGATATTGAGTTAAAAATAACTTTACTACCCTTGTTTTTAATATGTTGCAAAAATTTTGTTATTTATTCATAAAAAAATCACGCAATATTCTACATATGTACTTTTGTTTCGTTGCAAATGCAATTGAATATAAAAGATTATTAATGTAAAATATACTCATAAAATAAAAAATATGGAAATCTTAACAAGTATTACGAAATAAGCATTGGAATGTTTAAATTTTTGTTTTTAGGTAATTTTGTTTTGGAGTTTTGAAATTAATGTGATGTGGAGAGGAACATCTTCTTCCAATGCTTATTTCGTTTAAATTTGATATATTCCTTCTATAACCCAATATACCCCAAGAGCAGTCGGCACTTTTGTGTCGGCTGTTTTTGTATTGTAATCATTTGGTGTAAATTCAATACAAAATATTTATATTTGTGACTTTACAAAAATTGCTGAAAATAGTAAAATATATATGATTTATTTTATTATTATGCTTAAAAAGGACTTTACGTAAGGTTTAAAAATTTTGTGTAATGGTGGATTTAATGAAAAAACTTACTGCATATATACTATCTGTTTTAATAATTTTTACCTCTTGTTTCTCGGTTGATGCCTTGAGTTCTCAAAATAATTCAGAGAAAATCACCAACGACGGACTTTGGAAATATACAGTTTCCGACAAAAATAATGCTGAAATTACGGGATATCTCGGCAGGGAAAAAAACATCTCAATTCCCGAGAAAATTGATGATTATACTGTTACTTCAATTGGCAGTGCTGCTTTTTATAATTCTGATATAGAAAAAATATCATTTTCTTCTTCAATTGATTCAATCGGCTGGTGGGCATTTTACGGTTGTAAAAAGCTATCCTCTGTTGAACTTAATGACGGACTTAATATTATAAAATATGGTGCTTTTATGAATTGCCACAGCTTGAAAGAAGTATCTTTGCCGTACACTGTATATTCAATCGGTGAAGATGCGTTCGGTGTAAGCTGTTCCACCTCGAAGAATATAAAAGACCACTATTCCAAAAAGGTTGTAAGCAAACAGATATATTCTGACAATAATAATTTTACAATCAAAGGCTATGAGGGCACATATTCCGAAAAATATTCAAAAAATCACAATTTTTCTTTTGTTAACAGTTCTTCAGTTTTGTTTTGCGACGCTGATTTAAACGGTACTGTTGATAACAATGATATTATTCTGTTAAAGAAATTTATAGACGGCAAAGCAAAGCTCAATAACAGTCAGAAACGAAACTGCGACGTAGACGGTGACGCTAATGTGACTTCTTCGGATATAAAACTTATTGAAAGATATGTAATGAATGAAATTCCTTTGGGAAAACTGCCTGTTGCAGAGCATGTTGAAGAAAAAACCGACTTTCTTTACGGAAAAACAATGTACTGCGACGGTGACAGTGTTGCAAAAGGCACCGGCACTAATATTTTCGGAAGTGATTTTTATTCCTATTGCAACTATATCACCGATACCTACAATATGGCAAGTGTGAACAAATCGGTAGCGGGAACAACTATTGCAAAGCAGAAGAATAAAACTTCTCCAGATAACAAGAGTATTCTTGAACGTGTAAAAGAAATGAAGGGAAGCTATGATATTGTTTTGATTGAGGGCGGTTTTAACGACCTTTTTCAGAAAATCAATATAGGTGAAGTAACCGATATAAACGATAAATCAGGGAATTATAATGAATATACTACCGCAGGGGCACTTGAAAGTATATGTTATTTTCTAAATGAGAATTATGCTGATTCAGTAAAGCTGTTTGTACTTTGCCACACCAGAAATGCAAACCCTAATCAATATAAGTATTGGAATATCATAACCGAGGTGCTCGATAAATGGAATATTGATTATATTGATATAAGCAGTGAAACTGATTTTTGCGACATAAACGATGAAATTTCCACACAATATTTTATGTATAATAAAGATAAGAAAATGGGTGACGGAATCCATCCGCTTGCATATGCTGCAAAAAAAATTTACGGCCCTCTTATCGCAGATAAGCTCAATGATATTTACTGCGAGGATGTGGGTATAAGCTTCGCTGATAAAAATATTGAGCTCGGCTTAGGTGAAGGCTATTATCAGAGCCCGGTAATTAACGGGCAGTACGACGGTTATTCATCAAGATGGAGCAGCAGTAATCCGGATGTTGCAACAGTAAACAGCAACGGAGAAATTGTTGCACGAGGTATGGGAAAAACTACAATTAGTTACTGCACAAATGACGGAAAAACTGCCTGTTATTCCGTTACAGTAAAATTTATGGCTATGGATTTAGTCCTCGATTCAACAAAGCTGAATCTGAAATGCGGTGAAAGTCATACCGTCAGCACAAGCTTTTTAAACGGAACTACGGCATACCACATCAGTTTTACTTCGTCTGACAGTTCGGTTGCCGATGTTTCGGCTGATAGCGGAGTTATAACTGCTGTCAGCAGCGGAAAAGCAGTCATAACATGCAAAACTCCAAGCGGTGTGGTAGCACAGTGCACCGTTACAGTTCAATAAATAATCAGAGCTTTTATTTTGGCTCGTTTGGAGAGATAAAAATGAAATACGATTTAATCATTGTCGGAGCAGGTCCTGCGGGTATTTTTACCGCTTTAGAGCTGATAAAAAATAAACCCGACTCAAAAATTGTGATAATTGAAAAAGGTCAATCAATCGAAAAAAGGCATTGTCCTAAAATCAAAACGCAGAAGTGCGTTCATTGTAAGCCGTATTGTCACATTACAACAGGCTTTTCGGGAGCAGGAGCATTTTCCGACGGAAAGCTTTCACTTTCAAGCGAGGTAGGCGGAGATTTACCGCAGCTGATTGGTGACGATTTGGCGCAGGATACAATAAATTACACAGATAAAATTTATCTTGAATTCGGCGCAGATGACCATATCGAGGGAGTATCAAACCCCGAGGCTGTCAAGGAAATCCGCAAGCGTGCAATTCAGGCAGGGCTTAAACTCGTAGATTGCCCAATAAGGCATCTCGGCACTGAAAAGGCACAGCAGCTTTATCTTTCAATTGAAAAGCACTTAATTAAAAACGGCGTAGAAATCCTTTTCGGATGTGAATGCACAGATTTGATAATTGAAAATAACAGTTGTGTAGGAATATATGCCAATAACGCAAAAGGAGAATCTTTTGAACTGCGTGCAAATGACATTGTAGTGGCAACAGGCAGGAGAGGTGCAGACTGGCTTGAAAAAATCTGTACCGAGCACGGGGTAGAGCATGTTCCGGGAACAGTTGACATAGGAGTAAGGGTTGAAGTCAGAAATGAAATCATAGAAAAGGTAAACGAAGTACTCTATGAATCCAAGCTTATCGGTTATCCCAATCCATACAAAAATAAGGTTCGCACCTTTTGCCAGAATCCGGGCGGCTTTGTAAGTCAGGAAAATTACGACAACGACCTTGCGGTAGTAAACGGACATTCCTACAAGGAGTTTAAAAGCAGTAACACAAACCTTGCTATTCTTGTTTCACACAATTTCAATGTTCCGTTTAATCAGCCGATTGCTTATGCTCAGAAGGTAGGCGAGCTTACAAATATGCTCGGAGCAGGTCATATCCTTGTTCAGCGATTCGGAGATATTCTCGACGGCAAACGCACATGGCAAAATGAGCTTTCCCGCTCAAACCTCCGCCCGACTCTGCCCGATGCTGTTGCAGGAGACATAACTGCCGCAATGCCCTACAGGGCAATGGTAAATATCATTAATTTTATACATGCAGTTGACCACGTAGTTCCCGGCTTTGCCTCTACGGAAACCCTGCTTTATTCACCTGAACTTAAATTCTATTCAAACCGTGTAAAAATGGACAAGGATTTCAATACAAGTCTTAACGGCTTACATTGCCTCGGAGATTCAAGCGGCTGGACAAGAGGACTTATGATGGCGTCAGTAATGGGTGTTCTTATGGGCAGAAAGCTTGCCAAGAAAGGAGATGAATGATGAAGAAATTATTTTCTGTAATAACACTGTTTGCTGTTGCAATCTTATGCGTTGCCTGTAACTTTGAAAATTCTTCATCATCAGAAAATGCTACAAATACTACAGAACATCAGAATACAACCGTACAGCCTACTACGATTTCAGAGGAAGAAAAGGTTGAAAGAAGAATTGACAAGCTGATTTCCGAAATGACGATTGAAGAAAAGGTAGGGCAGATGTTCTTTGTCAGATACCCCGAGATTGATGCAGCACAGCAAGTGATGGAGTATAACCTCGGAGGATATATTCTGTTCGGTAAAGACTTTGACGGAAAAACACGTGAAGAAATAACGGATAATATAACCGATTGTCAGGAAAGTGCCAAAATTCCGCTTTTAATCGGCGTTGATGAGGAGGGCGGAACGGTTGTAAGAGTAAGCAGTAACGAAAATCTGCGTGAAACTCCGTTCTTATCTCCTCGTGATACTTTTGCAAACGGAGGCTGGAGCGCAATTGAAGAAGATGCCGCCCAAAAGGCTGACTTGTTGCTTTCTCTCGGAATCAATGTAAATTTAGCTCCCGTATGCGATGTAACTTCTGATTACAGCGCATTTATGTATGACCGCTCGTTCAGCGGCGACGCTGATGAGGTTAGCAGATTTGTTAAGAAGGTTGTTGAAATCAGCAGTGAGAAAAAGCTCGGTACTGTATTAAAGCATTTTCCCGGTTACGGAAATAATGAGGACACTCACACGGGAATTGCCTATGATAACCGTGACTTTTCAGCATTTACGGAAACTGACTTTAAACCCTTTTTAGAAGGCATCAACAGCGGAGCTGATTGTGTTCTTGTTTCTCACAATATTGTAAGCTGTATTGACAGCGAATACCCTGCGTCTTTGTCAAAAGAAGTTCATAATCTTCTGCGAAATCAATTAGGTTTTGACGGAGTAATAATGACCGATGATTTGTCAATGGGCGCAATCACCGACTATACCGGTACTGAAAATGCAGCAGTGCTTGCAATAAAAAACGGAAACGACTTACTTTGCTGCAGTGATGTGGAAGAACAATATCCTGCGGTGCTTTTGTCAGTACAAAACGGTGAAATCCCTGTTGAGCAGATTGATAATTCTGTTAAGAGAATTTTAAAGTGGAAACAAAAGCTCGGTCTTATCGAATAAAACAGATAAAATCTGTAATAATGTTTTAATATTCGGAAAAATATAAATACAAATATTTATTCAATGTACTATAAAATTTAGTTATATCACCAAAATAATATTCACCCTTTATTTTTTATTGAAAAAAAGTGGCGAATAAAGTATAATTAACCTATATGTAATACACAAATATGGGGGTCGTTTTATGAATTTGTCAAACGTAACTTCAGTCCTCGCAGATGCCGGAATGTCTTTGTCTGAAAAGGGAATTGCTTCCGCAAAGGTTATTCTGACAGGATTTGTAGTTGTCTTTTCGGTGCTTCTCCTCTTGATTTTAATCATCAAGCTATACAGTACAATTGTGCAGAAAGCACAGCAAAGCGGAAAGAAGAAAAAAGAAAAGGTTAAGATTAAGAAAGAAATTCCTTCAGTTTCGACTCCCGCAGCAGTTCCTGTTGTCGCAGATTCTACCGCTCCGTCTGTTCAGGATGGTGTAACAGATGAAGTAGTTGCCGTAATTTCCGCTGCCGTTGCTACAATGTACGGTTCTTCCGGAAAAGCAAGAATAAAAAGTATTAAAAAGTCAGACGCCGGTCGTTCTGCATGGGCAAATGCCGGCATACTTGATAATACACGCCCGTTTTAAGGCTTAATTTTTTCGGAAAGGACGTTATTTATGGAAATTTTACAGGGTTTTGTTGATGCTGTAAACGGCATTTTGCAAAGTTCGGGTTTGTTTACCCTGAACTGGCAGAACTACGTTATGATCGGCGTATCAATTCTTTTGCTTTATCTGGCTATCAAAAAGCAGTATGAGCCGCTTTTGCTGCTTCCTATTGCATTCGGTATGTTGCTTGTCAATCTCTATCCCGCTATTATGGCTGCACCGTCTACTGAATTGCTCACAGCTGAACAATGTGCAGCGCAAAGCGTAACCACATCGGGACATGCGCAAATGGTAATTGACGGTGTTACTTATTATGAGAATCCGACCTACGGCGGACTCCTTTACTATCTCTATCAGGGAGTTAAGCTTGGTATCTATCCTCCGCTTATCTTCCTCGGTATCGGATGTATGACAGACTTTGGTCCCCTTATTGCTAACCCCAAGAGCCTTATTCTCGGTGCAGCAGCACAGATTGGTATTTTTATTACCTTTACAGGCGCTATTTTCCTCGGCTTCACAGAGGCTGAAGCAGGTGCAATCGGTATTATCGGCGGCGCTGACGGTCCTACCGCAATTTATGTTACTACAAAGCTTGCTCCGCATCTTTTAGGTTCAATCGCTATTGCAGCATATTCATATATGGCTCTCGTTCCGATTATCCAGCCTCCGATTATGAAGGCTCTTACAACTAAGAAGGAACGCTCGGTTGTTATGGAACAGCTTCGTCCGGTTTCAAAGCTTGAGAAGATTATGTTCCCCGTAATCGTTGTAATTCTTATCGCAATATTCCTTCCCGATGCTGCTCCTCTTGTAGGTATGCTTATGCTCGGTAACCTCTTTAAGGAGTCGGGTGTAGTTGAAAGACTTGCAAAGACTGCTCAGAACGAGCTTATGAATATTATCACGATTTTCCTCGGTACAACTGTCGGAGCAACTGCATCAGGTCAGAACTTCCTTACATGGGATACAATCAAGATTATCGTTTTAGGACTCATTGCTTTCTGCATGGGTACAGCTTGCGGTATTCTCTTCGGTAAGCTTATGTATAAGTTCACAGGCGGCAAGGTTAATCCTCTTATCGGTTCTGCAGGTGTTTCAGCTGTTCCTATGGCTGCTCGTGTTGCACAGAGAGTCGGTCAGCAGGAAAATCCGGGCAACTTCCTGCTTATGCACGCTATGGGCCCGAACGTTGCAGGTGTAATCGGTTCTGCTGTTGCAGCAGGCGTGCTTCTCAACGTGGTAGGATAATTTGTTAAAAATAACTTTTATAAAGGAAGTCAGGTCGACTTCCTTTATTTTTTGTCGTTTAATTCCATTATAGAATTATTGCTATATTGTTATATAATATAATAAATTAATAGAAAAATAAATTAACACGCTCATAACGATATAAACTTTAATTTATGTGATAAAGGAGTATTACGTAATGCCAAAGAATATTACAATACAAAAAATAATCGGTGTTCTGCTTCACAGACTTAAATTTATACTGCTTGCTACATTATTAATGGGCATATTATTTTTTCTGTATTCAAAATTTATTATCACTCCTATGTATACCACTTCGGCAATGATATATGTTCAGAACTACAACGGTGCAAGTGAAGCAAATAAAGAGAGCGGTAAAATCTACAGCGCAGACATCAGCGGTTCATCAAACCTTGCAAGTATATGTGTTACTCTGTTTAAAAATTCAGATGAGATTACATCACTTTATGATGGATGTTATGTTGATATATCTGTTAACGAAAAGACTTTTTTCATAACGATATCTGTTTCGGGTGATGACCCTCAGAAGTGCGCAAATGTTGCTAATCAGGTCGCTGATAAATGTCAGGATGTATTTAATAGCTTTTTACAATACGGTCAGATAGGCAACATACGTGAGGCAAAGGTTCCTACAAATCCATACGAACCAAGTAATCTTAAAAATACACTTATAGGCTTGCTTGTAGGACTTGCAGCTTCCTGTGTTATAGCAATCCTGCTTGAGCTTATTGATACAACAATCAAAGCCGATGATGATATTCAGGAGATATATGGCTTACCTGTATTTGCGGAAATTCCTGATTTTGAAAGTCAAAGTAGGTGATTGCTATGAAAATAAAACTATTCGGAAAAGATAAGAATAAAAAGAATACTATCGAAACTTCAGGCGGAACATTGTCTGATAAATCAAAATTTGCAATTGTTGAATCATATAAGTCAGCTCGAACAAACATTATGTTCTCTCTTTCTGCTGTTGATAAAAAGGTTTTTGCCGTAACAAGTCATTCAAAAGGTGAGGGCAAAAGTACGGTTTCTGCGAATCTTGCAATTTCTTTCTCTAAAATGGAAAAGAGAGTCCTTTTAATTGACTGCGATTTACGGCGTCCGAATCTTCATAATATTTTTAAAATTGACAATTCTACCGGTCTTTCGAATATCATCGGCAAGATGGTCAGCTTTGAAGATACGGTTAAGCGTGACGTACTTAATAATCTCGATATTCTTCCGTCAGGTACTATTCCGCCCAATCCGTCTGAACTTATGTGTTCAGCTACTTTCACCGAGCTTATCAGTAAGCTTTCAGAGGAATATGACTATATTATTTTTGATACTCCGCCTATCGGTGTCGTTGCCGACGCATTGTTGCTTAAGGATTTAATAGCAGGTTTTGTTGTTGTTGTAAGAGAGCGTTCAACAACACACGGAGATTTGCAGAAGCTTCTTGACAGCGTAAAGCTTGCGGATTCAAAAGTTTTGGGACTAATTGAAGTCGGCTGCGAATTAAGTCAGAAAAGAAACAAAAAGGGTTATTATTACTATCAATACTACTAATATATCGCAATATATAACAGACTTACAAACTTTGAACAAAAACAAGCTTGCAAGTCTGTTCTTTTTTGTTTAACAAAAAATGCAAGATTTATAAAAAAGACTTGCATTTTATCCCCGTATGCTATAGAATATATAAAGGTTTTAAAACATTTTTTGCAATTACAAATTAAGGGGATAGCAAAATGAATTATTTAAACTGCGGCAGGGAAGAACTTGAAAGGGAATACGTCGCACTTACAAAAGAATATGAAGACGTTAAGGGTAAGGGCTTAAAGCTCAATATGGCAAGAGGAAAGCCCGGCAAAGAACAGCTTGACTTGTCTCTCGGACTCCTTGATGTATTAAACAGCAAATCTGATTTTGTCGGTGCAGACGGCATGGATTGCAGAAACTACGGTGTTCTTGAGGGTATTGACGAATGCAGAAAGCTTTTCGGCGATATTCTCGGTGTTGATTCAAAATACGTTATGGTCGGAGGAAGCTCCAGCCTTAATATGATGTTCGATACAATATCCTGTCTTATGACAAAATCCGTTGCAGAAGGCTGTAAACCATGGTATGAAGTTAAGAACAGAAAATTTCTCTGTCCTGTTCCGGGATATGACCGTCACTTTGGTATTACCGAGTATTACGGCTTTGAGATGATACCCGTTCCTATGACAGCTGACGGTCCTGATATGGATGTAGTTGAAAAGCTTGTTGAAAGTGATGACACAATCAAGGGCATATGGTGTGTTCCCAAGTATTCCAATCCTCAGGGCATCACCTACAGCGACGAAACAGTAAAGAGATTTGCTGCTTTAAAGCCTGCTGCAAAGGACTTCAGAATTATGTGGGACAATGCATATTGCATTCATGATATCAACGATACTCCCGATGAGCTTCTCAATATATTTGACGAGTGCAAAAAGAACGGCACAGAAGATATGCCTATTCTTTTCTGCTCAACTTCCAAAATCACTTTTCCGGGTGCCGGCGTTGCTGCAATGGCTGCTTCTGAAAACAATATGAAATTGTTTAAGGAGAGATACAATTTTGAAGTTATCAGCTATGATAAGCTCAATATGCTGCGTCATGTAAGATATTTCAAAGATTTTGACGGTGTTATGGAGCATATGCAGAAGCATAAAGCAATCTTAAAACCTAAGTTTGATATTGTTCTTAATGCTCTTAACTCTAAGCTCAAGCCTGTAGGAATAGGCGAGTGGACTAACCCAAACGGAGGTTATTTTGTAAGTGTAGATGTTCTTTCGGGTACGGCAAAAAGAGTCGTTCAGCTTTGTCAAGAGGCTGGAGTTGTCCTGACAGGCGCAGGAGCAACATATCCTTACGGAAAGGACCCTGATGATAAAAACATCAGAATTGCGCCTACATTCCCGCCAAATGACGAGCTCAAGACAGCTATGGACGTGTTCTGTATCTGCACAAAGCTTGCTGCTTGTGAAAAGTTGCTTGAAAAATAATATCTGTTTAAAGTTATTTTACGCAATTTCAGGTTTGATTTAGTCCGAAATCCCTTAAAATAGACTTTTAAAATATAAAATTTGTCAAAGAAAAATATTTTTTTATCAAATATTTCTGTATCCATTGACATTTTTGGAAAAAAATTTTATAATAACTCTGTTACGTCTGTATTTATGCTTAGTAACAGAGTTGTTTTTTTGCATAAAATTCGGACAATTATATTACGGAGGTTTCAAAGGCATGAAAAGAGTTCCAAAGCCTATGTTCTTCATTGTTGCTTTGCTGATACTTGCCTTTTCGTTTACTGCGATTTTCGGAGTATCCTATTACACAGGCGACAACCAAAACACAGTATTAAAAGGCATCGGCGATATACGATGGGGAATTGACATCAGAGGCGGTGTTGAGGCAACGTTTAAGCCTGCCGACAATTATGACGCTACTGATGAGCAGTTAGAATCTGCTAAATCAATCATTGAACTTCGTATGATTTCACAGGGTATCACAGACTATGAGCTGTACGCTGATAAGGGCAGCGACAGAATTATTGTACGTTTCCCATGGAAATCAGACGACAAAGAGCATGATGCTGTAGAAGCAATCAACGAGATTTCTTCAACTGCAAAGCTCACATTCCGTCCCGGCAAGGAGTACGCTAATACTGAGGTCGGTTCAGACGGAAGCTATGTTTATAAAACTCCGACAGGCGATACCGAAAACATACTTATGGATGGTTCTCAGGTTAAGTCTGCCAAGGCAAGCGTATATCAGAATGACAACGGTGAGTCACAATACGTAGTAAGCCTTGAATTTACAGATGAGGGTGCTAAAACTTTCGGAGAAATTACATCTCAGTATGTTAACAATACAATTTCAATCTGGATGGATGACATTATGCTTTCCGCTCCTACAGTAAATGCAGCAATTACTGACGGTAAAGCTCAGATTGAGGGTGATTTCACAGCAAGTGAAGCAACTGACCTTGCTAACAAAATCAATGCAGGTGCGTTGCCTTTCCAGCTTGAAACTTCAAACTACAGCCAGATTAGTCCTACACTCGGTGAAAATTCACTGACTGCAATGGCTTATGCAGGCGTTATTGCATTTATCATAATTGCACTTATTATGATTATCTTCTACCGTCTGCCGGGCTTTATTGCTGTTATTTCTCTGTTTGGTCAGATGGGACTTACAATTGCAGCAGTTTCAGGTTTCTTTACAACAATTCCTTCTTTCACAATGACTCTTCCCGGTATTGCCGGTATGATTTTGTCAATCGGTATGGGTGTTGACTGTAACGTTATTACAGCTGAGCGTATCAAAGAAGAACTCAAGTCAGGAAGAACGCTTGACGGTGCTCTTGACAGAGGTACCAAAAACTCACTGTCTGCAATTATCGACGGTAATATGACCGTAATTATCGTTTCTGTAATTCTTATGCTTGTATTTGGTCCGTCGAATATTCTCTCTATTATTTTCGGTGAATCAACAACAGGTACAATTTACTCATTCGGTTATACTCTTCTCGTTGGTGTTATCTCTAACTTTGTAATGGGGGTATTCCTTTCAAGAGTAATGCTGAGAAGCGTTGCGGGCTTCAAATTCCTGCGTAAAAAATGGTTATTTGGAGGTGCTAAGAATGACTAATGATGTTCAGACAAAAGCAAATTCACAGATGACTGTTGAGCAGGTAAGCGAAAAATACAACGGCGGCAAGAAACTCATTGATTTTGTAGGAAAGAGAAAAATTTTCTTCGGTATATCAATTGCAATAATTGTACTTGGTATAATCTGCAACTTCATTTTCGGAACAACTCTTGACATTCAGTTCTCGGGCGGTGCAACACTTCGTTTCAGCTACAGCGGAGAAATTAACCAGAACGAGCTTTATGACTACATACAGAACAAAACTACCGACAAAATCACCACATCTTTCTCAACAGATATTATGGGTAATTCAGGTAATAACGTTTCTGTTCAATTCTCGGGTAACGATGCTATTGAAACCGATATTCAGCAGAACCTTGAAAAAGATCTTCAGAAGCAGTATCCCGACAACAACTTTGTCTGTCTTGAGTCAAACTCTGTAGACGCTACAATGGGCTTTAACTTCCTTTTGAAGTGTCTTACAGCTGTAGCAATCGCATCAATCCTTATGGTGCTTTATGTTACAATCCGATTCAAGAAAATCGGCGGTCTTTCAGCCGGTGTTATGGCACTTGTTGCACTGTTCCATGATATTGCAATGATTTATTTCCTCTATGTTATCTTCCAGATGCCGATTGACTCTAACTTTATCGCAGTTGTGCTTATGATTCTCGGTTATTCACTTAATGATACAATCGTAATCTATGACCGTGTACGTGAAGAAAGGAAGATTCTCGGCAGCAAGGCAGATGTTGGAATGGTATTCAATCTCAGCTGCACAAAGACAATCAAGAGAACAATTATGACATCAGTTACAACGCTTTCAGCAATTATGATTGTTTACATTGTAGCTCTCTTCTTCAATATTTCTTCTGTGCAGTCATTTGCACTTCCTATGATGATTGGTGTAATTTCAGGTTGTTACTCGTCACTCTGTATCGCAGGACCTCTCTGGGTAATGTGGCAGAATCACAAGAAGGCAAAGAAAGCATTAAAGAAAGCTTCAAAGTAATTTCTTTTAAATTCATAATTTCAGGGGTTGCGTTCAGAATAATTATATTCTGTGCAACCCCTTGTTTTTCGGAGCGTAATAAATGAAAAAATTCTTATCATTCGCACTTTCGTTATTTATAGTTTTTACAACCTTATTTACGCTGACTTCCTGTTCGTCTGAAAAAAACGAATCAAAGAACGATAGCGGTAAAATAAGTGTTGTCACTACAATATTTCCATATTATGACTTTACACGCAGCATTGCAGGTGATACAGCGGATATAAAGCTTTTGCTTTCTCCCGGAAGTGAGCCGCACAGCTACGAACCTTCTCCGTCGGATATAGTTGCTATAGAGAATTGTGATATTTTCATCTATAACGGCGGAGAGAGCGACGAATGGGTTGAAAGTGTGCTTGATTCTATAGAAAATAAAAATATGAAAGTAATGCGAATGATGGATTATGTAGACTTGCTTTACGAGCAAAGCGTTGACCACGATGAACATGAGCATGAAGATGGAGATGGAGATGAACACGAGCACGAGCATGGCGAGGAATATGACGAACACATATGGACTTCCGTCAAAAACGCAGAAAAATTAACTAACGCAATTTACGATGAATTGTGCGTTAGTGATTCCGCAAACAAAGCAGCGTATTCCTCGAACAGAGACAGTTACTTGAGTAAACTTCAAGCTCTTGACTCTGAAATTTCCGACATAGTCAGTAACTCAAAAAGAAATACCGTAGTTTTCGGTGATCGTTTTCCGTTTCTATACTTCGTAACCGACTATTCACTTGAATATGAATGTGCTTTTCCGGGTTGCAGCAGTGAAACCGAGCCGAGTATTTCTACCGTTACTCATATGATAGACTTTACTCGTGAGAATAAGATTCCTGTAGTATTTTATCTTGAATTTTCAAACGGAAAGGTCGCAAAGCTCATTTCGGAGGATACGGGAGCAAAAACAATGCGTTTTTCATCTTGTCACAACGTAACAAAGGATGAATTTGCTGACGGAGCAACTTATATTTCTTTAATGGAACAAAACGCAAATTCACTAAAGGAGGCTTTAAACTGATGGCGCTTATTGAAATTAAAAATGCCTCAATGGGCTATGAGGGCAAAATTGTTTTGTCTGATATTAACCTTAAAATTAATGAGGGAGATTATGTCTGTATAGTAGGTGAGAACGGCTCGGGTAAAACAACGCTTATGAAGTGTCTGCTTGGTCTTTTGTCGGTTCAGAGCGGCTCAATTTCCTACGGAGACGGTTTAAAGCAGTGCGAAATCGGTTATCTGCCTCAGCAGACTGTACTTCAGAAGGATTTTCCCGCCTCTGTTTCCGAAGTAGTACTCTCGGGTTGCCTCAACAAAAAGCACACCTTGTTCTATTCAAAGGAGCAAAAGGAAATGGCGGCTGAAAATATGGAGCTTACAGGAATTTATCCTTTACGCAAAAAGTGCTTTCGTGAGCTTTCGGGTGGTCAGCAACAAAGAGTACTGCTTGCCAGAGCACTTTGTGCTACCCATAAACTGCTCATTCTCGACGAGCCCGTAACGGGACTTGACCCTAAAGCGTCCTCTGATATGTATGCTCTCATTAAAAATCTCAATAAAAACGGTATTACGATAATTATGGTGTCGCACGATATTACGGCTTCGGTAAATAATGCGTCTAAAATCCTTCATCTTTCAAAGAATTCCTATTTTTACGGTACGGCACATCAGTATCTTCATTCCGATATAGGCAGAAAGTTTATGATTACCGACTGCCCGTGCGATGACTGCCGCCATAATCACAGGGGAGGTGCTTTGCAGTGATAGAAATGCTTGCCGAGATGTTTTCGTATAATTTCATAATAAGAGCTTTTATTGTTGGACTGCTTGTATCGCTTTGCGCATCTCTGCTCGGAGTAACTCTTGTCTTAAAACGTTATTCAATGATAGGCGACGGACTCTCTCATGTAGGATTTGGCGCACTTGCAATTGCCGCATCTCTTAACCTTGCTCCGCTTGAAGTTGCTGTACCCGTTATAATTATTGCGGCATTTTTGCTTTTAAGGCTTTCCGAAAACAGCAAAATCAACGGTGACGCCGCAATTGCAATTATTTCAAGCACTTCGCTTGCAATCGGTGTCGTTTGTGTAAGCGTGTCTGGAGTAAATACCGACCTGAACTCCTATTTATTCGGAAGTATCCTTGCAACAACAAATGCAGACGCAATAATGTGCGCTGTACTTGCGCTTGTAGTTATAGTAGTTTTCGTGATTTTCTATAACAAAATTTTTGCCGTTACCTTTGATGAGAGCTTTTCAAAGGCAACGGGCTTAAAAACAGGAGTATATAACACGGTAATTGCACTTTTAACTGCGCTTACAATAGTTATCGGTATGAGAATAATGGGAACTCTGCTTATTTCTGCACTGATAATTTTCCCTGCACTTTCTTCAATGAGAGTCTGCAAAAAATTCAAGTCGGTAATTCTCTGCTCGGGAGTGCTGTCGGTTTGTTGCTTTTTTGTCGGAATGTGCGCTTCGTATTCACTCGATACACCGACAGGAGCAAGCGTTGTAATTGTCAATGCAGTTGTGTTCCTCGTATTCTGGCTGATAGAAACGATAAGAACTAAAATTTCAAAAGCTAATCAACTAAATTAACTATAATATATTTTCAGCTAACGGATACTCGCTTTCTTTTATGGAGGCGAGTTCTTTTTTTGCGGTAGTGCTTTCGGCAAAGTACATATCGGGACTGCAATTCTCTGCATAGGAGCGCATATTTGAAATTTTATTGCCGATTTCGTCTACATAATCGTGAATAAGGAGCATGTCTATTTTCTTAGCCGAATCGTCCCATTTTTCTTCAATTTTTCTGCAAACATTTATCGCTTCTTCAAATTGACTTTTCCTCATATATTTGTCGCTCTGCTCAATCATAGAAACAAACGTATCAACCTCTGCACTGACGTAACCAAGCTGTAAAGCGGCACTTACTGCTACAATCAGTATAAAAATCAATGAAACATATATTCTTTTCATACGTTTTCCTCTTTCTGAACAATGTTGTATTTTCCCAACGCGTCAAGCGTCATAAGGAAAACATCCTTAAGCCTTGTATTCTCATTTTTCAGAATTTTATATACATCTTCTTTGTTTTTGCCGCAAAGGTTAAGCGAGTTGTCGAGTATCTGACCGTCGCTTACAACAACCGTTTCAATTTTGTTGTCTTTGATTTTAATTTTCAGGTCGTCAGCACTCGGCGTTCTGCTTTGCGGTTTTTCAAGCACGCTGACTTTTCCGTTTGTTTCAACAATGCAGTATTGAACGTCCTCAATTGAAAAAATGTTCTGCTGCCGCAGTTGTACGCATAAATCCTCAGTCGTCAGCCTCAGCCTGCGCATTTCATTCTGTAAAATTTTACCGTCACGTATCACAACAATAGGACTTCCGCACATCATTTTGCGGAATTTACCGCTTTTCATCATCAGCACACTTGCCGCAATTTCAAGCGCAACAAGCACCATAACGGGAATAACACCGCTCAGCAGTGGCTGAGAAGTATTCTGCATAGGAATAGCGGCAATTTCCGATACTATGAGCGTGATTACAAGTTCACTCGGCTGCATTTCGCTGATTTGCCGCTTGCCCATAAGCCTTACTGCAAGCACAACGAATGCATACAGAAGTATTGTACGTATAATTGAAATAATCATAGAATCACCAATGTTAATATCTGCAAAAAGCTATTACATATTCTTCCGAATAAAAATATAATTGCGGATAAAACTAAATATTGGTGATAAGATGTATAATTCGTTGACAAAAAATCTTGATACACTAAAAAAGATGTTTGCCTCATCTGCGGATTTTACAGTTCGTGAAATGAATTTGTCTGCTCAGAATCCCGTAAAATCGGCAATAATTACAATAGAGGGAATGTGCAGTAAAGAAGTAATTGCTCTGTCGGTAATCAATCCTTTGCTTGCTTACAACTTTTTAAAAAATTCGTCGGATAAAATTTTAGATGAAATCAAAAGTTCTGTCCTTACTTCAAGTGAAATCGTTGAATTCAACACATTTGATGAAGCAGTGATGTTTTCAACTTCGGGATTTGCGTTGCTTGCTGTTGACGGAACAGACAGAATGCTTGCAATTGGCGTTCAGGGTTTTTCATTCCGAGGTGTAAGCGAACCGGAAAGCGAAGTTGTTCAGCGAGGCTCAAGAGAAGGTTTTACCGAACCACTGCGAATTAATATGACGCTTATCCGCAGAAGAATAAAAAGTCCCGACCTTGTCTTTGAAACAATAACAGTCGGCAGTGAATCGCAAACCCAGCTTATGCTTTGCTATCTGCAAAAAAGCGTATCTCCCGAAATTCTCAAGAAAATCCGTAATCGTCTTAATAGCTGCAATCTTGAAACAGTGCTTGCGTCGGGTTATCTCACGGAATATCTTGAAGACAAAGGCTCAAAGTCCATTTTTTCCGGAATAGGAATTTCCGAACGTCCCGATACCGTCTGCGGTAAACTGACAGAGGGAAGAGTTGCAATTCTCATTGACGGAACCCCTGCTGTAATAATTTTACCTCACTTGTTTGTTGAGGAATTTCAGAGCGTAGACGATTATTCAAACCGCCCATACTACGCAACATTCATCAGAATTCTAAAGTACCTTTCATTTTTTATTGCTGTCTACCTGCCCGGAATATACACCGGATTTGCTCAGTTTCACCCAGAATATTTCCCTACAGGACTGCTCATAAAAACATCTGAATCCCTTTCTCAAACGCCTTTGCCGGTAACGCTTGAAGTAGTGATTATCACCTTTGTATATGAAATTATGCGAGAAGCAGGACTTCGAATTCCGAAACCTCTCGGACACGCAGTCAGCATAGTAGGCGCTCTTGTAATCGGAGAAAGTGCCGTTAGCGCTGGATTTATCAGCTCATCTACTCTTATGGTAGTTGCAACCGCAGCAATTTGCAGTTACGTCACATCACCGCTATATCCGCCTATAACAGTTCTTCGCTTTTCGTTTGTAATAGTCGGAGGAATTTTCGGCTTGTGGGGAATAGTGCTTGCCTCCTGCGTTGTAATGATTAATATGTGTGCAAAAACTTCTCTCGGCATTCCGTATATGTCGTCGCTTGCACCGTTCTCGCTGAAAAGTATGCGTGACGTTTTTATCCGTGCAGACTGGAAGAGTCTTTCAAAGCGTACAATAAAGGTGCAGAAATTCCCCGAAACGGAGGATAGATATGCAGACAAAAATTAAATTTCCGTCAAAACGGTTGTTACTTTTGATATTTCTTGCAAGCGTTTCAGTTATTTTACTTGAAAGCTTTGACCTTCCGAAAGATACTTCATTTCTGTTCAATCTTTTAACACTGCTTTGCGGGTTTTCTCTTACTGCTTTATTTTTCATTCCGTCAGTAATATTTAAGAGAAGAACAGACCTTGATTTTATGTCGCTGGCTCATATGAAAACGCCCAATGCAATAGTTTTTGTATCTGCTTTTTACTGTCTGTACTTTGTTTATACAGCGGAGTATTTTTTAATTAAATACTGTGATATGTTTTCTAAAAAGCTCAACAGCGAGGCAAATATTTTTGCAGTTGATCTGGTTTTGCTTGCGGTTTGTGTGTATGCCGCCTATAAAGGTACAAACGCAATTGCAAGATGCTCAATTTTCGTTTTTGTCTTTTCTTTTATTGTATTACTGATTATTTTCACGGGTAATATTTCTAATATAGAAATAAACAATACGGCTTTTAGTTTTAACGGTACTAAAAGTGATTTTATAAACAATACTTCTTTTTTTCTCACACCTGCATTTACTGCTGTAATTTTTGCAGTTTTATCAGGTTATACAAAGAATTTCCGTTCAAGGCAAATTGTGTTTTCACTCATTGTAACAGCAATTATTTTTGCACTGATTCTGTTTTTCACTGTCTTTGTGCTCGGTGAATATGCATTTGCACAGGATTACAGATGCTTTTTACTCTCAAAAACAACTCATTTCGGTGACGTAGGAGGCTTTGACAGTCTGTATCTTTCTCTGTCGGTGCTTACGGTATTTCTTGCAATCTCAATTATCCTTACCTGTATCTGCAAGTCAACGGGTAAAAGCAGTTCTCTGCCGACTATACTTGTTTTTGCAACAATAATTTTCGTTCTTTTCATTTGTGCTTATCATTTTAATGCTGTTAAAGAATTATTATCAAATCACTATTTGCTTAATATTTTTACTTTTATTTCAGCAGTAGTAATTCCTGTAATTTATCTGTTTGCTTTCGGGAGGAGATTAAATGCCTAAAAAAATAATATTAATCCTTCTCTGCGTATTATCAATCCTGTTTTCAGGCTGTTCAAGCTCAAAACAGGTTGACAAGGCGTCTATTGCAGAAACTGTAACGGTAGGGGAAAAGGACGGCAGAATTTGTTACACATTTTATCTGCTTTCAAGTTCCGATACCCCGGTTTTTACTTCGGTATTTGCAGATTCATTTGAACAAGCCTGCACAAAAGCGAAAAGCGAATATATACCAAATCTTTCGCTTTCAAAGCTTGAATTGTTTATAACGGAGGAGAAAATAATGGATAAAACACTTAAATCAGATATAAAGTATATATCCGAAAAGCCGTATTTTTCACCCCTTATGTATGTAACATTATGCGATGATAGTTTAGTGGAAAAGTTTGTAAATGATAAAAAGCTTCCTGAACAGGTTGAAGAGCATATTGTTCTGATAAAGAATAAAAATAAAGATATAAGCCTTAATTGTTTATCTATATTCAATAATTTTTTCTCTGACTTCAATAAAGAATTTTCTGTTTCATATATTAATTCTGATAGAGAAATAAAAGCAGAATCAATAAAGATTAATGCTGAAAAATGAGAAAAATAATAAAATATTTGAAAAATAATTCATAAAAAGACTTTATACCGACCTCAATATGGTGTATAATAGTGATAACTATAATACCCGAAATATTTAAGGCGGTGAATGTATGTCTGTTGAATTTTCTGTTCCTTTGTCGGATATTGTCAATGACTTAAATCTCAACGAGGTTTATATAGCGGAAAATTATGAGGATATAAAAATAACGACTGTTGAAATTAACAGACCGGGACTTGAGCTTACAGGCTACTTTGAGTTTTTTGATAACAAGCGTATTCAGGTTCTCGGAAATACCGAATTTTCATATCTCGGACGTTTCGGCTCGGAAGCTCAGAGAATGGTTATAGACTCAATTTTCAGCTTTGGTCCGCCTGCTGTAATAATCTGCCGTGATATTGAGCCGTCTGCGGCAATACTTGAGAGTGCTAAACTGCATAAAGTATCTATTTTCAGCACAGACGACAACACCTCTGATTTGACCGCCCGACTTGTTCACTATCTTAACAATGCCCTTGCACCCAGAATTACACGTCACGGTGTACTTGTCGAAGTTTACGGTGAAGGTTGTCTGCTTATCGGTGACAGCGGAGTAGGTAAAAGCGAAACTGCAATGGAGCTTATAAAGCGTGGTCACCGCCTTGTTGCAGATGACGCAGTAGAAATCCGCAGAACATCAGCAACAACGCTCATCGGTCAGTCACCTGCAAATATCAGGCATTTTATCGAGCTTCGAGGAATAGGAATTATCAATGCACGCAAGCTTTTCGGTATGGGTGCGGTTAAGATGCAGGAAAAGATTGATATGGTAATCAACCTTGAACTTTGGGACAGCGCTAAGGTTTATGACAGAATGGGACTTGACAATGAGTATATGGACATTCTCGGTGTTGAAGTACCGACTCTTACAATCCCGGTAAAACCCGGTCGAAACCTTGCAGTAATTATTGAAGTTGCCGCAATGAACAACAGACAGAAGAAGATGGGCTACAATGCTGCACAGGATTTGTTGCGCAGCCTTGGAATGGACGTTGACGAGGTTACCGATTCACCTAAAACCATAGTAGATAAATGGGAGTAAAACATAAATGAAGTTAATAGCAGATCTCCATACACATACAATAGCATCAACTCATGCATATGCAACAGTGACTGAAATGGCTCATGAGGCGTCGCAACTCGGACTTTTTGCTTTGGCTATAACTGACCATGCGCGTACAATGCCCGGTGCACCCGGTCCGTTTTACTTTGAATCTCTCGGACTTTTGCCGGAGTATCTTCAGGGTGTAAGGCTGTTGCGTGGAATAGAAGCAAATATCTGCGATTATGACGGTAATATTGACGTTGAAGCTTCTCTACAACAGCAGCTCGACTGGATAGTAGCCTCAATGCATACAATTACGCTTGACGGTAAGGCAACGGTTGAAAAGTGCACCAACGCTTATTTGAAATTAGCAGAAAACCCGAATGTAAATGTAATCGGCCACAGCGGTTCGGAATATTTTAAATATGATTATGACAAGGTAATTCCGGTCTTTGCAAAGAACGGTAAACTCGTTGAAATTAACGATTCGGCGTTCAGATACGGCAGAGATTATGTCGGTAACTGCGTAACGATAGCAAAGCTCTGCAAAAAATACGGTGCGAGAATCTGCGTTGATACCGACGCCCATTTTACAAATACACTCGGAAGAGCTTATAATACGCTTGAAATGCTTGAGGATATTGATTTTCCCGAAAAGCTTATTGTAAACACAAGCGTTGAAAACTTAAAAGCGTATTTTGATGAGAAGAATATTTCATATTGATA
This sequence comes from uncultured Ruminococcus sp., assembly GCA_902766885.1. Lineage (GTDB taxonomy): Bacteria > Bacillota > Clostridia > Oscillospirales > Acutalibacteraceae > Ruminococcoides. Next base: position 20,884 of record CACXFS010000013.1, on the reverse strand, counting down.
TAGAGCAAAGGGGTATTTTATGAATAAAAGCGAAATAATTTTTAATCTCGCCGAAATTCTGGGTTGCGAGGCAAGACAAAATGAGCCTATGAGTAAGCACACATCGTTTAAAATCGGCGGAAATGCCGACGCTTACATAAAAGTTAACAATCTTAGCAAGCTCAGCACAATTTTAAAAGAGTGTCAGGACTCAGATGCTGACTATATGATTCTCGGCAACGGAAGCAATCTGCTTGTAAGCGACGAGGGAATCAGAGGTACTGTAATTCGTCTTGACGGAGATTTTCGCAAAATTACGCTTGTTGATGATACAACTATTTTCTGCGGAGCAGGTGCAACACTCGCTTATCTCTGCAAGTTTGCACTCAATTGCGGCTTGTCGGGACTTGAATTTGCTTGGGGAATACCCGGTACTGTCGGCGGTGCAGTATTTATGAACGCAGGCGCTTATGACGGTGAAATGAAAGACGTAGTACATAGCGTTTCGCACATTTCTCCGAACGGTGAAATCGGCAGAACCGAAAAGGACGATTTGAGATTTGGTTACAGAACAAGCATATACCGCAGTAATAATATGATAATTACGGGAATTACCATTAAACTCAAAAAGGGAAATCCCGATGAAATAAGAGCAAAAATGGACGATTATATGTTACGCCGCAGCACAAAACAACCGCTTGAATATCCAAGTGCAGGCAGTGTGTTTAAACGCCCCGAAGGCAACTTCGCAGGCGCATTAATTGAACAGTGCGGCTTAAAGGGCAAACTTTGCGGAGGCGCTCAGGTTTCCGAAAAGCACGCAGGCTTTATAATCAATAAGTCCAATGCAACTGCAAAAGATGTAAGAGAATTAATCACTCAGATTCAGAAAACTGTTTCAGACAAAACAGGATACAATCTTGAATGTGAGCTGATTATACTGTAAATTGGTGATTTTATGGAATTTGTAATAATTACGGGAATGTCGGGGGCAGGAAAAACAAGCGCACTCCACGTTCTTGAAGATATCGGATATTATTGCGTTGATAATATCCCTGCATCATTGCTATCCACTCTCTATACTTTGTGCCTTAATTCAAAGGACAATATGATGAAGCGTGTTGCAGTAGTAGTTGACGTAAGAGGCAACGAAAACTTTGAGGATATGTATTCAGAGCTTGAAAAGTTCAAGAAAAAGTACAAAAGCGTCAGCATTCTTTTCTTTGATGCAAAGGTTGACTGCCTTATCGTAAGATATAAAGAAACACGCAGAAAGCATCCGTTGGCCGAACGTCTTAAAGACGGTTCAGTTTCGGAAGCGGTAGAATTTGAAAAAGCTCTGCTTATCCCGATTAAAAAGCTTGCTGACTATAAAATTGATACAACATACATGTCAAATAAACAACTTCGTGAGCGTGTTATGTCGATGTTTATGGAGGATACCTCCCAGAGCTTAACGCTTACGTTTATGTCATTCGGTTTTAAGTACGGAATTCCGCTTGAAGCCGACCTTATTATTGACGTTCGCTGTCTGCCTAATCCTTACTATATCCCTGAGCTTAAGCACCTTACGGGGCTCGATCAGAAGGTTCGTGATTATGTTCTCAACAGCGATGAAACACAGGAATTTATCAGACGTACACTCAATCTGCTCGACTTTTCCGTTCCGCTCTATCTTAAAGAGGGCAAAAGCGAGCTTGTAGTCGGAATCGGCTGTACCGGCGGAAAGCACAGAAGCGTTACAATTGCAAGGACGCTTGATGAGCATTTTGTTCAGAAGGGCTATCGCTGCGTGATTCAACACCGTGACGTATCAAAGTAAAGTTATTTAATGTAAATAAGGGAGGATAAAAGTGTCTTTTTCTTCCGAAATTAAAAAGGAGCTTTGCAGTGCAGAAGTTTACGACAGAGAGCTTTTAAAGGCAGAGCTTTACGGAATGTTGCTGTTCGGAAAGACTTTTTCCGAAAGCAAAATAGTTTTTAAAACCGAAAATACCTATGCCTGCAAGAGAATAACGTTCTTGCTTCAAAATTTATATATGCCTATAATTGAAAAGCAGACTGCACTTCGTACAAAGTCAGATGATGCTCACCTTTACAAGATAGTGGTTGTTGATTCTGACGAATGTAAACGGATTTTCGAAGACTTCGGACATTCTAAAAATCAGGTTTCACTGCGTGTAAACAGAGCAAATGTAAGCTCGGAGGAGCTGTCAGGCGCATTTATCAGAGGAGTTTTCCTTTCCTGCGGTTCGGTTTCCGACCCGATGAAAGGCTATCACGCAGAATTTTGCGTTCCGCACAAAAATTTATCACTCGATTTGTGCAAAATTCTTTCTGAAATTACCGAGTGTGATTTTACTCCCAAAACAGTGGTGAGAAACGGAAGTTATGTAGTTTATTTCAAGGGCAGTGAACAAATCTGCGACCTACTTACATATATCGGCGCACCGGTAAAGGCAATGGAGATTATGGGCACAAAGGCTGTAAAGCTTGTGCGCAACAACGTAAACCGCCGTATTAACGGTGAGCTTGCAAATATCGGCAAGGTAGCCTCAGCTGCTGCAAAACAGCTTGAAGCAATTGAAAAAATCAAAAAAACAAAGGGACTTGATTCTCTGCCCGACGATTTAAGAGAAATTGCATATTTAAGGCTTGAAAACCCCGAAATGTCGCTAAGAGATTTGGGACAGAACCTTAATCCGCCAATAAGCCGCAGCGGAGCAAACCACAGAATTCAAAGACTGCTTGAATACGCAGATGAATAATTTTTTTCTAAACTCTACAGAGGTGTGACTCTAATGAATAAAAAAATGACGTTTGAACAGGCAAACGCAAAGCTTGAAGAAATTGTAAAAAATATGGAAAACAAAGGTCTTACCCTGCAGGAAAGCGTTGAGCAGTACGCTCAGGCTTGCGAGCTTCTGGCTTACTGTATGAAAGAGCTTGAAACCGGTAAGGGACAGATTGAAGACATAAACGAGAGAATACAGCGTATAAAAAACGGGGAGGAAAACTTAGTTGAAGACTGATTTTATTTCTGTTACAGAAAAATATTTATTTGATTTTCTGCCTGACTTGAACTGTAAAGAAAAAAAGCTAATAGAATCTATGAAATACAGCCTTGAAGCAGGCGGAAAGCGTGTACGCCCGTGCCTTGTTTTTGAATTTGCACAGCTTTGCGGCGAAAAAGCCGAAAAAGCGGCTCCTTTTGCCTGCGCTGTTGAAATGATTCATACATATTCGCTCATTCACGACGATTTACCGTGTATGGACGACGACGACTTAAGACGAGGAAAACCCTCAAACCACATAGTATACGGTGAAGATACCGCTTTGCTTGCCGGAGATGCTCTCCAGACCCTTGCTTTTGAAATTATGAGCAGTGACAAAGTATCAGAGCTTATCGGTGAAAAAGCCTGCCGTAAGGGCGTAAATACTCTTGCAAAATACGCAGGTGCAGTCGGAATGGTCGGAGGTCAGGTAATAGACCTTATGAGTGAAAACACTAATGCTCCCATTGAAGTACTGCGTGAAATGGACTACAAAAAGACTGCCTGCCTGATAAAAGCGGCTTGTGAGCTCGGCTGTATTTGTGCAGATGCAGATGAAAAATATATAAAAGCCGCATCGGAATACGGCGAGTGTATAGGTATTGCCTTTCAGATTCAGGACGATATACTCGATGTTACCTCATCTGACGAGGAACTTGGCAAACCTGTCGGCAGTGATTTGGAAAACAGCAAGTCTACATACGTTTCACTCCTCGGTATTGAAAAATGCCGTGAGCTTGTTGATGAACTTACAGAAAAGGCTTTAAAGTCGCTTGAAGTATTCAGCGGTGACGTAAGCGGCCTTTCTGATTTTGCACGTCAGCTTGCCTGCCGTAAAAAATAAGGTTTATTGTAATTAAATTCAGGAAATGGTAAATAACTATGGGTGAATATAAACTTCTATCAAAAATTAAATCACCTAATGACGTAAAACGCTTAAATGAGGACGATATTCCAAAGCTTTGCACCGAAATACGTGAAAAGCTTGTTGAAACCGTATCGGTAAACGGAGGTCATCTTTCTCCTAATCTCGGAGTAGTAGAACTTACCGTAGCTCTGCACAGGAGCTTTAATTTTCCAAAGGACAGCATTGTCTGGGACGTAGGACATCAAAGCTATACGCATAAATTGCTTACAGGAAGATATGAGAACTTTGATTCTCTGCGTCAGAAGGACGGCATTTCGGGATTCCCGAAAAGGGCAGAAAGCAAGTACGACGATTTCAACACAGGTCACAGCAGTACCTCAATTTCAGCGGCTTTCGGAATAGCAAACGCAAAAATGCTGACCGGTGACAACAGCCATACTGTTGCAGTTATAGGTGACGGCTCGTTTACGGGCGGACTTGCGTTTGAGGCGATGAATAATGCAGGACGTTTTAATAAGAATTTTATTGTAGTGCTTAACGATAATAAAATGTCAATTTCCAAAAACGTCGGTGCTTTTCCTCGCTATCTGACAACCGTAAGAATACAGCCTTGGTATATCAGAGTAAAAAAGCTCATCGAAAAGGTTCTCTCAAAAATTCCGCTTATAGGAAAGCCTATAAAATCGTTTTTACAGCACGGAAAGTCAAGAATAAAAAATCTTGTATATAAAAATACGCTTTTTGACTGCTTCGGTTTTACTTATTTAGGACCGATTGACGGACATAATATCGAGGAGCTTGAAAACGCATTTGCAGCGGCAAAGAAGATTAACGCTCCCGTTATGATTCACGTTGTCACCAAAAAGGGAAAAGGCTATCTGCCTGCCGAGGAGAATCCGGGTGAGTTTCACGGAATCGGTCAGTTTGACATTGATTCGGGTGAGCCTATTTCAAGCCACAAAGGCTTTTCCTCTGTTTTCGGAAAAACAATGTGCGATTTTGCCCAGCAGGACAAAAAAATCTGCGCAATAACAGCCGCTATGTCAACGGGAACAGGACTTGGTGACTTTTCAAAATTATATAAGGAAAGATTTTTTGACGTAGGTATTGCCGAAGAACACGCAGTAACTTTCGGCTGCGGACTTGCTTCCCGTGGAATGAGACCTGTTTTTGCCGTTTATTCCACATTTTTACAGCGTTCCTATGACCAGCTTATTCACGATGCGGCGCTCGGCAATATTCATCTTGTACTTGCTGTTGACCGAGCCGGAATTGTCGGCAGTGACGGTGAAACACATCAGGGCGTTTTTGACGTTTCGATGCTCAATTCAATTCCAAACACAACTATTTTCTCACCGTCTTATTTTATAGGACTGAAAAAGGCACTCGGAACAGCAATATATATGTGCGACAGCCTTGCTGTTGTGCGTTATCCGCGAGGAGGAGAGCTTTACTGTCCCGATGATTATGGTGAAGAAAGCATTGACTATGATATTTACGGCAATAAGGAATGTAAAAATCTTCTTATAACCTATGGCAGACTTTTTTCATATGCCTGCCGTGCAAAGAAAATGCTTGAAGAAAGCGGAATTGAAATCTGCATTTTAAAGCTCTGCAAAATAAGACCGATTAACAACGAAGCCGTTGAATTTGCGTCAAGCTTTGAAAATGTATGGTTCTTTGAAGAGGGAATGAAGAACGGCGGAATTGCCCGCAATTTTTCCGATTTGCTTCAGAGAACTAAATTTAACGGCAATTATCATATAAAGGCAATAAACGATAAATTTGTAAAGCAGATGTCTGTTTCCGAGGCACTTGCAATGCTAAAGCTTGACAGCAAGGGAATGTTTGACGTTATTACTAAGAATTTGGGAGAAACTACAGACTGAAAATGAAAAAAAGACTTGATATACTTGTTTACGAAAAAGGCTTCACCGACAGCCGTGAAAAGGCAAAAGCCGTAATTATGGCAGGTCAGGTGTATGTTGACAATCAAAAAGCCGATAAATGTGGCTCAACATACGATGAAAATGCAAAAATCGAAGTAAGAGGCAACACACAGAAATATGTCAGCCGAGGCGGATTAAAGCTTGAAAAGGCAATCAATAATTTTGACTTTGATTTAAAAGACAAAATCACGATGGATATAGGTGCCTCAACAGGCGGCTTTACCGATTGTATGCTGCAAAACGGAGCTAAAAAGGTTTATTCAATAGACGTAGGTTACGGTCAGCTTGCATGGAAACTCCGCAATGACGAACGTGTTGTAAACCTCGAACGTACCAATATGAGAAAGGTTACTCGTGAACAGGTACCCGATGAAATTGACTTTTTCTCTGTTGATGTTTCCTTTATTTCTCTTAAACTTATTCTGCCTGTTGCAAGAGAGCTTATGGCTGATAATGCTCAGGCTGTCTGTCTTATTAAACCTCAATTTGAGGCAGGACGTGAAAAGGTAGGGAAAAAGGGAGTCGTGCGTGACCCGTCGGTACATATTGAGGTTGTAGAAAACATCTTCAATTTTTGTCTTGAAAACGGTTTTGATGTATTAAATCTTGACTTTTCTCCGATAAAAGGACCCGAAGGCAATATTGAATACCTCATACATCTTCGCAAAAGTGATGAACCGAAGTCCTACACAGACGTTACACCGAAACAGCTTGTAGAAAACTCACACAAGGCACTCGATAAATAAGAAACTACAGAATAAATCATATACGAACGATTTAATCCGTGTTTGCTAAACAGGTGATTTTATGAAAACAGCCGTTGTTGTAAATCTTTCAAAAGAAGAAGCAATTTCCTGCGCAGGTGAAATATCTCTGCTAATGCTTTCCAATAATTCAGAAGTATATATGCTTTCCGAATGTGCGCCTTTTTACAAGGGCGTTAAGATTTCCTTTACAGACACAATCGAAGAACTTTTCAAAGTCTGCGATATTGCGATAACCGTAGGCGGCGACGGAACAATTATCCACGCCGCAAAGTATGCCGCACGCTTTGATAAGCCGTTAATAGGAGTAAACGTAGGCAGGCTCGGCTTTGCCGCAGACATTGAAATTGACGGTATCAGTGAACTTACCCGTATTCTTGATGGAGATTATTCAGTTGAAGAACGCATTTTATTTGACGTAGAAGTAATAAAGAACGGTGTTTCAAAGAATTACCTTGCCGTAAATGATGCAGTTATTGCACGAGGTCAGCTTTCAAAAATCATTGACTTGCAGGTTACTCTTGATGATGAGGAAATTGCAAAATACCGTGCAGACGGTCTGCTTTTTTCAACTCCGACAGGCTCTACAGCCTACTCGCTTTCTGCGGGAGGACCTATAGTTGCTCCTCAGCTTGACTGTATTCTTATGACTCCCGTATGTCCGCACTCGCTTTTTTCACGCTCGGTAATTTTCGAGGGCAATTCCGTGCTTACCGTTTCGGTAAAAATTCCGAGCGAATGTTGTTGTGTGCTGACAATTGACGGTGAAAAGAATGTTGACATTCTCGCCGAAGATACGGTAAAAATCAAAAAATCCGATTTAAAGCTTAAATTTGTTTCCATAAACAAACGCAACTTTTACAGAAAACTCAACGAAAAGCTGAAAGAGAGGGAAATCTGATGAAATCCAGACGTCACGCAAAAATTCTTGACATAATTGCCGAATACCCGATTGAAACACAGGACGAACTTCTCACTCGCCTGAAAGACGAGGGTTACAAGGCTACACAGGCTACAATTTCCCGTGATATCAAGGATTTACGCCTTGTTAAAACTCTCGGCTCTGACGGAAAATACCGCTATGTTTCAGCCTCAAAAAACTCAACTGATATTCGTTCAAACTTTTCTTCTCTTTTTGCTTCTTCGGTAAATTCAATAGATTTTGCACAGAATATTGTTGTAATCAAAACGCTGAGCGGAATGGCGCAGGCTGTTTGTGCGGCGCTCGATTCAAACGACTACAAAGCCGTTGTCGGAACAATCGCAGGCGACGACACGATTTTTATAGCCTGCCGAAGTTCACAGCTTGCCGTAAGCCTTACGGAAGAACTTAAAAAGCTCATTTAAACAAGGTGAATTGTAAATGCTACAGACTTTATATATTGAAAACATAGCCGTAATTGAAAAAACATCAATAGATTTTAACAGCGGACTGAATGTGCTTACAGGTGAAACAGGCGCAGGTAAAAGTATCATAATTGATGCAATCAATGCGATAATGGGACAGCGCACCTCAAAGGATATAATCAGAACAGGAGAGCAGTCTGCTTTTGTCAGCGCACAGTTTGAAAATATAAACGATGAGGTAATAAATAAGCTTGAAGAACTCGGGTTTTCCGACGATGAAGGAGTGCTTATTTTGCAGAGAACGCTTAATTCTTCGGGCAAAAGCAATTGTAAAATCAACGGCAGACCTGCAACAGTTTCAATGCTCAAGGAGCTTTCAAAGTACCTTATCAATATTCACGGTCAGCACGAAAGCTACGAGCTTTTTTCACCGGAAACGCATATTGATTACATAGACAGCTACGGCAAAAGCAGTGAGCTTTTAGCCGACTACCGTGAAAAATATAAAGAATACAAAATTCTGAAAAAGAAATTAAATGAAGCAAATACCGACGAAAGCGAACGCTTGAAAGAGATTGACTTGCTCTCATTTCAGGTGCAAGAGCTTAGTGATGCCGATATAAAACTCGGTGAGGAAGAGGCACTTGAAGCAGAACGCACTTCTCTTATGAGTTTTGAAAAGATTTTCTCGCTGTTAAACGAAGCAAAAATGCTTTTATCGGGCGATGAAAGCTTTGACGGCGGAGTTGAAGCGGTTGATCGTGCTTGTTCAGATATTCAGAAAGCCGCCGAGTACAACCCCGAATACGAATTACTTTCAGATACTCTTGCTGATGTATACTACAATCTCAAGGATTGTGCCGAAAGCGTTTCCGACGCTATCGACAACCTTGAAAGTGATCCGCAAAGGCTTGAAGAAATCGAAGAAAGGCTCGATTTACTCAACCGCCTTTCAAGAAAATACAACTGCCCCTGCGATGATTTGATACCTCTTGCAGAAAATATGCAGGCAAGACTTGATGAACTTATAAATTATGATAAAAACCGTGATGAGCTTATCGAGGCTGTTGAAAAGTCTGAAAAGCTCACAATGCAGGCGGCACAGAAGCTCAGCAAGCACCGTAAAAAGGTAGCTCAGGATTTTGCCAAAAAGGTAAAAGACGAGATGAGCTTTTTAAATATGCCGAATGTCGAGCTTGTTCCGCAGTTTGAAACAACCGAATTTAATTCAAAGGGTATTGATAAGGTAGAACTTTTAATTTCTGCAAACCCCGGTGAAACTCCTCGTCCAGTTGCAAAAATCGCATCTGGCGGTGAACTTTCAAGAATGATGCTTGCCATAAAAACTGTTCTTTCCTCAGCTGATACAGTTGATACGCTTATATTTGACGAAGTAGATACCGGAATATCCGGCTCAGCCGCAGAAAAGGTTGGCTTAAAGCTAAAGCAGGTATCTGAAAACAGTCAGGTCCTATGCGTAACCCATCAGGCGCAGATTGCTTCCCTTGCAGATTACCACTATCTTATCCGCAAGCAGATTGACGACGGAAGGACCTTTACCGATGTTTCCGTTCTTGACCATAACGGCAGAGTAAATGAGCTTGCCCGCATAATCGGCGGAGTAAATATTACCGAAGCCGCATTAACTCACGCAGAATCAATGCTGAAAGAATATAATAACTGATATATTTTATAGATAAAACGAAAGGGCGCTGCATTTTTTTGAAATTGTGGACAGTATCAGAGCTGAATAAAACTGAAGCCTCTGAAATACAAACTAAATATGAGCTGCCTGCAATTGTTGCAATGCTGCTCCAGATACGAAATATAAAAACACAGGAAGAAATTGAAGATTTTCTCTATAATGATTCCGAAATAGCCTCTCCTTTTGAAATAAAAGATATGGATAAGGCTGTCAGCCGTATAAAAAAGGCTCTTGATAACGATGAATTAATCTGCGTTTACGGTGATTACGACGCTGACGGAGTAACCTCTACCGCACTTCTGTATTCATATTTTGATGCAATCGGTGCAAATGCTATGTATTACATACCGTCACGAGAAACAGAGGGCTACGGGATGAACAATGCAGCCGTTGATTTTCTCAAAGAAAAGGGAGTAAGGCTGATAGTCACTGTTGATAACGGAATTGCGGCTCTGGAAGAAATTGAGCATGCATCTTCACTTGGAATCGACACCGTTGTAACCGACCACCATATGCCGACGGGAAATCTGCCCGATGCCTGCGCTGTTATTGATTTGCACAGACAGGACTGCCAGAGTAAATTCAAAAATCTTTCGGGTGTCGGTGTGGCTTTTAAGCTTATTATGGCTCTCGAAGGAGAATATTGCGATGTGAATTCACTTCTTGACAATTACGCTGATTTACTGAGCATAGGAACAATCGGTGATATTGTTGAGCTTAAAGGCGAAAACAGGGTGTTTGTCAAACGTGGACTTCAGAGCATTATGAACAGCGACAGGGTGGGAATCAACTCCCTTGTTGAGAGTTCGGGACTTGCCGGTAAAAATCTTACCGCAGGCAACGTATCATTTACACTTGTACCACGTATAAATGCTGTCGGCAGACTCGGTCTTTCGGGGAAATCCGTTGAACTCTTACTGACCGAAGATGAAGAACAGGCAAACGAAATTTCATCGCAGTTATGTGACGACAATATTGAACGCAGGCAGATTGAAGCTGAAATTTTAAATAAAATAGATTCAGATATAAAACAGAATCCCTCGCTTGTTTTTGATAAGATAATTGTAATTGACGGGGAAAATTGGCATCAAGGTGTAATCGGAATAGTTGCCTCACGCATTAAAGATATTTACGGAAAGCCGACAATTATTATCTCACGCAGCGGTGTCTCTGCAAAAGCCTCAGGCAGGAGCGTAGAGGGATTTCCTCTTTGCGACGCAGTATTTGCCTGTGCCGATTTGCTTACGCATTACGGCGGGCATCCTATGGCTGTCGGTTTATCGCTTGAGAGCAAAAATATCTCTTTATTCCGAAAAAGAATTAACGAATTTGCAAATTCCTTTAGCAATATGCCGTTTGACAAGCTTAATATTGAGTGTAAGCTCAATCCTGCATTTATCAGCGTTGACCTTGTAGAGTCGCTTTCTTGTTTACAGCCCTTTGGTGCAGGAAATCCAACTCCGATTTTCGGACTGTATAAGATGACTCTTGAAAATATTATTCCATTATCGAATAATAAGCATCTCAAACTTGTTCTATCAAAAAACGGTTCAGTGATAAATGCGCTTTACTTTTTTACAACCACCGAGGAATTTCCCTATCAAAAGGGTGATTTGCTTGATTTAGCCGTAACGCTTGATACAAACGAATACAACGGCAACGTAAGCGTTTCGGTAATCGTTAAGGCAATAAAAGCTGACAGTGATGATTCTCTTGAGGTTTTGCAAAGCGAACGGATTTTTGAAGACTTCTGCCTCGGAAATCCTCTTTCTAAACAACAGTTGTTATCAATTTTACCCACTCGTGATGATTTTGCATTGCTTTACAGATTCCTGAAATCAAACGGAGAATACAATTTTTCTTTTGATACTCTTGTATATAAGCTTGACAATAAGCTTAGTTTTGGTAAAATTAGAGTTATACTTGAAGCAATGAGTGAGCTCAACCTTATCGAACTTAATGAAAGTATGAAATCATGCAGTATAAAGATAAACGAGATTTCGGGCAAGGTTTTGCTTGACTCGGCTAAGATAATAAGAAAACTCAACGAGGGGTGTTACGGTGGGTAAGTATTCAAATGTAGCTCATTATCAGGATTTTTCTGAGCTGAAGAATATTCTTGAACGTTCGGAAAATTCCTACGATATGGAAAAAATTACAAAAGCATACAAATTAGCTGAAGAATCTCACGGTGACCAACGCAGGGTATCGGGAATACCCTACATTCTTCACCCGACTTCTGTTGCCTGCATCGTAGCCGAACTCGGTATGGATACCGATTCAATCTGCGGTGCACTCCTGCATGATGTCGTTGAAGATACACCCGTAATGCTTGATGAAATCACAAAGCAGTTTGGCAGTGACGTAGCAAAGCTGATTGACGGTGTAACTAAAATTTCAAAAATTCCTTATTCCACCCGTGAACAGCAGCAAGCTGAAAATATCCGTAAAATGCTTATTGCAATGGCTGATGACATAAGGGTAATCATCATAAAGCTTGCCGACAGACTTCATAATATGCGTACAATGGACTGTATGCCGGAGCAGAAACGCAGGGATAAGTCGCTTGAAAATATGCAGGTGTTTGCTCCGATTGCTCACCGTCTTGGTATCAAGACCATTAAGGATGAGCTTGAAGACCGTTCCTTGCAGTACCTTGACCCTGTCGGATACAAGGAAATTGAGGACGCCCTTTTAATGAACGAAGAGGGCAGAGATAGATTTATAGAATCTATAAAAAAACAGATTCTTGAGAAAACAGAAAATACAATTAAAAATGTTTATATAAGCGGCAGAGTAAAAAGTATTAACAGCATCTACCGCAAGACTTTTATGCAGGGCAGAACAATTGACCAGATTTTCGATGTTTTTGCCGTTCGTGTAATCGTTGACACGGTACCCGACTGCTACAATGTTCTCGGCGTAGTACACGATATCTTCAAGCCGATTCCGAACCGCTTTAAGGACTACATTTCAATGCCCAAGCCGAATATGTACCAGTCGCTCCATACAACCGTTCTTGATAACAAGGCAATTCCTTTTGAAGTTCAGATCAGAACGTGGGAAATGCATTACACTGCTGAATACGGAATCGCTGCACACTGGAAATACAAGCTCGGAATGGGCGGAGGCAAAAAAGGCGATAGGCTTCAGGAAAATATTGATAAAGTCAAGAGTATGATTCTCGACCAGCTTCAGGCTGAGGATGCAACCGATATTGCCAAAAATATCCGCAATGATTTTGAGGAAAACGACGTTTACGTGTTCACACCAAAGGGTGATGTAATAAACCTTCCTCGTGGCTCGACTCCGGTTGACCTTGCATATATCATTCATACACAAGTAGGTCACAGAATGGTAGGAGCAAAGGTAAACGGCAAAATAGTGCCGATTGACTATAAGCTTAAAACAGGTGAAATCTGCGAAATTATCACACAAAAAGAAGAACATCCAAACAAATCGTGGATTGACATTTGTAAGACTGCTTCTGCAAAGTCAAAAATCCGTCAGTGGTATAAAAATGAAAAGCGTGACGAAAATATTGTTGAAGGCAAGCAGATGCTTGAACGTGAATTTAAACGTCACGGAATCAACCTCACAGAAGAAGAATACCCTGAATTTCTTAAAAAGATTATGGTTAAAAAGCAGTATAATACGCTTGACGATTTTTATGCTGCAATAGGATATGGCGGTGTTCAGCTCTGGAAGATTATCCCAAGGCTGAAAGAGGAGTACCAGAAAACATATGCTGTTGATATCGAAGAAATCTCTGTTCCTCAGGCTCCCGTGAAGCGTAACAAGGCGACCTCCGGTGTTGTAATCGAGGGTGCAGACGATGTGCTTGTAAAGTTTTCCAACTGTTGTAATCCTCTGCCGGGTGATGACATAATCGGCTATATTACAAGAGGCTACGGCGTTTCAATCCATAAACGCAATTGCACAAATGTTCCAAAGGATATTTCCAAGTGCGAAGAACCCGAACGCTGGGTATCCTGCTACTGGGAGGACGAGGTAGGAGAGGCTTTTCGCAGTACTCTCCAGATTACCGCAACCGACAGAACAGGACTTCTTGCCGACGTTACAATCAAGCTTTCAAATATGCATATCTTTATTCATTCGCTTAATTCAAGAGAGCTTAAGGACGGCAAGGCTGTTGTAACCGCAACAATTGACGTTATGGGACGTAATCACCTGCGCGGTGTTATTTCAAAGCTTTCCGATATAAACGGAATTGAGGAAATCAAGAGGTTATAATATGAAAGCAATTCTACAGCGTGTGTCAAACGCACGTGTTGATATTGAAAACAAAACAGTCGGTAAGATTGAAAAAGGCTTTTTAATTTTGCTCGGTGTTGAAAACGGTGATGAACAGCGTGATGCTGAGGTGCTTGCCGCCAAAATATCGGGACTTCGGATTTTTACCGACGAAAACGATAAGATGAACCTTTCTCTTACTGACGTAGGGGGCGGAGTGCTTGTAATTTCAAACTTTACTCTTTGCGCTGACTGTTCCCACGGACGCCGTCCGAGCTTTATTTCTGCCGCTCGTCCCGAAACAGCTGAACCGCTTTATGAATATTTCTGCAAGAAAATGTCTGATAATGGAATTTCTCGTGTAGAAAAGGGCGTTTTCGGTGCTGATATGCAGGTTTCGCTTACAAATGACGGCCCCGTAACAATTGAAATTAACTCTAAGGACTTGAAAAAATGATTGAAGTAAAAGTATATAACGTAACTTTTCTTGAAACAAATTGCTGTTATCTCGTTGATAAATCAACAGGTAAATCAGCCGTAGTTGACCCAGGTGACAAATCTGATGAACTTATAGAGCAAATTCAAAAAGACGGCGGAAAGCTTGAATATGTTATGCTTACTCACGGTCACTATGACCATATAGGCTACGCTAAACACCTTGCTGACATGTTTAATGCTAAAATTGTGACAGGTGAAATGGAAAATGAATTTTTAAGTACACCTTCTCTTAATTTAAGCGTTAATCACAACATAGATTTACCTGCTTTTTCAGCTGATATACTTTTAAAGGATAATGAAACCTTTATGCTCGGTGAAACAGAAGTTACTTATATTCATACTCCCGGTCACACAAGCGGCGGCGGATGCTTTATTTTTGATGATACATTAATAAGCGGTGATACGCTTTTTTGCGAATCCTACGGCAGAACTGATTTGCCAACAGGCAGCAACAGTGATATGTATAGCTCAATTTTAAGACTTAAAAACCTTTCGGGTGACTATCGTGTAATACCGGGTCACGGTCCGCTTTCAACACTTGAGCACGAAAGAAAGTACAATCCTCTTATGAGGGCGCTGTAATATGAATTTATACGTTAAAAATCACAACTTCTGGTTTGAACTTGAAAATCTTACAAGGTTGTTTTTTCCGAATGAAAAAATCAATGTTTTCAAAACATTTGATTCGGTAGAGCAACCGTATATTTATACCGAGGTATCTGATAAAGTTAAAATCGAAGTCTCTATCAATAACTTTCAAAAATCTCTTGTTGCCGATAAAACCGACGATAATGAGCTTACCTCCGCACAGCTTCTCTACAAGCTATTGTGTCAGTATTCGGGTTATACACAACCGTGGGGAGTGCTGACAGGCGTTCGTCCCGTTAAGCTATTCAGGCGCTTGTGCGAAGAACTCGGTGAAGAAGGTGCACGTAATAAGTTTTTAAATGAATTTTATGTAAGTCCCGAAAAACTTGAGCTTGCTGAAATGACCGAGAAAAAGGAAAAGAAAATTCTCAACCTGTCACGTTCCGAATCATTCAGCCTTTATGTAGGAATCCCTTTCTGCCCGTCAAGATGCAGTTATTGCTCGTTTGTAATGTCGTCTGTTGAGCGTGCGAAAAAGCTGATTGAGCCGTATACAGAGCTTCTTTGCGAGGAGATAAAGGCAACGGCACAGATTGCCACAGATCTCGGATTAAGGCTTGAAACAGTGTATTTTGGCGGAGGAACTCCCACAACGCTGAATGCAGAGCAGCTTAACAAGGTATTAAAAACGGTCAGAAACAGCTTTGATATGTCAACCTGCAGGGAGTTTACCGTTGAGGCAGGACGTCCCGACACTATTGATAAAGAACGCCTTTGTGCTTTAAAAGAAAATAAAGTCGACAGAATAAGCATAAATCCTCAGACCATAAATGATAATGTATTAAGAGAAATCGGCAGAAAGCATACTTCTGAGCAGTTTTTTAATGCCTTTGAGCTTGCAAGAAAATGCGGGTTTGACAACATTAACACAGACTTAATAGCAGGACTTCCGACAGATACTTTAGAGAGCTTTGTAAATTCTCTTGACAGTATCAGAGCATTATCTCCCGAGTGTGTCACTATACATACGCTATGTATGAAGCGTGCGTCAACGCTTACAAATATCGGAACTACACTTAACAGGGAAGATGCCGAAACAGCTGGAAAAATGCTCGAATACACTCAAAAATCACTGACTTTAGATGAATATATCCCGTACTATATGTACCGTCAGAGCAGAATGGTAGGAAATCTTGAGAATGTAGGTTGGTCCAAAAAAGGCTTTGAAAGTCTTTACAACGTTTATGTTATGGACGAAACCCATTCAATTCTTGCCTGCGGCTCAGGCGGTGTTACAAAGCTTAAAAATAATGAAACCGACTACCTTGAGCGCATATTTAATTTTAAATATCCGTATGAATATGTAGACCGTTTCAATGAGCTTATAGAAAGAAAGTCGTCAATTATGAGATTTTATGGTAAATAAAACTGTTGATTATTGCGATAAACAGTGATATAATATGCGTAACTTATAATTAGACATAAAACAAAAATATACTAACAAGAAAGGCTGGTATTATAATGGGAAAATTTGACGAAATTTTTGATGATGTTGTTGTCAACGCAAAAGCAGCAGCTTCTGCTGTTTCAAAAAAAGCATCTGTTGTTTATGACGCATCAAGACATAAGATAACTGCGGCTGAAATCAGAGGCGATATCAATAAAAAGCTTCGTGACCTCGGAGCGCTTACCTATAAAGAGCAGATTCACGGAATCGATTTATCCGAGCAGGTTCAGCAGATTGTTACTGAAATTACCGAGTTAAAGGATAATCTCAATATAATCAATGAGCACATTGCTGCTTCCAAGAATCAGAAAAAGTGCCCTCAGTGTGATGCAACAGTTCCCAAAAATTCGCTTTTCTGTAATATCTGCGGAGCAAAACTTGATGAAGTGAATAATGACGAAGATTTTTCGTCATCTGAATCTGCTGAAACTCCTGAAAATGCAGAAGAAACCTGCGAGTAATCAAATGAAAATACAATATGTTTGCGGGCGACATAATATTGTGCCGCCCGTTAATATATTTAAATATACGCAGAGTTAACAAAATAAGTTCAAAAGGTGATTTGATTTGTCAAAAAAATACAATGCTGTTGCCAATTCTGAAAAGGATGTATCGCAAACTTTTCTGAAAGGTGCTGCAATTCTAACATTGAGTATGGTCATAGTCAAGGTTTTCGGACTTCTTGACAAAATCCTGCTGACCAATATCTATTCAATGTTCGGTGACGACGTTGCTTCAATGGGTATGGGACTCTACAGCAACGCCTATGAAATTTTTGTTGTAATCTTTACCGTTGCGACAGGCGGACTTCCGATTGCAATTTCTCGCCTTGTTTCCCAGAATATGGCAGAAAAGCGCTATAAAGACGTAAAGCTGATACATAAAATATCGGTTCCGTTTTTTATAATTGTCGGAATAGTCTGCTTGCTGATAATGATTGTCAGCAGTTTTATATATGTTCAATTGATAAAGTCACCGTATTCGCTTCATGCAATGCTTTGTCTTGCTCCTACTATTTTATTTGGTTGTCTTACTTCAATCTACAGAGGTTACTTTGAAGGTCAGCGCAATATGACGCCTACGGCAATTTCCGAAATAATAGAAGCAGCGGTAAAGCTTCTTATAGGTACGCTTTTTGCTTATTTTGTAATGAGCTTTGGCATAAGTTCTTATGAGCAGTCAGGAACTTTTCTCTGGTATACCTTTTCGTCTCAAGCTGAGGCTCAGAATACGATTCTTGCTTTTTCGGTAGCAGGTGCAATCTGCGGAATTACCTTCGGAAGTTTTTGTTCCTTTATTTTTCTTTGGGGCAGATACAAAATCAGCGGTGACGGTATTCCCGAGGAATATTACAAAAATTCTGTTGATGCAAGAGCAAAAAGAGAAACTTTTATCATCATCTGCAAAACAGCTGTTCCGATTGCGGCAGGCGCTTTTGTAATGAGCATAGGCTCGCTTATTGATCAGATAATAATTCAGAACGTTCTTTCAAATCTTGCCGCAACAAATCCCGAGGCACTTTATTCGCAGTACAGTGCATATTATCCCGATGAAGCTTTTTACGGTGAAGCAGCAACAGGAGTTCCTGCGACAATTCATACAAGACTCTGGGGTTGTTATTCATCAGCTCTCACGCTTATGCAGCTTGTAACAGCTGTAACACAGGTGTTCGGTTCAAGCGCAATGCCTAATGTTACAAGCGCATGGACAAAGGGAAATAAGGAAGAACTTAAAAAGTCAATTGAAACTGTAATCAGAATGACAATGATGTTCACACTGCCAATGTCACTCGGACTTTGCGTGCTTGCTCATCCAATAATGTCATTTGTATATTCCGACGCTGCAATTGCAGAAATCGGCGGCAATGTTCTTACTTTAATGGGAATTACAACTATTTTTACAGCTGCCGTAACTCCTGTTTGCAGTATGTTGCAAGGCATAGGAAAGGTAAATCTTCCTATGAAGCTTTATACAGTTTGTATGTTAATCAAAATTGCAACCTCGTGGATATTTGTAAGTATTCCCGAAATAAATATTCAGGGAGCAACTGCAGGCTCGCTGATAAGCTACGCAATAATTCTTGTTATAGGAATGTACCTGCTTGTAAAGCACTCAAAGGTAACACCAGATTTCTTCTCAACAACTGTTAAACCGCTTATCGGTTCGGTGTTCAGTTCAGCAGCTGCATTTTTCACAAATATGCTGCTATCATCATTAATTCCGCAAAGGTTGTCAACAATACTTGCAGTAGTTGCAGCAGTAATCGTTTATATTATTGCCTTACTCTTAATGCGTGCATTTACCGCTACAGAAATAAAATTTCTTCCAAAAGGAGAAAAAATTGCAAAAGCACTTGAAAAATGGCATCTTATTGGGTAAAATAGGTAAGTGCGAGTAAAAAACAAGTAAAGGCTTGATTTTGACTTACTATTAGTGTATAATCGGAGATGTATAAAATGGACTTTAAAGAAAAAGAGAATTATAATTTTAACGATCTTGTTGAAATAGTTAAAATTCTGCGCTCACCGGGCGGATGTCCGTGGGACAGGGAACAGACGCATAAGTCCATTCGTGCAAACTTTATCGAGGAAACCTATGAAGCGATAGAAGCTATCGATAACGACGATACAGAGCTTTTAAAGGAAGAACTCGGTGATGTCCTTTTACAAGTTGCACTCCACAGCGAAATTGAAAGCGAAAAGAACAGCTTTACAATTGATGATGTGTGCGACGGAATCTGTAAAAAGCTGATTATACGTCATCCGCACGTATTTGGCAGTGTTGAGGCAGACACAACCGAACAGGTGCTTAAAAACTGGGATGCAATCAAGATGAAAACAAAATCCCAGAAATCACAGACGCAGGCTATGAACAGCGTTTCAAAGGCATTGCCATCGCTTATGAGAAGTACAAAAATCCAGCAGAAGGCTGCAAAGGTAGGTTTTGACTGGGATAATGTTGACGGCGCTCTTGCCAAGCTTTTTGAAGAATGTAACGAACTCAAAAGTGCTGTTGAGTCAGGCGATAAGGATAATCAGCGTGAAGAACTTGGCGACGTATTGTTTTCAGCCGTAAATGTTGCGAGATTTCTTGATATCGACAGTGAGCACGCACTTTACGATGCCTGCGACAAATTTACAGACCGTTTTTCAAAGGTTGAAAGCCTTGCAAATGAGCGTGGCATAGACATGAAAACGGCTTCACTTTCGGAACTTGATTCCCTTTGGGATGAAGTTAAAATATTAAATAAGGATTATTAATGGAGGTTTTCTAAAATGAAAAAAACAGAACTCATTGCTGCTGTTGCAGAGCAGAGCGGCCTTTCAAAGAAAGATGCAGAAAAGGCTCTTAACGCTACAATTGACACAATCATTAAGGCTGTTGCAGAGGGCGACAAGATTCAGCTCACAGGCTTCGGTACATTTGAGCAGCGCCAGAGAAACGCAAGAACAGGCTGCGACCCCAGAACAGGTAACACAATCGAAATCCCCGCTTCTAAGGTTCCTGCATTCAAGGCAGGCAAGGGCTTCAAGGATATCGTAAACAAGTAATTCAATTTGTTTATCAGAGCCGCAGTTGACGTCTGTCAACACGGCTCTTTTGTTTTTTAGAAAAAAGAGGTGAAATATAATGCGACTTGATAAATACTTAAAGGTTTCACGCCTGATAAAGCGCAGAACGGTAGCAAACGAAGCCTGTGACGCAGGCAAAGTTACCGTAAACGGAAAAGCAGCACGAGCTTCCTATGACGTAAAAACAGGCGATATAATCGAAATTACACTTGGCGCAAGAAGCGTTAAGGTAAGAGTAACTGAGGTAAAAGAGGTTGTCCGCAAGGAAGACGCCGACACAATGTACGAGGCTGTTGTGTGATTTTAATATAGAAATAAAAACACAGTTTTAGGATTTGATTACAAAACTAAAACTGTGTTTTTTATGTAGTTTTATGTACCCGATTTATTTCTGATTTTGAATAATATTTAGAATAATATTATTTGTATGGAAAAACCGAATAATTATAAAAAACTGTCTATACAATTTGGGTGCAGCGACACGCTGCCGCTCGGCTTTGAATCCCCGATAAAAAACTAACGCAGTTCTAAAACTAAAAGTAAGTTCTAAAACTGCGTTTATTACATAAACCAAATATAAAATGTTTTTTTAACGCGAGAAAATAACTTAAAATAAAAAAGAATGCTTCGATACGCAATATGTGTGTCGAGGCACTCGACTGGCGGAGAGAAGGTGTGTTTCATCTTTATAAAACTTTCATCTCGTTTGTTGTGGCGTGTGTAATCTAAAGGTTCATCAACGCTCCTCGCTAAAAACAGTCCACCGGACTGTTTTCTTAACGCTCGGCTTCGAATCCCCG
>CACXFS010000012.1 GCA_902766885.1 uncultured Ruminococcus sp. | reverse complement strand
GACGTAAAGTAGTATCTTGCCCAAGAATCAGAAAAATCTATGACTCCCGAGATACCGAGTTTTAAATCATATCCGACTTTTATAACGGACTAAAAAATTATGGTTTAGCAACGTATTTTACAATTTCCAAACAATGCAAAACTTTCACAGTAATTTCACATTAACAATATATGGCTTTCATAAACGACTTGTATGATATAAGCACAATAACAAAAGGAGGTGACAACATAATGAAAGAAAACAGGTCGTCGGTACTCGCATGCGTCACAAGCCAGTACGACTGCGACAGAATCATCAAAACCGCAAAGAAAATTGCCGACGACTGCGACTGTGAGCTCAGGGTGCTCAGCATTTTAAAGCCGACAAGCAACTATACAACAGTAAGCGACCAGATTGAATATCTTTACCTAGTTTCAAAGGAATCGGGTGCTGATATGACCGTTCTGTTCCACGACGACGCACCCAGCGCCGTATCAGAATTTGTCAAGGAAAACAACGTCGAGCGTGTTGTAACGGGTATGCACGACGGTGGCGACGACAGCTTCCTTGTGATGTTCAACAAGCTTGCGCCGAAAACTCCGATTACAATGGTCGCAAAAGATAATATGGTATACAGCATGGAGCTTTGCTCCGAATGTATGCCGGTAGGAAAAAAGTAATACATATATATCAGTTTACCAGCTACGAAAGTTTGTAAATTCTTTCTTCTTAAAATATACTCTCTCCCGAAACGAGCCGACATTATTAAAATGCCGGCTCGTTTCATTTAGATGATTGTAGTGGCGAACTGTGTTCGCCATAATGCATAAATTGTATGACAATTTATGCATAGGGACGTCTGGGAAGCCGTCCCCTTCGGAAAGGTTTGTTTGTCACAATAATGTTGATATAATCGGTTACGTTTGCTAATTTCTACGACAACATACTTATAATTTCTAAAATCCCCATAATAATCGGCTGATGAAGAATGTAAATTATCAGCGTGTGGCGTCCGATGAAATCGAAAAACGGGATTTTACGCTTAAAAAATCTGTCTGCGTTGCAGTTTTTTATTACTCTCCAGGCAAAATATCCCGACAAAAAGAGAAATATCCACGGAATTATCGGAAAATAGTCGGTTGATTGAAAGTCGATTGACGGAAAGCCGATAAATGCAAGAGCCTTTGTTCCGTACAGAAATTCGGGCAGTTTAAAAAGCTCAATCCCGAAAAAGCCGACATACCCCTCGGGTACACCATACAAAAAAGCAAACAAAAGCAGACTGCAAATCATTCCTATGACAGGCTTGATATTTTCAAGATAAGCCTTAAGCGGGTACGCAAGCATCATAGCACAGCCGAGGAAGTTTAAAATTCCAAACCAAACCGCCTGACTCGGAATGAAAAGCACCGTAACAATCGTAATCAAAAATCCGCAGGCATTTAAAATTATTCCTCTTTTGAACGGGTGATGCGAAAAATTGAACGACACGCCCGACAGAATTATGAACGAACAGCAGATAAACCGCTCCCATATTATTGTGAGCGGTTCACTGTTCCAGCCTGTATCGGCTGAGAAAATATTGAAAATATCGTACATAAGGTGGAAAAACACCATATTGACAAGCGCAAAGCCTCTTAATGCGTCAATCAGGTGATAGCGCACAGAGGGTGCGGAAAGGGATTTCTGCATTTATTTGTTCCTTTTCATTTTTATTGTGAACGCCGAAATTGCCAGCGCAAGCAGTACGACTGCATAGACAATCACCCACAAAAGCTCGGGCATAATCTCGGCATACTCGCCCGAAACGGCATAGCGAGCCGCATTTACTGCGTGGGCAAACGGCAGAGCGTTTGCAATCGACTCAAACCAGCCGCCGACAAGCGCAGTATCAAACCAGATATTTGAGAACCAAGCCGAAAGGTTGGTAAGCAGTGCACCGCAGATTCCGCCGACTGCCTTTTCGTTGAGGAATGTTCCTGCGAGCAGTCCCAGTGCGATAAACACCAGTGCAATCGGAATGTTGACAACTACGGCAAGAAGTATGTTCGGAGTTATTTCAAGTCCGAAAAAGAATGCTGCAATATAGCATATAGCTGTCTGCGCAACCGACATGGGCACAAGCGGCAGAGTATAGCCGAGTATGAACTCAAACGCTTTTAAGGGTGACGTAAACAGGCGGAGAACAAACGAGGTTGTTCTGTCCTTTGAAATAAGCTGAGCCGAAAACAGAGAAATAAAACTCAGACCGAAAACAGAGATTCCCGGTGCAAGGTTCTGAATCTGAAACAGCTTTGTAGACTCGGCGGCTTCCTGCGGAATACCGGCGTTGATAGCCGACAAAAGCACCATAAGCACAAGCGGAAAACCGAGTCCGAAAAACAGCGTAATCATATCACGCAGAATTTCCTTCGTGTTTCTTGAGGCAAAGACAAAAGTTCTCATTTTACACCCTCCCCTGCAATTCTGATGAACGCTTCCTCGAAGTTGTCGGTATCGGCAAGGCGTTTGAGATTTTCAGCCGTATCCTCGGCTTTGAGCTCGCCTTTAGCCATAATTCCGATTCGGTCGGAAAGCGACTCGGCTTCTTCAAGGTAGTGAGTGGTGAGGATAATCGTGATTCTGCCCTTGAGCTTTTCAATAACGCTCCAGAGCTCTCTGCGAGCGAGCACGTCAAGACCGAGAGTCGGCTCGTCAAGAAAGAGAATTTCAGGCTCAGAGATAAGCGCCATTGCAATGCTCAGTCTTCTCTGCCAGCCGCCCGAGAGAGTTTTTGCACGGCTGTTTTCAATATCCTGCATATCGAACTTTTCAATCATTTCGTCAGCCTTGCGCTTTGCACTTTTCCTGTCAGCGCCGTAGATTCTTGCAATCAGCTCGAGGTTTTCACGCACAGAGAGCTTTTCGGCAACGGCGGTTTCCTGCGGAGAAACGTTTATAAGCTGTTTCACCTTTGCGCTGTCGCTTATAATGCTGTTGCCAAGCAGAAGTGCGTCGCCGCTTGTGGGAGGTACAAGGCAGGACAGCATTTTGATTGTGGTTGACTTGCCTGCGCCGTTCACGCCGAGCAGAGCGTAAAGCTCACCCTTGTTGACGGTAAGATTGAGCGAATTAACGGCGGTTTTGTCCTTGTATTTTTTCGTTAGTTTTTTTGTTTCAATTGCGTACATTTTATCACCGACTAAATATTTTTAGGGGAGTTATTTAAAAGATGATTCCAGACCCGGAATTTTCGCCAGAGCGATTCCGCCCTGTTTTGTGTCGCCGAGAACCACAAGCTTGTCGCCCGGGTTGATTTTAAAAACCTCTCTTGCATGCTTGGGAATTACGACCTGACCTCTCTCGCCCACCTTGACGATTCCGAAAACAAATTTGCCGTCGGTTTCGTTTTCGACGAGCTTTTCCTCCTCAAACGAGTAGTTAATCAGGTTGTCAATCGTCGTGCCGAAAAGGTTTGCAAGCTCTCTGCATTTTACAATATCGGGCAGAGTTTCTCCGCTCTCCCACTTAGCAACCGACTGACGTGAAACTTCAATTTTCTCGGCAAGCTCCTCCTGAGAAAGACCTTCTTTTTTGCGAAAATATTTCAGATTCATACCAATCATACTTTTTCACACCCCTTTGACAATAGAATAACAGATAAAATGTACCTTTACAATCAACCGGAATTTACTTTTAATGTTAAACTTAGTTGACAAAACATATTTTTTCCGGATTTGGAAAAAGGACACGGCACGCCGTGTCCCTACGTTATAGTTTATTACTTTAATTTCACGACTGTAGATGAAGTAAAGTTGTATCTTGCGTCAGAGTCAGAAAAATGTCAGACTCCCGAGATACCGAGCTATAATTTAATACCGACTTATATAACGGTCTAAAAAAGAGTTTTGGGCGGATTTTGCAATCCGCCCGTCAGTAATGAAAACATACAAAATATTGTGGTAAAATATTTTTATACACCTATTATAACACAACTTATATGATTGTCAAGTTGTTTTACATTTTTTATATAATGCCTGCTGAACAATTCAAAAACATATAAATCATCAAACAAATTACTATTTTTTGAATTGTTCGGGTGCAAGGGTTTTGAGTGAATAAGCTCAAAACTCTTGCACTTGCTGGAAAACGCTTTTCCGGCAAAACAGGCTTATCAAATGTCTTACTGAATCAAAATCTTTGATTTTGCGTAAAAATACCGATTTCGGTGTTTTTACAAAACGGCAACGGCGTGTTGCCGTTTATTCAGTAAG
>CACXFS010000011.1 GCA_902766885.1 uncultured Ruminococcus sp. | reverse complement strand
GTTAAAGCCTCCGTTCAAAATGCTTCATTCCATAGAGGATATCGTTCATCTTTGCAATCTCATCAAATCCTATGATGAAGAAACTCGCGTCGTTTTGGAAGATACTGGACACTACCACTTACCTGTGGTATCGCTGCTTGTTGAAAAAGGTATCTTTGTTTGTACTGTCAACGCTCTGCGCATGAAAAAGTATTGTTCTCAAAGTATTCGCAAAGCGAAAACAGACAAGATTGATTCTGTTCGCATCGCTTCATTCGGACTTACATACTGGTATGAATTGACTCCGGTAATGCCTCCGAAGGACGTTTACAGAGAATTGAAGCTGCTTGCCCGTCAGTATTACCAAACAGTATCTATACTGGTTAAGGCTAAAGTCAATCTCAGCAACTTGCTGGATCAGGTTATGCCCGGTATCCAAAATTTGATGTCGGACAGCCCCTCTAACCACAAATTGACCGACTTTGTAGACAGATACTGGCACTATGGGCATATCCTTGCCATGGGAGAAAAGCGATTTCTAACTGATTACTGTAAATGGGCAAAGAAAAAGGGATACCGTGTGTACGAACGTTTGGCAAAGGAGATCCTTGCCGTAGCTCAAAACGGTATCCCTGTGCTTCCTAACTCCTTGTCAACCAAACTTGTAGTTCAGGAAGCAGTACGAGTGATTCATCAGGTTGAATTATCTCGTGACACCATTTTAGCACAAATGCAACAGCTTGCCAAGTCCCTGCCAGAATATTCTGTTGTCCGTAATATGCCCTGCATCGGCGATGTCCTTGCACCGCGCATTATTGCCGAGATCGGTGACGTCAAACGCTTTCGCAATAAACACTCTTTAATTGCGTACGCAGGTATTGATCCTCCGCCTTACCAGTCAGGTTCTTTCAATTCTACAGAACGGCATATTACAAAACGTGGTAACAGTTATCTAAGGAAAACTGGTTTTGAGATTATGCAGTGCCTTATTCAGCATAAGCCTGTTGGCGATCCGGTGTACGACTTCATACAAAAGAAACGCTCCGAAGGCAAATGTGGTAAAGAAGCTATGATTGCAGGTCTCAACAAATTCCTTCGTATCTATTACGGCAGAGTTACCGAACTGTATACTTACACATCTGACAAGCTGGTCTTTTGTAGCAGAGTTGATATCTCATAAATGATTCTTTTTCAATATCCGGAGCGGCACATACTTTTTTATCTGCCGCTCAGCTTTGCTATACCTTCTTTTCTCTTTGTCAACTTGTAATTTGCCTATTGACTTTTCTTAGCAGGTTTTTTGTATATCTTTTCTGTACCTGATGATAATAGCCTATTTGGAAAGCTCCCTTTTCCTGCATAGTCATTCTTGCTGGAAAGCTTTCTTCAAATTTTGAAAGAATATCGGTTATTTCCTTTTGCTTTGCTATGCAAAATCCGGGATTATCTGTTCTTATCTTTTTAATATGCTTTTGAGCAAGATCTAAAAGAAACGGGAATATTGCCGCCGGTGTTGAACTTGCTGACGAAAAATACCTGTCCTTTATAGTTGAATTGATAGTTGGGTTTGCTACCGACTGAATTTCCTCAAGAATCGAGAAAAGTCTGCCGAGATTATAAGCCTGATTATTGGTATCATTATTTATTGACACAGTTAATACCTCCTTATATTCGGGATAGTTTCTGTTTAAAAATGCTTTGATAACAGCTGCTCTTATTGCCTCTCGTTCTGCGTTGACATCTCTTTC
The DNA here is from genome assembly GCA_902766885.1 of uncultured Ruminococcus sp. Lineage (GTDB taxonomy): Bacteria > Bacillota > Clostridia > Oscillospirales > Acutalibacteraceae > Ruminococcoides. The sequence continues at coordinate 34,451 of CACXFS010000011.1, read as the reverse complement.
AGCTTTTATCCTTATCATTATGTTGTCATAGAGTGTTGCAGGATATTTGTAACCGGTTAATATCGAGTAGATATAGTTTCCTGCAAGCTGTGGTTTTGCGCTTTTATTTTTTGAGTTCTGATTTACCGTTTCTCTTAAAACTTTCCACGCAGGAAAATGTGTACTCTGTAAAAACTTCGGAATGTCAATACGCATATTTTCTTCGTGTTTCACAACATTTTTCATAAAATTTCCGAAAGAGTTTACAAGAAAGAATCTTACCGAGAGTCGTGCCGCATTAGGCGATAAACCGAGAATATAAAATTTAACTTCGGGATTAATCGGTATTGAGTTCCACTCAACGCTCTGCCCCATTGACAGTTTTTTGATAACATTCCACAAATCTTTTTGCTTTAGTTCGTCACTGTTTCCGAAGAAGTCAGCAAAAATATCCTGACAGCCTTCGTTATCATCTTCAGTCCAACAGACTACTGTCGTATCACCGAAATAGTTTACATATTCACTTTCTGACAGCAGATAATTAAGTGCTGTTGTGTAGGCAAAAGCGGCATATTCGCTGACAGGTGAGTTATTTCCTTGTGATTTGTCGAAAGACTCAAATGCAGGTGCATTAAAGGATACAAGAGAGGTTCCCATTGACTGTCCGCCTCTTACTCCTTTAATTACAGGATGAAGTCTTGACACAGGTAGCTTTTTACCTGTAACAAGGCAGATTTCCGTTTCAGATTCGCTTTTGCTGTAATGCTTATTCCAGCAGTTGCAAATGTCAGCGTAATCGGTTGCAAGTTTTCCGAGCGGCATAAATACAAGATTTGCACTATTTTTAAAAATATCGGTTATGACATTTTCGTTACAGCCAATATCAACAAGATAGCTTTCAATGTTGTCAATATCAATATTTTCATAATACAGCAATATTGCTTTTGCCGCAGTGGAATCATCGTCTGCAAGCAGCTTTTGATGAAGCCGCTTTGACTCCTCAAAGCACAGCTTATTTCGTTCAGGCTTACCCTTTCGGTCATTTCCGAAAAGATAAGACGCTGTATCATACAGAAAATTTGCCGATATATTTACCGCTCTTTTAACCGGCATTGGAAGGCTGATTTGTGACGCTATCTCCTTTTTTCCGCTTTTATCGGTAGTTTTTAGTGAAATGACGTTTGTTAATACACCGTTTTCGTCAATAATCAGACCGTATGATGCTTTTGATTTTGCCCAGCCCAACTTATCTACCTTATCTTTAGCTGAGAGAACCTCGTAAAGATTCACAAGGGATTGTAAAACCATTATCTAAGCACCTCGCAATCTCTAAGGTCAAGTACACCGTTTTGTATTTTTGCTCTGAAATACATAGGTGTAATATTATTTTTGTCGGAATAGTCCATATCATAAAGCATAAGTCCGAGGTCTGAAGAAATATCCACAGTTGGCACAGTGTCAAATTCCCATCGTCGGAATTTTGCAGGGAATTCTCTGCATCCCAGATACGGCTGATGATAGCACTGTCCCTTATCCAAGCGACGTTTCATCATTTCCTGAAATTTTCCCGTATTGTCACTTTGATTTGCCTTGTCGGTCATATCAAAGTGTGCTTCAATAACGTAATGAACATTCTTAAGTACGGTTGCTGCTCTTTGCTGAATATCCGAGCTTGTGTCAATGAAAAGGTCAACATTCTTTCCGCTCATTGCAGTTTTTGCTTTGGAAGAAAGCAACTTTGACTTTACTTCATTTCGCCTTATGTTTGTAAACTCAATCGGGCTTAGTATGTAGATTTTATCAATAACCCACACTAATCCCGGATGCCAGAATACTGCATCAAGTATGCCTCTTGCGGCAGACGGAGTTATGCAATCGTACGTGAAACGTTCAATCTTAAGTTCTGGCCTTGAAAAGCAGGCATAGTCGCCCCATACTTCAACTTTAATGCTCATTATATCACTCCTTTCATTTATTATAGTTAAATTATAGCACATCATATTCGTTTGTCAATACTATTTTTTCACTATTAATTTAATATTTTATTTTCGTTTATCTGTAATTTGATTTTTATTTTTAGTTATGATATAATATATTTGTCTGTGAAAACAGTGGATTGAAATACTATTAATTTCATATTTGCAAAGACGGCAGGGCGATTTCAGCCCTGCTTTCTTTTTATATAAATATACCTTTTACTGTATTATCATCAGGAAAAGTAATCCCTGATTTACTGCTGTAATATTTATTGTCAGCCAGAATATAAAAGATATTGTCTACATATTCAATAGCACATACTTCGTTAAGCTTATTAAAATCTTTCTCATAAAGATTAACTACATACTTCTGCAGACTTCTGAAAAGCTCTTTAGTGTAATTGCCATTCCTTAATTGATTAATTTCTTCTTTATTCTCATCTGTGCAAATATATAATGCTTTGGTGTCGTTCTCTATCATCTTGAATCTTTGTGAAACAGTTTCAAATTCCAGATTTGTAAGACAATGTATAATGTCTTTTTTATCAAACACTTTATGCGTTTTATCAATGTCACGGTAATAGTACAGGTCGTCAAAATACATTTTAATTGCTTCGGGCAAATAAATTTTATCACCGTACTTTTTGATAACCGCCATTGCCGCATCAGTATTTGTCTGCTGATAGGACAAAACCTCATCAGTATTGAAAATATGTACTACACTTTCTGCAGAATTCCTTTTGTTTTCTCTGTTGCACCTTCCTCCCGCCTGTAAAATTGAATCAATACCCGAAATTGCTCTGTAAACCGTCGGAAAATCTATATCAACTCCAGCCTCAACAAGACTTGTTGAAACGACCCTGCAAGGTTTGTTTTCATCAAGTCTTTTTCTTATCTCATCAAGGACCTGTTGACGATGAGCGGGATACATATATGTTGATAAATGAAAATTCTCATCTGACTTACCAAGCATTGAATAGATTTTTTGAGCGTGAGCCTTTTTATTTACTATACATAGGACTTGCTTGCATTGTTTTAATTCCAATGCTATTTCATCATCTTCAAGCTTGCCTTCATATTTAAAATTAACACGTCTGAAATCATCCGCCATCTTTTCAGCGGATTTACAAATTTCCGTTAATTGTAATTTGTTGTTTTTTTCAGTAAGATTTAGTATTGACTGAAAATTTGGCTGTGTTGCTGTGCACAACACAACAGCAGAATTGTAGTTTTCTGCAAGCTGTCTTATTGCGGTCGCACAAGGTAAAAGGTAATCAAGCGGTAACATCTGAGCCTCGTCAAATATTACAACACTGTCAGCAATATTGTGAATTTTTCTGCATTTAGATGGTTTATTTGAAAACATTGATTCAAAGAACTGAACTGCCGTTGTAACAACAATAGGAGAATTCCAATTTTCAGCTGCTAACATCATCTGTATTTTGGTTTCATTATCTAAACTATCAAAATCAACATTAGAATGATTTTCAAGTACATTATTCATGCCAAAAATTTTTCTGAACACCTCAGCATTCTGTTCAATAATGCTTGTGTAAGGTATAACATAAATAATTCTCTTTTTGCTGTGTTTTACTGCATAATTAAGTGCAAATGCCATTGAAGAAATTGTTTTACCTCCACCCGTCGGTACAGTAAGAGTAAAAAGTTTTTCGTTACAATTTTTACCGACATCTATACATTCGTTGAGCATCTGCGTTCTAAGAATATTAAGTTTTCCGCTTGGGTTCTGCCATTTTTCAATATGTTTATTCAGTAAGTTCAAAAGATAAGTCAGATCTTCACCACTATCTCTTAAAACAGCACCGTTTGACATAAAATTCTCAGTGTCAAGATAATCAGCATCAACAAGGCACGAGAATAAAAAACGTAAAATGAAAGTGTAAGGTATTCTGTTTTTAGTAAAAGGCTCGGCAATCGGTTTGAATTTACTCCGATCAACTTCATTTATCCAAGCTGAGTAATCTTCTGTGTTTCTTTTTAGCCTGCCTGTCAGAGTCGGATCATTTTCACTATCAGTTCTAACGCCAATATTAGGGATTCCACCGTGGTGTCCTGCAATGCAAAATGCTGCCATAAGAAGTTTCATTTTAAAAGCTTCTTGTGCCCCGCACGTTGAATGGTCTACTTTTATTTTGTCATTTCCGTTAATTCTCTGTTGAAAACGATTGCTGTATTTTCCGATGTCATGCAACATTCCAATAATTTCAGCATAATCGGACAGAATTAAGCACTCGGAAAATTTTTTAGACAACTCAGCAACATTTTTTATATGTTCATACAACGGCTGTTCTTTTTTATCAGTTTCGCTTCGTAAATGAGCTATATAATCCATTGAATCAACTCCTTAATTTACTGTTTTGATAAAATATTTAAATATTCGTCTTGATTTGTATATTATTTTACTATATTTGTGAATTTTTTTCAATAATTTTGTATTAGTATTTCAAAAATTGCAAAAAATACTTTATTTAAAGCAAAAATGCAAAGGCAGAATAATCTACCTTTGCATTTTTGTTTCTATAATATCTATTTTACTATACCATTTCGGGCTGTGTAAGCCGCAGAAATATCCATATTGCATGTCAGAATATAGAAATCAGTACAGAGAAGCAGGCTTTCGAAATTAGTCAGCATTTTATCAGCGGTGTTTCTGCTGACGAAATGTGCTGTTGAAAAATAGAGCTTTTTTATTATTTCAGACGTTTCAGCTTTTCTGATTGAGTTGCTCTCACCTCTTTCGATAAACACAACTGCACCAAGCGGAGCTGAAATATTATTTGCTATACCGCTTCCGCCGTCAAATGGAGTTCCGTAAGCAACCGCTTTTCCGTCAATGATTCGCACTACCGGCTTATCGTCATTAATCATTTTTACATCATTTCCAAATGCCTTTCGCCAGAGTGCAGTATGCGTAGACTTTCCGACTCCCGAGTCTGCTGAAAATAAATAAGCCTTGCCGTTATATTCAATCGCAGATGAATGAATCAGCATTGCATTGAATTTAATTATGCTTTTGCAAAATTTTCCTGCATAAGAAAACTCCTCTGCGGCACCGATTGAAGTACCAGAAACCATTCTCTTTAACATAGAATTAATGTATTCATCAGAAAGCGAGATTGAAATATCGCTTTTCCTGTCACCAAAATACTCAAAAGGCTTTGCGAGAGTTATTAAATTACTGTGTTTTGGTTCAAACTCGGTTACAAGGTCAGCTATTAGATACTTCATTTTTGCTCCCAAAATAATATTTTAGGGAACGACAAATATATCGTTCCCCAAAACTTAATTTACTAGTTAATTACACAAATTCTGCAAGAATACGCTGAATCTGAGTTGCGTCAGTTACATTAACTGCTCCGTCTGCGTTTACATCAGCAATTGAAAGCTGATAATCAGAGAGTTCCTTAATGTCGGCAGAATAAGACTGAATGAGCGTAGCATCTCTGATATCTACAATTCCGCTCATATCAACATCGCCGATTTCATATTCGGGAATAATCTCATATTTGATAGATTTTTCTTCAGCGTACTGCTGTGCATAGGAATCCTTGTAAACATAAAGTGTGAGATTAGGGCAATTTCTGAATGCGTTTGAAGCAATTGAAGTTGTTGCTTTCGGAATCACGAGAGAGGTCAGAGAAGAACAGTCAGAAAATGCAAATGAACCGATTGATTCAACAGTCGAAGGTAAATCAATTGTTTCTAAGCTTTTACAATTGTAAAATACCTGATTGTTAATTTCAGTTAAATTCGACTTGATCTCAACATTTTTTAATAAAGGACAGTTCTGCAAAGCACCACTGCCAAGATACAGACAGTTTTCAGGAATAACTACAGATGTAAGATTAGAAGCCTCATTAAAAGACGAATCACCGATAGAAGTCAATGTATCAGGGAAAGTGGCAGTTACGATGTAGTCATTGTTGTAAAATGCAAGAGTATCTGTTGCAACAACTGTATCACCGAAAATTGATTCAGGAACAACCATATTGCCATCCTTTAAATTATACTCAGTAATGGTAATTGTTCCGTCACCGTTTTTCTTAAAGGTAAAATTGCCGTCACTAAAGTATGTTGCCGCAGAAACAGACATAATATCAGCAAAAAGTAATGACGCAATAATTAAAACAGGTGCAACATACAATTTTAATTTTTTCATAATATCACCATCATATTACAGTTAGAGGGGCAAATGAGATTTGCCCCTCCGTTATCAGTTACCGTACAAAAGAAACGAATTATTCGTCGCCCCAAGGATTTGAAGATATTTCTCCGCCTTGGCTGCCGGGATCACCTTCAGGATCGCTGTCCTTAACATAATCGTCTAAGATATCCTCAAAAGAAAATTTATCAACTTCGAATAAAGGTTCTTCATATAATTTTCTCATTTTACATACCTCCTTTAATCAATGCTTAAGATAAATCAGCTGTTGAGTTACCGATTTCAAACAAGCAGAAGTATACGGGTTCAGTTTGCTGGTAAACAATTTCGCCTTGATCGTTAGTGTAGTATACATAATAATAAGCTTTCATTACATAATGTCTGAAACTCTTAGTATTATTAAACTTAACATAATAGTCAAGTCTGTTCTTATTATTGTAACCGGCATTATCAATTTCAAACTTATACAAAGCTCTGTCGCCATCTACAGTTAACGAACCTGAAGTCTTATCGCTGTTTTTGGCAATGTCCTCAATACCGCTATAATCATCGTAAGCATAGTCAGTAAGAGGTTTGCTCAATGTAGCATTTTCAGCATCTTCGTCAGTAACCTTAATGTTTCTATCAAATTCAATGATTAAGCCGGTATGGTAATCCATATCTTTAGCTAAATCACCGTTAAGAAGAATACCGTATGAATTCATATAAGCTACGATAAAGTCAACATAAAGGTAATCGGATTTAACGTTGCCTGCATCATCAGTAAACTGCTCACGAGTGTAAGTAGGACCAACAATTGAGAGTGAAGAATCTTTCTCGTTAGCGTAAACGGCAGTAATTGTATAGTTGCCAAGTATTTTGAGGTTAAACTCGTTAGCATAGCATATTGCAACTTCTTTACCGTTTTCTTCTACTAACCAGTATGCAAATGAAACGCCTTCATTCTCTGCAGGTGCTGTATAGAATGCATCTGTATCAGGATTCGTAAGATATTTACTGTACTTAACTGTTGCTGCTACTTTAGGATTAATACCGTCATCTAAAGTAACATTATAGGTTACTTCGTTATGGGTACCCCAAATTGTAGCAGTTGTACCGTTCTTTGTTGTAGACTGGTCTGTAATTGTCCAGATACAATCCTTATAAAGGTCCTCAATAGCAGGAGCATTGTCATAGATTAACTGATCCGTAATGCTATAGCCATTTTCCTCAATATAAGTATCATTAAGTGTAACAGTTACAGTGTAAGTTCTCTCTTCACCGAAACGGTTATAATATTTGTAGTTAAGAACTGCATCCTTTGTAACTCGAGCAATATCAGAATAATACTGCAGAGTATTAACAACCAATTCACTACCGGAATAAAGATCATCTACTACTACTGTTATTGTCTGAGAAACTTCGCCGGTAGCACCCCAAGCAGCTTCATCCTGAGTAATATTATCATAATCACCTTCAGGTGTCAACATATACCAATCAATAAATGTGTTTTCACCTTTCATTTTTGTGACCATGGTAATTTCAATTGTGCAATTACTATCCTTTAATGAAGCGAGTTCGGGGATTGTGATTGAGCCTTCAGTAAGGTCATAGGTGCTGTTTACTGTACCATCTGCATTGTAAACTACTGCGGATACAAGATAGTAACCGCCACCGCCGACATAATCGGGACCTGTGTACTTTTCATGGCTGATAACGAGCGAACCGTCTTCAACCTTTTCGAAACGAGCTACAAGGTGATAGCTTGTATCAATCATAAATTCTGCAGAAGCTGATTTGATATTGGAAAGCTTTGTATAGTTCTCACCATTATCATCAACTGTGCCCCATTCAACAAATACATAGCCACTTTTAGCAACTGCGTTAAGCTGTGCAGTTACGTTACGTTCTGTAAATATTTTTTCAGTTACACCGTCAATTGTAGCTGTACCGCTTACGCCGGTAGTATCTGTTGTCCAAACATCCTGTGAAGTATCATCTCTGTACTGAACAATTACGTCTACAGGAGTATCCTGAGTAGATGTTGTATAGTACCAGCGACCGTCAACACGAACACCACTGTTACCGGAGTTTGTAGATGTTGAAGCATTTTGTTCTGATTCATAACAAATCTGAACGGGAACACCGGTTAATCCGGCATTAACGATTGCCTGATAAGCATCTGTATTAGTAGCAGAACCTCCGTCGGTATTACGTGGAATAAAGTCAGAAGGAATACCCTGTGTTACATAATTACCACTGCTATCATAAACATACCATACAGTAGACCATTCACCCATTGAGGTATTCTGGTTACCTGTTGAAACAACATAAATAGGACTTGATGTCTGCTGTTCTGCTGTCAGAACATTTCCGAGAATATCAGTCTTATTTCCATCGAAATCATAGAAATCATCCCAGCCGTTCTGACCTTCATAAACAGAAGGTGTTATAGTAGAACCGGACTTATCAGGTGCAGTATTTCCATTGTTAAGAAGTGTTTTCTGGTTAGTTGTACCATCTCTGTACTCAATTACAAACTTAACGGTATCAAATCCGAGGTCTGCGATGTATTTAAAATCATCGTAGTCGTAGGTCTGATAGTTTTTACCATTCAAATAGGAATAAAGTGTTCCGTGAAGTTCACTTTCAGAGAAGCTGTTAAGAGTTACGCCGGAAACAGCGTATGGATTACCTTCGGAATCTACCTTTCTCTCACCATTTTCGTATGCATAGCGAGGAACACGGGTATAATACAAACCGTTTGTACCGAGGAGCATAGGCTGACCGGGGTACGGAGTTGTTTCAAATGCATCTGTGCCGGATGTGCTCTTGTAATAATAAGAATAACAAGAGATTGTGTTGCCCCAGTGGTCACCAAGCTGTGAAGCGTCAACATAAACGCTGATGTAGTCACCTGCGTCTTCAACTTTTGTGTTGTAATAAACAGGTGTAATTTCAACGATTGAGTTTTCCTCTTCACCGGTTACCTTATAGGTAGTTTCATAAACTCCACCGGCTTTTGCAACAGCAGGATATGATTCACCGTTGATACAGAAAGCGTAAACGTAGAAACCGTAACCGCTGTATGTTGAGTCCATAGTAGTCTGGATAGTAAGGTAAGAGTCTTTCTCAGCAGAGTAAACATTATAAGCAGTATGTTCGCTCTTTAACTTAATTGTATCACTTGTTACTACCTTTGTATCACCATACTGATATGTACCGCCGTCAATTGTAGTACCGTCTTTAGCATAAACTTTTGCTGTACCCTCGGGAAGAGTTTCAACCTTAGGAGTAACTACATAATTCGGCTGTTTAATATTTCCAGAACCGTCATCGTTACCAACGAGTACTGTGATGTCAGTAACTTGATCAGAAATAATCTTGAAGTAACCGAAATAGTAGTTAACATTATTTAAACCATAGTGCTGTTTTTCAGCTGTTACATATGTTGTATTAGTACTTGATACAGGAACATTGGAGTTTTCCTGCCAGTACATATTGGTGTAAGAAGTTGATGAAGATAATGCAAAATAATAGTTTGTATTCTTCTCAAGCGTAACTCCGGTAAATTTAGCAACGTAAGAACCGTCACTTAATTTATAAACAGGAAGTGAAGAAGTTAAAGAAGAAGGATTGTTAGATGTACCATAGATAAGGTATAACGATGTTAATTCGCCGCTATTTTCTGTGAAGTTAGCTGTAACATTAACATTCTGTGAAGTTGCTTTAAATGTGCCGGTTGTTGAACCGTCCTCATTTTTAACTATAGCAACCTGTGTTGCGCCAGTAACTGTGAAGCTGTCAAATACATATTCTGTAGCAGGAGTTGCTTTAACAGTAAATGAGTCGCCAACATAAATTGTTCCTGTAGTTGTAAGCGCTGCTGAACCGTATGCGTCATCGTTAGAAGCAACATTAACGGTAGCTACTTTTCTTGCAGAAACAGTTGGTGTTAAAGTTACATCTTCACCGGGCATTGTGAATGTAAATGTATTATCAGAATAACTTACATTAAGTGTTGAAGGAGTAACTGTGTATGTGCCGTCACACTCATAGCCTGTAGCAGGAGTAACAGTTACTTTCACTGTATCGCCTTCATAAGCCTGTGTGATTTCTGTATCGCTGCTGTCTGTAATCTTTACAGTTGCATTTGAAGCAGTTGCAGTAATATTTGACAAAGTCTTGGTCTTTACAGTAACTGTTGCAGTTTCAGCAGAAACAAATGTTGTGTAATTATCATATAATTTTGCCGTGATAGTATATGTACCGGGCGTTGTTGGAGTCCAAGTTGCAACATCAGCATCTAATTCAGTCGAATTATTGCTTTCATCAGTTACAATATACTTTACGTGGTAAGTAGTACCACCTGCAGTATAATTACCTGATGATGTGTTTGCTTTTGTAACGGTAGAAGTTAAGCTAACCGTTTCGTTTACAAAACAGGATGCAGTATCACTACCATTTGCCTGGGGTGAAGAAATAGTAGTTGCTGCGCAGGAACCACCACCAGAAGTAGAAGTATTATAATAGCAATATCCGTATTGAGGAGCACCGCTGAACTGATATGAGCAGAAATATCCACCACTAGCATTACCAATATAGAATGAAGTCCAGTTTGCACATTCAGCAGGAAGTACAATATACGAAACCATTCTACTACTACCATTAATATTTTTTGTACCAATCTTATCGCCGACACATCCTATCGATGTGCCTGAAGTAGAACTGCTGACTATATATTTATTACCAGTAGCAGATGTTCCACTTATAGATTGTGTAACAGACATCGTACTCCATTCAGACCAACTTGTAGGTGTAGCAAGATAAATTACAATGTCCTGTGATTCGATAAAGGAAACGTTGATTGTTACATCATCAGTAACAGTAACAGTTATTACTTTATCCTTAAGAGTACCTGATGAAAGAGTTGCGCCTGAAGGAATAGTCCATGTGTCAACAGCGTAGCCATTAACAGGAGTTGCAGTTAATGTTACTGTTTCGCCGTCAATAACAGTTGCAGTTGTTGGATTAACTGAACCATTTTCACCGCTTGTTACTGTAACAGTATGCTGTTTCTTAACTGTTGCTGTAACAGTTACGTCATAAGCAGGCATTGTGAAACTGTTATCTGTAATTTCTACAGAAGTAGAAGTATCACCTGTTTTTGTAACAGTATAGCCTGTGATTACATAGCCGTCATTTGCGGTAAAGCCGGAAATTGCTACAGAAGAATTGTATTTTGCTGTAGTATTGGCAGGCTTTGTGCAATTATCACCGACATAAGTAATATTGTATGACTTTTCTGTGAAAGTGCCGGTTACTGTGATATCTCCGATAAGTGAAGAATCAATAGTAACTGAATATGTGTCACCATTATTTACTGTCTGAGTTGAACCATCTGCGAATTCAACTGTATAGGAAGTTAATTCGTAGCCGTCAACAGCTGTAGGTTCAAAGGTAATTACATCACCTATATTAAATGTAGAGGAAGCTGTTCCGTTTACTTTAGGCTGAACACTACCTTTTGAATTATCGCTTGAATCAGTGATTGTATACTCTTTCTTAGAGAAAGTTGCATTAACCTCAACGTCTGAATCAGGCATTGTGAATGTAGCAGTAGCAACATCCCCGTTATAAGTTACTGTTGCGTTTTCAGAACCATAAGTAACTGTATCAACCTTGTAGCCTGCACTCGGAGTTACTTTTACTGTAACTGTATCACCGTAATTAACAGTTTTTTCGGTTGAAGAATCAAAAGAACCATTTGAAAGTGAAGCAAATGTTACTTTGTGAGAATTAGGAGTATATGTTGCTGTAACAGTAACATCAGATGTACCAACAGTAAATTTGTTACTGCTTAAAGTTGCTCCGGATACAGTAACATTTGAAGTATAGCCTGTTACGTCAGAAGCAGTAACAGTAACCTCTGTGCCTACGCCTGTTTTCTTTACTGTACCATTTGCATAACCGTTGATTGTACCGTCAGCTCCGGTAACATTATATGTAACATTTTTGAATTTCTGCTGATAGAGAGCATAATATGTTGTATCAGCTGAAGGAGTCGGAGTCGTAGTGCCAACTGCATTCGTACAAGCTGCATCAGTGTACCAACCAGCAAATGTGTATTTGTCTGTGTTAGTAGTTGAAGCTGCTAAGGTTACAGGAGAACCGGCTGAAACAGTTGCAGAAGAACCGCCGTCAACAGTATAGGTAGCACCGATATCACCAGGAAGAGTTGAAGATACAGCATTATAAGTTTCACTGTCATTATTAAATGACTGATAACGAGCAGCTACACTGATGGTGTAATTGGAAATAGTAGGATATGTAACAGTTAATTTACCATTTGTATCAGCAGCACCAGCACCGGTATATTCCCATTTAAATGTATAATCACCGGCAGTACTTGCTTTTACAGTAATATAATGACTACTATTATTACTACCGTATCTGTACAAAGTAACCGAACCACCAGTTGAGGAAATTGTACCAGATGAATTTCTATAATAATGATTTTCATTATCTGTAATGTAGTATTTATAATCTGTATTTGCAGAGAGTGATACAGTAGTTTCATAAACACCATCAGAAGTCTTTGTAAAATCAGATGTATTACCATTACTGTCATTTAACGTATAGGTTAAATCAGAGCCACCACTGGAACTATATGTTGACCAAGAACCGTTATTATAATACTTAACATTTGTATTATAAGTACCAGATGCAGTTGTTTCTGGTGTATATAATGGCTTACTTGCATCAAAATCGCCTCTATAGGCTGCTTCAGTTTGCCAAAAGTTACTATATCCAGATTGTGAATCTTTTGTAAAAGAAATGTATTGAGAATAAGTACCCGTATAAGTATATGAATAAATATCAGTGGTTCCGTCCACTTTTGTCATTTGAAACGGGCCGCCGGCAATTCCATTTGAACCAGAACCATTAGAATCGCTCCAATAAGAACTGGAATAAAAATACACATATACATTACTCCAGTTAACAGTATTTTTAAAATATACTGTAATTTTACCATTTGCGGCACTGGTAGAAACCATTCCGACAACCATAGTTGAAACAACCATCATCAATGCGAGGATGACGGAAAGCGCAGATTTGCTTATGCGCTTAATTGAATGTCTCATTAGTATACCTCCATAAATTTTATTATGGTGCGCCGTTTGCGGTTAAACGCCGAGGATTTCGGCGCACCGATTATTTATATATCTGAAAATATTTTGCGAATCCCTCCACCGCAAGCGGTTATTTACAACGTTGTGCCTGTGAGCGACGAGGGCGTCGCTCGCTACAGTTTTCAAAAACGTTTTTTCGGGGCTTACAAAACATTTATTTCAGATTAAACATTGTCTGACCACAATGTTATCAGCTTACAAGAGCTCTCTGCATTAATGTGGCGTCTTTGATGTCTACCTTGCCGTCAAGGTCTACGTCAAGAAGTGCCTTCTGGGTATCAGAAACTGTTGTAAGTTCAGCTGTGAGCATCTGCATTGTAGTTGCAGATTTGACGCTGAATGTTAATGTACCGTCAGTATTTACAACAGTACCCATCTTATACCTTTCACCGTCTATGTTTGTAAATCCGAGAGTACCATCGGTACCAACACCGCTGTATACCATATTTGTTGCGGAATGGAAGAAGTTACGAACATATTCAAGTGAACCTGTAAGGTCAACAACTTCTGTGCCTGTCATAAGATTATCAACTGCAAGATAATATTCTGAATTAGCGAAATTATCTGTAATTGTTGCGTTGAGCTTTGTCTTTTTTGAGGTAAATGTTAAGTTGTGGGTATCAGCAGAATCTACGTTGAATGTATAACTGTACCAATAGAAGGTAAGAGTTCCTGCATAGTTCTTTCCGAGCTCTGTTCCCTGAGTCATTGCAACAGCTGTAGCGCCATCGAGTGAAACATAGGGTTTATAAGCAGGAGCTGAAGCACACTTGAAGTAAACTGTGAAATCGTGTACCTGTGCTACCTTTGTAGCAGTTACGGTAACAGCTGTTGAAGTTACTGTAATTCCGTTTGCTTTTGCCGTTACTGTATATTCAGCAGAGCCTTCAGCAGTAAGTTTTGTTTTTAATGTATTAGATGTAACATCTGTAGCAATTGCTGTGCTGCCCTTATAGAAAGTATATGTTACACCGGTTACACCTGCAGGAGTAGCTGTTGCTGTAAGAGTAAACTCTTCGTTAACATTTACATCTGCTTTTGATACTGAAAGCGTTACGCCGGAAATATCAACGGCAGCAACAACGGTTACTGAAACTGAATCAGAAGCTTCACTCTCTGTAGTGCCGTAAACAGCCTTAACTGTATATGTCTTTGTGCCAGCCTCAGTTACATTCAGAATGAATATACCGTCTGAATTCTCTAAATAACCGGTTGAAGAACCTTCATACAAACGATATTTTACGCCACTTTCAATATTTGAAGTAACCTTGATTACAAAATCTGTTCCCGAGCTAACTTCAGTAATTTCAGCTGACTGATCAGAATTGTATGCTGCAATTGTAGGCTTAGAAGGAGTATAGGGAGCGTACTCTGAATCATCTGTGAACTTTCCATTGAGCCATGATGCACGAACAGAAGTCCATGTGTTTTCAAGATAATTAACAGCAGCTTCGTGTGTTGAACCTGTATCCTTTGAACCCCAGTCTTCATAATTAATTAACGGATCGCTTGCAATGAATCCCCAACGGGTTTCGTTCATATTAACTGAATCTTTAATCTGAGTGTACCATGTATCAATCTGGCTGTTATCTCCGAAATACTTCTGAACAGTAGCATAGAAACCGTTTGTACCTTCCCATGCTTTTCTTACTTCGGATTTGAATGCAGAGTTGTTATTTGCAAGCTGTGACTGGATACTGTAATCGTCTTTCTGATCGTCACCCATTTTCTTTGTCTTAGCATACCAAGCCTGAGGATTATCTGTGTCAAGAGGAGAAGATACGCCTGAACCAGTTACCGATTCCTTTTCATCTTTCCTATACTGACCATATGCCCAGTCGTAGTCCCAGACAGGATTTGCTACGAATACGGGGTCAGACTGTGCACAATCAAATGTGATGTAGTAGCTTGTTGCAGCTGAGTCGAGGTTTGATGAAAATTCCTGAATGAGATACATTTTTGCAAAGGATTCAAGGTCCATTACAGTTGAAAGCTGTGCTTTTGTAGCACCGGAAGTAAATACCAACTCTTCCATAGCTGCAAACTTCTGTGCAATGTATGTTACCTGCTCTTTTGTTGCAAATTCAGGACTCTTTACAACTACATACTGTCCTCTTGGTGACTGGAAGTATGAGGTTTCATCATCATAACGAGATGCAATTTCAAACTCAAGCAAGTATTTACCACGAGTATCAGTCGGGTATGAAGATGTGCCCTGTGAGTCAACGGTTGCATAACTCATTTTGTATGTGCTGCCATTGTATGTATATGTGTCAGTCTTAATCTTTGTTTCATCAACAGTTTTGGTATCGTCCTGATAAATATCCTGAATAGTTTCTTCGTTGATGTCATCAAAGCTTTCGCCCTTAACGAGTTTGCTTGAACCTACGTCTACCTTTTCGGTTACAAGATATGCACCCATATATTCACCGTTGTCGTAGATGTCAACAAATCTGAATTCGGGAGTATCCTGAATTCCGATTTCAGCAGCAAGCTGGAATGTCAGAGCATTACGAAGCATTGATTCATCGGCATTGTTTGCAAGTAAGCACCAGCTCTTTGCGCCGTCCATACCAAAAAGCTTTGTCTTTGAAGAAAGCTTCATATTGAAAGCGTATTTACCGAAAAGCTTGTAGCTTGCTTCCCAAGATGAGTTACCTCTGCCCTTTACGCTTTCAAGTGCAATTGCTGATGAGAAAGTAGCAGATGTTTCACCGCTTACCATAGTTTTGCAAGAACCACCGGAAGATTTAACTGTGCTTTTTGATGTTAAACTGCTATCTGTTTTAGTAGGAAGATTATATGAATTGCCATTTTTGTCAGTTGTGTAAAGGAACATTGCGTCAGTTGAACCCTGCATTACCTTTACAGAAGTACTTACACTGCCTGATGTACTGTATGAAGTATCTTTTGCAAGAGAAACAACAGCTGTTCCATCTGCCGGTATTGACGTTCCGTTAAGAGTAACAGCACTGCCGTAACCGTTGTAAATGTTGGCGTTTGTAAGGTCAACGTTCTTCGGAACATAGAAAATATATGAACCTCTGTCTGAATGAGAGTTGCCTGTATAGTTGTTCCACTTGATAAGAGTTGCTGTTGAGTCGCTTTCATCAGGAGCAACGTCTATCCACAAGCCGTCGCCCTGCGTTGCGATATAAGCAGATTTATCAAGAGTAAAGGTTGCCTTTACGGCAATTTCCTGTTTCTTTACTTCAGCTGTAGTGAGTTCAGCAGGAACATCAAATGTATAGCTATTACCTGAACCGGTTGATTCAAGTGTTACTGTTTCACTTGTTGTAGCATTTGTATATGTTACAGTTATGCCTGAGCAAGTAAATCCCGAGGCAGGTTTTGCAGTAACATTTACTGTATCTCCTGCATCAGCAGTACCTGCTTTTTTGCCGTCTGCGCTGAATGACAATGAACCATTAAGCGCTGTTTTATCAGTGATTGTGAAAGCACCTGTAGTTGTTGAGCTACCTTCAACTTCAAAATGGAACTTTTTGCTTGAAGAATCAAAATAAAGAGTAACGTTACCTGTTTCATCATCACCGGTGAAGTAGAAACTACCCTTTGATGTGCCTGTTTCAAATTCAGTATTATTATCAGAGATAGTTAATGAACTGTCACCATTATCATCACCGCTAGCCGGACGATACTTTGTTGTTCCGTCAGAAATCTGGAAGAACCAAGTACTGTTACCAGTATTTGTTGCAAGTTCTTTAATAGTTTGACCTGTTTCCAATTTATAGAGTGTAGAATCGGAAACCTGGGTAAATGTAATATTAGAGGTATTGTCACCTACCCAAGAATTCAGACTTCCGCCAAGATAAGTCATATTACCGTCCTTTTTGATACCAAATCGACCGGTAAGATAGTAGGTTGTTGACGGAGTTGAAGTTGCTTTAAAGCTAACGTTTACTGTTACATTAGCGGCAGGCATTGTGAATGTATATGTATTATTGCTACCTGAAATAGTTGTAGCTGAACCGCCATCGGGAGTATATGTTACTGTATCAACTTCATAACCGTTAGAAGGAGAAGTAGTTACTGTTACTGTGTCACCTTCAGCGGCAGAAGTTGAAGATACTGAAAATGTACCATTTGTTTCAGTACCTTTTGATACAGTATATTTTGTAGATTCAGATATTTCTTCAACCCAAACATAAGGATAGTACATATTGTCACTAGTGCTGTCTCTTTGATCAACACAAATTCTTATTTTAGTTGCTGAACCTGTGTACTGCCAGGAATTGCTTTCATTATATGTTCCTGACTTTTTATTAGACTGGCCAATACCAATAGCTTGAGAAGTACTAGGAGCATATCTTGAACCAGAAGAATTGCAAATAGCAAACCATTTGCCATTTAAATCAGTACCACCAACATCATAATAAAATATTACATTAGAACCAGAATAATTATTTTCAATTTTATATTTAGTCTTATCGCTATTCCAGTTACTACCAGTAAATTGACCAACAAGGTAAAATTCCGCTTTAGTTGGATCGTTCGCTGCATTAACCGAAACCATACCGACGAGCATTGTTGATACTATCATCATTAAAGCAATGATAACAGACAATGACTTTTTGCCGATACGAGAAATTTTTGTTTTCATTTTTTATTACCTCCATAACCTTATATATTGGTAAGCAGAGAGCTATAGACTTTTGAAATCTTATAGATTATCAGCTTTTACTGCCTGACCTACAGTGAAATCGGATGATTTCGGCTGAAAAAGGGTATAGTTCCCCACATTTATTTAGGACATTATAACATTTTAATGAAATTATTTCAATAGTTTTATATCCGTTTTATTCCATTTGTTATATTTAATGAATTATTGTGTTATAAATGAATTATAGTTGTCATTTTGTAAAGATTTTTTGGATTTTTAGCGTATTTTTGTCGTTTTATGACGTTATTTTTGCTTTTTTTACAGATAAATTATAGCATAATTAATTTATTTTTTTATTCAGTTTTATAATATTTGTGCATTATTTTTAATTTTTGGCGTTTTATACAACTATTAAAATATAATTTTGTGTAGTATTTCAATGATAGGTTGTGTTTTGAGGAAAAGTTCATCTCATTCCTTTATTTATTTTGTTACAAAAAAACAGCTCCCCTTTTCAGGGGAGCTGATAGATAATCAGTATTTTACTGTTTGTTTCTAATTGTGTTTGCCGAATGACAGGAGCTGCTTAGTCGGAAATGAGAATATTGGCAGCGAGCATACAAATGTGACAGCAACAGCAATCAGTATATATACTGCCGTTGCAATCGTGTCGCCTGTGACTGATGAGATGAGCCCATAAACTCCGAAATACGAGAGCAAAAGCAAGATTGCCTGATGCCAGAAGTAAATTTGCAGGGTTTTTGTGCCTGTTTTTGTGATAATTCCGAGATTTTTGTTCGGGATAAGACTCATTACCGCTAAACCGAACAGCGATGAAATTGCGTAGCATAGAAGTCTTATAAGTCCGCCGAAGCTTTCGCACTCCTCAAGTACCTCAAAGGAATTTCTGCCTGTGAAAATCGGTCTGAGATACTGATATATATCGGTATTTATAAAGAACAGTGCTACAAATCCGACTACTACAAATATTGATACGATTTTTAACCACGTCTTTGACAAAAGGTCTGCAAGCAGTTCCGGCTTTATAATATAGCCTGCTATGAAAAACGGGAGAAAAACTACTATGCGCATAAGGGCGAGTTTATCTCCGAGAAATTTATCGTAGCCTGCCATACAACCGATAAGCAGTGAAATCAGAAAAATAATTTTAGTGTTGTACTCCCTGAAAATCCACATAATCGTGATGAACACTGCCATTGCCCACATAAACCAAGCGAATGAATCGTACATATCAAACAGTGAATAGTTTATTTCTTTGCCGAGTATCAGACGAAGAACGGACATCATTATACGCAGTACTATTCCGATAAGGATATATGAAATTACCTTTTGTTTCGGAAATTTTGTTGACTTGTCCATCGGTTTGAGAAAAAGTCCGCTTATGAAGATGAAAAGCGGCATATGGATTGAATAGATTGTCAGAAACAAGCTTTTTTCAAGCATATTTCCGTTGTCTGATTCGGTCAGAAAGTTGATTGCGTGACCGATTACTACAAGCAGAATTGCAAGAAATTTTATGTTGTCAAAAAGATATATTCTGCTTGCTTTGTTTTCTGCATTTTGAATCACTTTTTAATGCCCCTTATTCGTGTGAAAAATATATTTCATAATCATTATAATTGATTATTATTCCATTTGCATTACCGTTTTTACGTTCAATTTTAAAGGTTGTGTTTGTACCATCGTCAAAGTAAGCCTCTATCTCATCGTCGGAGTTTACGGTAAAACTGCCTGTATGCGTTCCGTCGTCGGCTGTTCCCGGTGTGAGCCAGAGCGAAAATCTTCCATCGTCATTAAATGTGAGCGAGCCTTGGTAGGATGTGTAGTTGGTGTTGTAAATTTCCGACATTTCAACCTCGTCACCGCTTGCGTTTTTGGCTGTTGACGGAATCCATTGATAAGAACAAAGCTCGTTGTTACGGTTTTGCTGTGAGGTACAGCTTACTATTGATATTGCTGTTGCCGCTATTATTATTGCAACAATGATAATTCCTATGATTATCGGTAGCTTTTTGGTTTGATTTTTCTGAGATTGTTTTGATTTTGCAGTAGATTTTTTCGTTTTCTTTTTTGCCATATTGTCACCGTAAGTATTTTAAAGCTGTTTTAGAATATCGGGACGTCAAGGATGCCGTCCCCTACGGAAAGTTTCGCTTACTCAATTACATATTAAAGTAAACGTCATAACCGCCGTAATTTATGATTAGCTCTACGGGAGTATCGCCGTCCCACGAGGCAACCTTGACAGACATATTCTTGTCGTTTGAATATGTCGCAACTATTGTGTCACCTTCTACGGCATAAGCACCTGAGTCAACAGAAGATGAAGTAACAGAATCGGTAAATGTTCCGTCGCTGTTGAAAGTAATTACGCCCTGTGAGAATGCAGAGCCGAAAACTTCACGCAACGAACATTCTTCATTTGTGGATGAGTCAATCGCCTTATAGGGCACATAGGTTGCGTTAAAATAGCTGACTTCCTGACCGCTTTGTGTGGGAACTACCACTTTCGGCACTTCGGAGGTTTCGCCTGCAAAGGTTTCAATTTGTGTTGTTTGCTGTGCGTCTGTGGCGGGCTGAAGTGTTGTTTCATAAGATTCAGCCGAGGCTGACTGGACGGTTGAAGTCGTCTGCTGTGCGGTTGTTGAATTTGTATTTGCCGGCTTTGAGCCTGAATTTAAGAATATTACTGCACAAACTACAGCTATGATTATTACTGCCGCTGCAATGCAGATTATGACAAGTGGTTTTTTTGAGCTTTTTGCGCTGTGTCTTCCTGCCATTAGTCCTGCTCTCCTTTCGGGGTTTCGTCATTTTTTAGCTTTAAAAGCACGCTTCGCTTTACCATTTTTCCGTTATAGTAAATATATTCATCGCCGTCTGCTTTTTCGTCAACTTCAATATCAGAGAATCCATCGGCTATGTTTTTCTTCGGAGTTTCTTCTGTATCGTCAAAAATGCCGTTCTTTCTGTTCTCTATCTTCCTGTCAATTTCTTTGCTCTTTTCATCACCCTTGACTATCATTGTATACATAGGCTTGTATACCGCAGAATTGATTATGAACGACATTATCGACGGAACAAAGAAAAGCGCAAGAACAATAGTTGCTATAATTACCGCAATAGGCACGTAACAGCACATAAGAACTGTTGCACAAAGCAGAAAAAGCACGAACAAGCCAAGGGTTGCTATTAAATTGTGTTTAAATTCTCCGAAGGTCATCAATGCGCTGTTTTTGTAGATATTTTTCATTGAAATATCAAATGTTACAGTCATCGGTGGAATATAATAAAATGTAAAAAGGAAAAATATGCTTACTATTATGCTGATTGCAAGGAAAATGTAAAACACTCCGTTGACCTTGCCAAAGGATGTATACATTGTGATTGAATAGTAACTAAAAAATATCGCAACATAAAAGACAATTCCGTGAACGAGGAATCGCAGGAAATTTTCTTTAACTCCGGAAATGAAGTTATGTAAAACATCTACGTTTTCCTCTCCCCTGACCATATGCGAGGTGACCTGAACGACACCTGCATAAAACGGGAAAAGCGGTATTGCTGTTAAAAAAAGTATGAAATTTGAGTTTAATCCCGTAATCATATTGATAAACCAAAAGATGCCGAAAAATACGGCTGACGGTACTGCAAAAAGCAAATTTGTCAGCAGAAGTTTCGGAAAATTATGAAATAAGCTTGAAATAAAAGATGTCAGAGCAACAGAGCTTTTTTCAGTTGACATTTTAAACCTCCGACTTTTGCATAAGAAAATCTAAAAATTGAACGCTCCTGCAAACAACGTCCAGAGTGCTGTATCAATAAGAGATGCACAGAACGTCATTATGAGTGAAGCCATAAGGTGAGAGCAAAGCGAGGTTGCTCCCGAACGCATTGACTGCTTGGGCGGATATTTTGCAAATGTGTAGGCAAACATATCCTTTGAAAACATAAAGGAATTTGACGAAAACATTACAAGCGCAATGCAGAATAAAAAAGTACCCGGTAACAGCACGAGCAAATAAAAACCTACTCCGCCGAGCTGTTGCACAGCAAAAAGGTAACCTGCTGTTAAGCCTGTGCCAAAGCCCTTGAAAAGGACAACAAAAGGCATAACGAACACTCCCCACGGGGTGAGTCCGAGTAAAAATACGGAAAATAAAAATATAAAATCTGACGCAAAGCAAGCACAGAAAGTACCTGCTGCGTTCTGTGCAAGTCTTGCGTCAAGGTTTGTTGTAAATAAAAAATCAAGAGAATTAAGCAGGGTTTCACCTGAATTTTGTGCGAAGATTGAGCCTGCGACAAGTCCGACAAGTAAGACTGATGTGAACATCACCCTTAAACCGTACCGTCTGAAAAAATATTGCAAATCGGACAGCGTTATTCTGCGTATTCCTTTTCTGCCTAATTCTGTCTTTTTGAACGAAAATACCAAGCTTTTCATAAATACATTCCCTTCGTTTTATCGGGGTTTTCCGAATGTTAATTCTGGTTGTCCCATTAAAACATTATGCAGAATGTATTTATAATATGAATGTTACTTACCTAGCTCCTCTGCACGCTTTGTGCAGGCGTCCATTGCGTCCTGAACAGCCTCGTAGAAACCGTGCTCCTTGAGCTTATCGAGTGCGGCTATTGTGGTGCCGCCCTTTGAGCTTACTTTCTGAATAAGAACATCAGCACTGTCGCCGCTTTCACGCAGCATTGCCGCTGAGCCTTCAAGTGTTGCACAGACAAGGTTCATAGCCTTATCGTAGTCTATTCCCTGCTTTTGCGCATAATCAGCCATTGCCTTTGCAAAAAGGTAGATATATGCAGGGCTGCTGCCGTTTACAGCGATAATCTCGTTCATATGCTCCTCTGTTATGTATTCGCATACGCCGCTGCCGGCAAACATATTATATACAAGCTGTTTGTCCTCGTCGCTGATATTGTCTGACGGACAGAGTGCAGAAGCACCCTTTTTCAGCAGCAAAGGAGTGTTGGGCATTACACGTACAACAGGACATTTACAGTCAAGAGCAGACTGAACATATCCGATTGAAATTCCTGCGGCTATTGAAACAAAGGTCTTGCTTTCGTTTACGGCAGGCTTGATTGTTTCAAGTACCTCGGCATAATTCTGAGGCTTTACTGCAAGCACGGTAATGTCGCTGTTTTCTACAACTTCACAACCGGACAAGCAAACAGAAACACCCATTTCAGACATTAAAGAACACTTATCTTTATCGGTGTCAAAAACATTGATAAAATCAGCTTTACCGCCGTTTTGTGCGATAAGTCCTTTGATTATTGCGGTTGCCATATTTCCTGCACCGATAAAACCTATTTTTTTCATCTTATTACCTTCTTTATTTTCATTTTAACAACACATATTTATTCAATCACATCAGCATATGCCAAAGGACGGTCTTACCTGACAGGAGAAGTCAAAGCCCTTTTTGTTGTATTCTCCGTCACGCTGATAGTCAGCGTAGAAGAATACTTCTGCCTCATCAACTCGTCTGTATAAAAGTCCCCAGTAGCAGGAGCCTGCTGCGTGATGATATTGTAAAAAGCTGTTAAGATAGCCTTGTTTGTTTACATTATTCAAATCTCTCGTACCGCCCGAAACAGACGCATATGATTTGTAGATATAGCCTGTTGTACCGTTGGATAGCTTGATTTTGTACCAGCTTGAATTATAAAGCTTACCGTCAACAAATGTAAACTTAGTGTTTTTTGACATACAGGTTACAACAGAATAGTTTGTTCCTGCACCGCTTCGCAGATTTACATCGCTTGCATTTACATATCCGCTTGCACCGGCACTGATTGTCGAGCTGCCTGAACCTGTATTAAGAAGTACAGACTGCAAATCGGAATCATTGTAGATTGCACTTGCACCGACATTGTAGGTAAAGCAGACAAGTGAGTCAAACTGCTGCTGATTGAATTTTATGCCGTTATCAATAAGGAACGAATTAGTTTTGGTTGTATAGCCTCCCTTATTGACCGTCTGACAAAGGTAAGCGTATGCTTCGTTTTTGGTGAGGTTATTATAGAACTGCTCGTTTGTAAGCACTACCTTGCCGTAACCGAGAGTCGGGTCGTAGGTTATGCTGTCGGCAGTTACACTGCTTAAAAAGCCTTCGTAATTTGCAATAAGGTTAATTACCTCATCACTTGCACGCCTTTCGGCACAAACCGTTGTTGTCTTGTCTGTAGAGGAAGTTACAAATACCTCTCCCTCACCGTTTCCGGAAGTTGTGAGATATTCATTTGAGGTTTTGTATTTTGCATAGGCCTTGACAGTCCATTTACCCGAGGTACTGAGCTGTTTTGAGCCTGACCAGATGTAATTATTGCCGTCTTTTACTTTGCTCGTTGCCTCAACAGTATATGAAGTACTGCCGTTTGATACGACAAAACGAACTGCAACTCTGTCGGTATCTGTAATTGCCTTAAAGGTTACGGTTGAATTTTTGGGAGCAGAGTTTGGTGATGCATATACAAATCTGATGTTATCTCTGCCTATTACATTAATAAGACAGGTTGCCGCACCGCTTGAGGTGTAGGCAGTGATAGTAACATAGCCGTTTGACTTTGTATCTACAATTCCGTTGTTTACCGTAGCAATTGCGGTATTTGAAGATTTCCATTTTACTGAGCCTGTAGTAGATTTCAGAAGTACAGATTTTCCTCTGCGCATATTGCTGATTGAAGTTGAGGAAATATTAACGGAAGTTCCCGACTTAACCGTAATTTTACAAGTTGCGGAATTTGAACCCGATGTAGCCTTAATGTCAGCCGTACCGCTTTTCTTTGCTGTAACAACACCGTTTGAGTCTACAGTGGCGACAGAAGTGTTTGAGCTGCTCCACTTAACAGAGCTTGCTCCCGTTGCAGTTATTGCAAACTTGTTGCCTACATATATTGTTTCGCTCGTGTCAGAAAGCTTGATTGAGCCGGACGGTGTTGTCGGTGTCGTAGGGGTTGTCGGCGAAGTCGGGGTTTCCGGATTGGAACTTGAGCTGTTTTTGGTAGCATAAGTTTTATAGATATAGCCTTTCTTGCCGTCCGAAAGCTGAATATTATACCAGCTTGAATTATAAAGCGATGTGCTGATAAAGGTAAACTGAGTATTCTTACGCATACAGGTTACAACAGAATAGCTTGTTCCTGCGCCGCTGCGAAGATTTACATAATCGTCGTTTACATATCCTGTTACTTTATCAGAAGAACCCGCCCCTGACGAGCCGGCGTTCTTTGTGGCATAATCTTTATGGATATAGCCCTTTTTTCCGTCTGAAAGCTGAATATTATACCAGCTTGAATTATAAAGCGTTGTGCTTATAAAAGTAAACTGCGTATTCTTGCGCATACAGGTTACAACGGAATAGCTTGTTCCCGCACCGCTGCGAAGATTTACATAATCATCATTTACATAACCTGTGACTTTATCGGTTGGCATGTTCTCCGAAGATGTTGAAGAAAGCGCAGCGTAATCTTTATGAACATAACCTGTTGTAGAATTTGACGTAAGCTTAATTTTGTACCAGTTGGAATTGTAGAGTTTTCCGTCAACATATGTAAATTTTGTATCTTTACGCATACATGTCACAACAGAATAATTAGTTCCCGCACCGCTGCGAAGATTTACATAATCATCGCTGACATATCCGCTTGCTCCGGCAGAAGGAGAAGCGTAGGTCGCCTGCAAAAGATTTGTTCCCACAGTTGCTACAAAATCACTTTTAAGTGTTTCGGGAGATTGGGTGACAGTTTCCGAGTTTTCAGTTGATTCTGAAACTGCTCCTGCCGAAAGCGAGCTTACTGCAACCAGAAAAACCGAGCCGAGAATTGCAACTGCAAGTGCAATACAGATAACTCTGACAAATATCTTTTGTTTCATTGATACCACCTTTGTTTCTTTTCAAAACTTCATTAATTTAAACGTGAATGAGCGTTAGTGTTTTCTTATTATCTTATATTATAACATAAAAATTCTTTTTTCGCAAATTAAAATTAATTATTTATTTTCTGCCGAATAATTTACTTCTTAATCTGACTACGTACTGACTTACAAATACAGTAACGGCAAAATCATATACAAGGAAAAATACGTTGCCGAAAGCAAGGAATGCAAGAGGCATATACACACCGAAAAGAGTATATTCTTCGGGTGAAATTGAAAGCAGGAAAGCCGCTGCATAAAACGAAGCGATTGCCGCCGCATTGAACACGGCAAATTTTACTAAATAAAGAATGATTTTCTTTTTAATATGCTTTTCAAATACTGCCTTTAATATCGGATAATAGCCGAAAAGAGCGATAAAATAGAGTACAGCTTCTTTGTCACCTGCAAGAAAAAGCGACAAAACAGACACTACTGCATAAACACCTAATCCCCATTTCCAGCCGTACTCAATAACTACGGCTGCAATAAATATTCCCGCAAAGCAAGGAAATGCATATGTTCCTATAGGCACGAGCGAAGTAAGAAGCATCAATACAAGTGCCAGAGCCGCTATGATACCGCAAAACGCTACCCTGAAGGTCGAATTTTTTACACTGTTTTTCATATCAGCAACCTGCCCTGCAACAATCGCACATACAGTCTGCGCACATCATTGCTGTGCAAACATCACAGCAGGTGCAGCCAGCGCCTGTGCCTTGCATATTCGGCTGATTATAGCCGCCGTAATTATATGCACGCTGATTTTGCATATTGTTGAGTGCCGCACGGTACTCCTGATTATTCGGGTCCATATTGCAGGCTGTAGTAAAGTTATTGAATGCCTGCTCACTCCAGCCGCGTCTGTAGGCACACATTCCCTTGAGATAGTACCACTCGGCAGTACGGTTTCCCATAGGAGTTGAGTCGAGTATCTGCTCAGCCTGATCAATCATATTGCGCTGAATATAAATTCTTACATTGTAAAATTGCGAATTTGCAGAGCCGGAGTATGACGAGGAGCCTGTTGAGCCCGTGCCCTTGCCCTTTTGGCGCATCTGATTTATTGTATCGTAAGCCTCGTTAATTTCTTTCATCTTCTGTTCAGCCACGTCTGCAAGAGGACTGTCAGCGTAGTTATCGGGATGATACTTTTTGGCAAGCTTTCTGTAAGCCGCTTTGATTTCCTCATCGGTGGCTGTTTCGGAAACTCCGAGCACTTCGTATGGATTATTCATTATTACCTCCGGTTAAATTATCGGTTACTTTGTTTTGAACAGAGGGCAAGCCGAGCAAAAGCATATTGTCGAGAATTCCTCTGAAATCCTTTATGTCAATAAGATTGTAAGCGTCATACGCCCTTGCAAGCGACTGATTGAGTGCTGATACAATCTGTTGTTGATTATATTCTTCTTTTAAAGAAATAAACGGATTGAAATTCTTTTTCTTCCTGTCCTTTTCTAAGTCATCGGCGGCGTCAACCAAATAAATCCACCTTCCGAGATGATAGCCGAATTCATAGAAAACACGTCTGTCAGTGTCGTTTTCGGCTTCGAGAGCAAAAACATTTGCAAGCATATATCCCGTCGGGTGAGCCGCCATATCAACAGAGCAGTTTTCATCAGCCTCGGCTTCTGCCTGCAATGAAGTCATTTCGGAAATAAATTTATCAATTTCGGGATATTTTTTCGCTGCCTTCTTTTGCCAATGTGAAAAAAACAGAAGTAAAATTCTTGTTAAAATCCTTCTGAAAAAGCCCTCGTCCTTTAAGTCGTCCTTTAGCTTATAAAAAACGGAAATGACGGAAAAGGCTGACGCTTTGCTGTAGCAATCGCTTTCACACAAGGCAAATTTGCACTTTTTCAGCGGATTAAAGGTACATCTGCCGTCTTTGAAGCCTTTGCAGGTTTTTGATACAGACATAAGAAGCATTGCGTAAAATGTGCAGTCATAGCTTAAGCTTAAGCGGGTGAGAAACGAATAATCCTTTCCCATTTGTTTGCACAAACCGCAGTATACGGATTTATATGCCTCAAACTCACGTACAAGCAGTTCGCTTTTTTGAATTTGCAAATATCCAAACACAATTTGCTCCTTATTTAACTATTAACTGTTGAATTATTAAAACGCTTTAAAATAATATTATACATAATATATCATACTACATAACGTCTTAAATTGCAATAAAAATGTAAAACTTGAAAAATTTACATTTTTTATTGTTCTATTTACAATTATGTAAAAAAAGGCTTTACTTTTTTAGAAAATATTATAAAATATAATTAAAAAACAAAACGAGAGGTAAATATGCGTAACTTTTTATCTATAATGCTGTCTGTTTTAATTATATTTTCTTGTATTGCATGCTCTGCTATTTCAGTTTCGGCTATAGAAACAAATAAGAACGAAATAACCGATTACGAGCTGAGTCAATCGGAAAATGAGGAAGACAAAACCATTGAAGATTATTCAAAATCGCTGAATATGCTTAAATCCACAAACAGCAATTCTGATTTGATATCGGTAAACGGATATTGGAAATACAGAAAAATTGATGACGAACGTGCCGAAATCAAGGATTATCTCGGAAATAACAGCTCTATTGATATCCCCGAAAATATCGACGGATATAAAACCACTAAAATTTCAGCCGCCGCTTTTTTTAGTAGAACTCAACTTACAGATATCACAATCCCTTCAACTGTTGAAGAAATCGGTTGGTGGGCATTTTACGGCTGTTCCGGTTTAAAAAATGTTTATCTTAACGAAGGCTTAAAAACTATCTGTTACGGTGCTTTTATGAACTGTTCTGCGCTCAAGTTGGTTTCTGTACCGATGTCTATTGATAAAATCGGGGGTGACTGCTTTGTTTACAGCTGTAAAACTACAGTTGACGTAACGGATTCAACCAGCGGTAAAAAAATCAGCACGCAAAAATATACTAAAAAATCCGATTTTGAAATAATCGGTTACAGCGGTACATATGCGCAAAAATATGCTAAAGATGAAAACATTAAATTCACAAGCAAAGGCACTGTAAAATTCGGCGATGTTGATTGTGACGGAAAACTGTCAAGTTCGGATACTGCCTTGCTCGATAAATATATAAAAGGTACGGCATCTTTCAATTCAATACAAAAAAGAAACGCTGACGTTGATTACAACGGAAAAATAAACAGCACTGATACTAACATTATAAAAAAGTGCATAAGCAATGATTATTCGCTGAAGGCTATACCTGCTGTTAAAAGTCAGTATCAAAGTGAAAATTACCTTTACGGAAAAGCAATTTACTGCGACGGCGACAGTATTGCAAGAGGTACAGGAACGAATATTCAGGGCAACAGCTATTATTCTTACTGTAATTTTATTGCAGACGCAAATAATATGAAACTCACCCAGAAGGCAGTTCCGGGAACTACGCTTGCCGTACAGGATGATAAGACCGGAAATGACAAAAGCATAACGGAACGTGTGCTTGAGATGAAGGGCAAGTATGATTTTATTCTGCTTGAGGGAGGTTATAATGACCTGTTTCAGAAAATTCAAATAGGTACTGTAACGGATTCAAATAACAAAAGCGGAAATTATGACAAATATACTACTGCAGGCGCCGTTGAAACAATATGTTATTTTTTAAAGAAAAACTACCCGGACACTCCGACGCTTTTTGTCCTTTGTCAGCAAAGAAATGATATCAGCAACATTTCCGAATACTGGAATGTAATTAAATCAGCGCTTGATAAATGGAATATTCCTTATATTGACATCAGCGAGGAAACTGAGTTTTCAAATATTAACGAGACAATCAGCAATCAGTATTTCAGATACACAGAAAAAGACGGCAAAGGTGACGGAACGCACCCGCTGAAATATGCCCACGAAAAGATTTTCACTCCGATTATTCAGGAAAAAATGAATAAAATAGTATCTGAGAACGAAACAGTCAGCGCAGAAGCTTCTTCTGTTATATTAGGAAAAGGTGAAAGCTATAAAATCTCGGCAAAATCCGACTGTTCAAATAAAAATCTCAATTGCAGGTGGACTTCGGAAAATCCGTCTGTTGTATCGGTAAAAGAGGACGGAACAGCAACTGCTAATACAACAGGACCGGCTGTTTTAAAGCTTTGCTCACAAAATAACAAAGTTGCAAAATGCAATGTAACAGTGAAATCGGCTCCGTCAAGTATAAAGCTGAGCCTGTCAAGCCTAACACTTGGAAACGGTGAATCATATATCATTTCCGAGAGCACGAACAGCGGTTCTTACGCAAAAAATTTCACATGGAGCAGTTCAAATACAAGTGTTGCAACTGTTGAAAAAACAGAAAAGAACAAAGCAAAAATTACGGCTAAGGGAAACGGTACTGCAACAATAACGGTAAAAACATATAACGGAAAAACTGCAACCTGTAAGGTTACGGTAAAATCAGCTCCATCAAGCGTACAGCTGAGCACAAACAGCGTGACGCTCGGAAGCGGTGAAAGCTTTGAAATATCGGAATATACAAACAGTGGTTCTTACGCAAAAAATTTTACCTTCACCAGTTCAGACACAAATGTTGCAACCGTTGAAAAAACTGTTGCAAACAAGGCTAAGATTACTGCCAAGAACAGCGGTACGGCAACAATTACCGTTAAGACATATAACGGCAAAACCGCTACATGTAAGGTAACGGTTAAAAATGCTCCCAAAAGCGTAAATCTCAGTGCTGACAATGTGATACTGGGAAAAGGTGAAAATATTACAATTTATCAGTATTCGGAAAGTAACTCATATGCACGGAATTTCACATGGAGCAGTTCAAATACGAATGTTGCAACCGTTGAAAAAACTGTTGCAAACAAGGCTAAAATCACGGCCAAGAACAACGGAACAGCCACAATTACTATCAAGACGTATAACGGCAAAACAGCATCATGCAAAGTAACCGTTAAAAACGCTCCTTCAAGCGTTACACTCAGTGTCCAGAATGTATCACTTAAAGCAGGCAGTGAATATATAATTTCGGAATCAACCAACAGCGGCTCTTATGCAAACGCTGTTAATCTGCAATGGAGCAGTTCAAACACGAGCGTTGCTACAGTTGTCAAAACGACCGGAAACAAGGCAAAAATCACTGCTAAAAAGAGCGGTACTGCTGTTATTACAATCAAAACCTATAACGGAAAAACTGCAACCTGTAAGGTTACGGTAAAATAAAAGTAAAGGAGCAGACTTAATTGGCAAAAGTCTGCTCCTGAATTTTTTTGTAAATCAAGATTTTACTTTACAATAATCTCCTGAATTGCGGTAACGTCCTTTACATTTTCTTCACCGTCGCCGTTTACGTCTGCAATACTATTCTGCCTGTCGGTAAGGCTTGTAATGCTTGCCAAGGACTTCTGAAGCTCTGTAGCGCCAGTTACCGAGATATTTCCGTCTGTGCAGATATCACCGAACAAGTCAATTCTGTAGGCTGCGTTCTGCTTTGAAACGTAATCAAAATTTGTAAGGTCAAGTGTAATCAACACGCTTGCGTTATCAAACGGTACGCTGAAAGAATCTTTCTGAAAAAAAGCCGCATAATCACTGAGGATAAACGCTGTTTGTTTATCTGTGCCAAAGTCAAAATCACTGTCATCATTAACACCATACCACATATCTTTGTGGTTTTCCTGAACATTATAGAACTGGAAATCATAATTTATACCTGCTGTCAGTTTATCGGCACGATATGTAAAAACATAATCGTCTGTCTGCGTCATTTTATTGCTTTCTACAGGACTATTGTCAGATAAGCTGCCTATAAGGTGCATTTCTCCGATTTCAGGTTTTGTTTTCATTTCAACCCCGTCACCTTCTGCCCATATTCTGGAGTCATCATCAAATGCACGTCCTGAAAAATAAACAGTAACGTCACAGGGCTCTGTCACATCAATTCCGCAGTAATTATATCCCGTAAAGCCAACAATAGTTTCTGCTGTTTCTGCTGTAATATTTATAAGAATATTTTTCTGCGGCTGAACATTCTTGAATGTAACATAATAAACGCCGTCTTCACCGAGCGTCATTTCGTTTGATAAAGGGTACGGATCATTTCTATCATCAATACCGAATGTATCGCAATTCATACTATAGGCGTAATATCTCTCTGTATTTCTATCATAAGTTCTTACACCGTCACCCGTAATATTAATATCTTTCGTTGATGGGTCAAAGGTGATAGTCACATCACAAGCCTTGCATACTCTGAATGAATTATAATAGTAGTTCATACCGAACGATTTTCCGTCACCGTATTCATCGATTCTACCGTTGGAATTATGAGCCAGCACCTTAAATCTGATTTTATCTAAAAGGTTCGGACCGTATTGGGGCTGAACGTCTTTGAATGTAATGGTGTAAAGGTCGCCGTCTTTTGTCATTGTGTTGTATTCGGTAATTTCTTTGCTCCACTGAGCACCGAAAATTTCTTCTGTATTGCCCGAAACCGTGTATATCGTTTCATCGTCTGTATCAGCCGCAGAAGCTCCTATTGAAGTAATTGTCACAAGACAGGAAAAAGTCATTGCCACCGACAAAATAATTGACATTATTCTTATTTTCATAATATTACCTCCATATTTTGCCAATTTTTTCTTTTACAATAATATTATACAAACTAAGAAATAATTATTCAACGAGTATTTTAGACAAATTCAAATGCTTGTTTTATGAATAACAAACAAATATATCATCAGAAATTTTATAAAAAAACACAGAATTTTTGGCTGAGGCTTACTTTTCATACAATTCATTTTGTTGTATAATAATGATAACAAAAATGCCAATCTCGGAGGTGGAGTTTTGAAGAAAATCAAAAATAATGTGTTGTTTCTGCTGTATACAGTCATTCTCGGAGCAATTGTAGGTGCTATTGTCTGGGCGTTTATAAGAATAATGAATCTCGGAATTGAATTTATCTGGGATTATATACCCTCAAATCTTAATTTTCCGCTCTACACACTTTTTGTATGCGTTATAGGCGGATTGCTGATCGGAGTTTGGAAAAAGAAGTTCGGCGACTATCCGGAAGAGCTCAGCACTGTTATGGGCAAAGTCAAAAATACAGGAAGATATCAATACAATAATGTGTTTTCAACGGTTGGCTCAGCGCTGTTTCCCCTTTTAATCGGAGCAAGCGTCGGTCCTGAGGCAGGCCTTACAGGTATTATAGCAGGACTTTGCACATGGGTCGGAGATAAGTTAAAACTATATTTCAAAGAGGTGGAGGAGCTGACACAAATCGGGTTGAGTGCCACTCTCGGCACAATTTTCCATTCTCCGATGTTTGGCTTTATTGAGCCGATTGAATCTGACAAAGAAGTCGTTCTGCCGAGAACGTCAAAAATTGTTCTCTACTTTGCGGCAATTTTAAGCTCATTCGGCGTATTTTTCCTGCTTGGAAATCTATTTGGCGGCAGAACAGTCTTGGAGAATCTTGAAGCGAACAAAATAGAGTGGTTACAATACCTCTATGCAATTCCGCTGTCAGCTGTCGGAATTGCGGCAGGATACCTTTATTTTATCTTCAAAAAGCTCACATTTACACTTGAAAATAAATTAAAAAAATATACCGTTTTAAGAGCAACAGCAGGCGGATTACTTCTTGGAATTTCGGGTACATTTCTACCGCTGACAATGTTTTCCGGTGAACATCAGATTAGCGAGGTAATGAACAATACCGAAACAATCGGCGCTATAACGCTGATTGTGATTGCTGTTGTGAAACTGCTCCTGACAAATATCTGCATTGACTCGGGACTAAAAGGCGGTCACTTCTTCCCTGTTATCTTCTGCGGCATCTGCATCGGATGTGCTATGAGTCTGATTCTGGGGATTGATACAGTATTCTGCGCAAGCGTTGTCACCACCTCTCTTGTCGGTCACACTTTGAAAAAGCCGCTTGCTACTGTACTTCTTTTAATGATTGTTTTTCCTGCAAAACTAATTCCTGTTATGCTGTTTGCGGCTATTGCGGCAAAATTCATTGAAACGCCGAAGGCTTTACTGACAAAATAATCAGAGAATACGCTAAAAAGTGATTGGATGTTTTTTTGTCAAC
Organism: uncultured Ruminococcus sp.; assembly: GCA_902766885.1. Classification (GTDB taxonomy): domain Bacteria; phylum Bacillota; class Clostridia; order Oscillospirales; family Acutalibacteraceae; genus Ruminococcoides. The sequence continues at coordinate 474 of CACXFS010000011.1, read as the reverse complement.
AGATTATGAAAAAGATGTTATTTCTGATGCGAGAAAAAACTAAAAAAAGAAGAATGCCCCGAACGCGATCTGCGTGTCGAGGCACTCGACTGTCAATAGGTTACGAAAAAGATGTTACGTCTGACGCGAGAAAAAACTTAAAAAAAGAAGAATGCCCCGAAACGCGATTTGCGTGTCGAGGCACTCGACTGGCTGGGCCGGCGGGATTCGAACCCACGGGTGACGGAGTCAAAGTCCGTTGCCTTACCGCTTGGCGACGGCCCAAAATATTTATATAGAATTAAAGCCGCCAAAGGAACTCTTTAGCGGCTTTTGGTGACCCATCGGAGATTCGAACTCCGGACACCTTGATTAAAAGTCAAGTGCTCTGCCAACTGAGCTAATGAGTCAAATGGGGTGGGATACCGGATTCGAACCGGTGGTCTCCAGTGCCACAAACTGGCGCGTTAACCAACTACGCTAATCCCACCATAT
>CACXFS010000010.1 GCA_902766885.1 uncultured Ruminococcus sp. | reverse complement strand
TGGTGCCGGTGACCGGACTTGAACCGGTACGGAGTATTAGTCCGAGGGATTTTAAGTCCCTTGTGTCTGCCTATTCCACCACACCGGCATTTAGTAAAACAACACCGCACTTTATAACGGTGTTGTCTTAGAAAATGTTTGGTGACCCGGACGAGAATCGAACTCGTGTTACCGCCGTGAAAGGGCGGTGTCTTAACCGCTTGACCACCGGGCCGGATATGGTAGCGGAAATAGGACTTGAACCTACGACACTTCGGGTATGAACCGAATGCTCTAGCCAGCTGAGCTATTCCGCCGTATTTGCCGATACTCAAAATCAGCAAGATTGATTATATATTATATTTTTCGTTTTGTCAATACCTTTTTTGATTTTTTTATTTTTTTAGTCCGCCCTATAAGTCGGTTTTGAATTATAGCTTGGTTCACGGGAGTCAAATATTTTTCTATATCTGACGCTAGATACCACTTACCTTATCTATTTTACAACATAAAAGTCGGGCACCGTTCTACTCATTTTCAACCGACTTTTATACCCGATTTGCGTGTCGAGGCACTCGACCTCAAAACTGCTCTTTCAGAAAATCAACAATCTCCTCAAAGTGCATTGAGTGCGAGGCTTTGACGAGCACGGTGTCGCCCTCGTTAATCAGCGCAGGGATTGCGGATTTCACCTGCTCAACGCTTTCAAACCACTCTCCGTCTGCGCCCTTTGCAAGCTCTTTTGCAAGGGAACCGGCCGCAATTACAAGGTCAACGCCCTTGTCCTTTGCGTATTTTCCTGTTTCAAGGTGGAGCTTGAGCTCGTCTGCCCCGAGCTCTTTCATATCGCCGAGAATTGCAACCTTTCGTCCCGAAAAGTTCACCAAAGTATCGAGCGACGCTTTTACCGAGGTGGGGTTTGCGTTGTAGCAATCGTCAATTATCCTGATTTTGCCTGTATTTATCACGTTTGCCCGACTTCCGACAGTCTTGTAGGACTGCACTCCGTTTATAAGCTGTTCGTCGCTCAGACCGAGCAATTTACCAGCCGCAACTGCGGCAAGAGCGTTGCTGACCATATAACTGCCTATTGCGGGAATATTTACATTCAGTCTTGTATTATCAAAGCAGAGTGTGCAGGAAATTCCGCCCTCGCCGTTGTTTTCAATATCTTCTGCATAGTAGTCGTTGTCGCTTGCAAATCCGAAGTAAATCGGCTTTTTGCCGTTTACATCCGTTACCGAATAAAGCTTGTCATCGTCACCGTTGAGGATATATTCTGCATTCTCGGCGGCATTTTTGAACATCTCGGTTTTTGCCTTTAAAACGCCGTCACGGTCGCCGAGATTTTCAAGGTGACAGCAACCGATTATCGTGAGCACGCAGATTGTGGGTTGTACCATTTCTGAAAGCCTTGTCATTTCGCCGAAGTCGGAAATTCCCATCTCGATTACAGCCGCCTGAGTATCCTCGGGCATTGAAAGCAGGGTAAGCGGAACGCCCAGCTCATTGTTGAGGTTTCCCTGCGTTTTGTGCGTTTTGAATTTCTGCGAAAGGACTGCATAGAGCATTTCCTTCGTTGATGTTTTGCCGACACTGCCCGACACTCCGACAACGGGAATGTCAAACTTCTGACGGTACGCCTTTGCAATTTTCTTTACTGCCTCAAGCGTTGAGTCAACGAGAATGTAAGGCTTTGTGGCATTTACAGGCGGTTTTTCGCAGACTGCGCATACCGCTCCGCTTGCAAAGCACTTTTCAATATAGTCGTGGCCGTCAACACGCTCACCCTTGATTGCAAGGAAAAGCGAGCCGTCCTTAATCTGACGGCTGTCACGCTCAACGGAGGTTATTTCAATATTTTTATCGCTGTCATTTCCCACGAATTTTCCGCCGCAGGACTCGGCAATCTCACCAAGTGTAAATTTTTTCATTTTTTACCTCGAGTATATAAAATCAGTAGTAAGAAATACGTTAGTTGCCCGACAATCAGGTTGATATACAGGAAATGTTTCGGGACGTGTAGGAACCCGTCCCCTACGGAAAGGTTTGTTTTTCTCTATAACTACGGTTTAATCGATAAAGTTTGATTGATACTGCGGACACGGCACGCCGTGTCCCTACGACTGTAATACAAACGTTTCCTTTATATCCGTAGGGGGACGGCTTTTCTGCGAAAACGGCAACCCTTTTGTCGCTTTGCGACATTTCCCCTAATAGGGGAATCACCCTGACGTCCCATTTTATACATTTTATAAATAGCAACGCAATTTATAAATATGGCGAACACATTTCGCCGCTACAGTTTGATTTCGCATCAGGGGCATTTATTTTTTATATTTTGCCAATGAAATTTCGATTATTTTTTCGCAGAGGTCTGCGTAATTGAGTCCCTCAACAGCCGCCTCCTGCGGGAGCAGGCTTGTGGGAGTCATACCGGGGAGGGTGTTCGCCTCAAGGCAGAACGGCTCGCCTTTTTCGTCAACAAGAAAATCAACTCTTGCGTAGCTGTCGAGGTGGAGCGCATTGTAAGCCGCAACTGCCGCATCACGGAGCTTTTTGTCCGTCTGTTCGTCAATGTCGGCAGGGCAGATTTCAACCGTTGCGCCTGCCTGATATTTTGCGGCGTAGTCGTAGAATCCCGACTTGGGGATAATCTCAATCGGCGGAAGAGCCTTGCCGCCCAAAATTCCGACGGAAAATTCTCTGCCCTTTACAAACTGTTCAACGACAATCTCGTTTTCGTATCTGAACGCGTCCTTGACAGCAGCTAAAAATTCTTCCTCATTTTCAGCCTTTGCAATTCCCACGCTTGAGCCGCCCGAACAGGGCTTTACAACGCAAGGGAAAATGCTCCAGCTCTTTGCGTCCTCAGCACTTTTGAAAATCTCGCCTGCGGGAGTGTTGATTTTATTCTGAACAAAAACGCTCTTTGTTAGTCCCTTGTTCATTGCAAGAGCCGAGCCGAGATAGCCCGTACCCGTGTACTTGATTCCAAGCAAATCAAGTGACGCCTGAAGCTGTCCGTTTTCGCCCTCTCCTCCGTGGAGTGCAAGGAAGGTTATGTCAGCCTCGGAGCAGATTTCAATTACATTTGTTCCGATAAATCTGTCGGATTTATTCAGTCGGTTTTCCTTTACCTCGCTGAAATCTGAAACGGTTTCTCCGACATTTGCCTTGTCGGTAAAGCTGTAGTTCTGCTTGAAAAGTGCGTCAATATCGCAGATATTCTGCTCGTAGCCCGTGAAAACGTCGAGCAGTACAACCTCGTGACCTTTTTCACGCAGCGCAGAGGCAACGAGTATTCCCGATGAAATCGACACGTCACGCTCAGTGCTGAGTCCTCCTGCAAGTACAACAATTCTCATAATCAATATTCCCCCAAATTATTCTCCGATTATCTTTATAAGTGCGTGTTTGCGGCGTTTGCCGTCAAGCTCATAGTAAAAAATCTGTTCCCAAGTACCGAAGTCAAGCCTGCCGTCTGTTATTGCGCAGACAACCTCTCTGCCCATAATCGTGCGCTTGAGGTGAGCGTCGGCGTTGTCCTCAAATCCGTTGTGTGCGTACATATCGTACGGCTTTTCGGGAGCAAGCTTTTCAAGCCAGCGTTCATAGTCGCTGTGAAGTCCGCTTTCGTCGTCGTTTATGAAAACCGAGGCGGTGATGTTCATTGCGTTTACAAGAACCAGACCTTCTTTGATTCCGCTCTCGTCAATTGCATTCTGAACGTCCTCGGTAATGCGTATAATTTTTCTGCGCTGAGGTACATTAAACCACAGCTCCTTGCGATAGCTTTTCATAAAATCACCCGTTTATCAGAACATAAATCCGTCCATACCCCAGTACTGAACTTCTTCAAATTTCACATAGCAATTGCCACCGTCAACTCCTGCTTCTTCGCTAAGAATATTGCAGATTTCGGCGGTCAGCTTGCCGTAATTGTCCTTTGATGAACTGCCGAGGATTTTAACCTCGACAAACGCAATATTTTTGTTGCTGTTTCCCTGAAACATCATCGAAATTTCATCCTCGACAGCGCACATAAGATATGCCTCGCTCTTGCCGGGGATAAGCGAAATTGCCTTTGAAAGACGGCTTTCGATTGTATTTTTTGCAGTATCGTCAAGCGACACGTTTGTTTTTACATTAATAAACGGCATAATAATACCACCTTTAATTGATACTTACCCTATATTATAATATTTATTGCGTTTTATTTCAAGTATTATATTAAATAAAAACGCACACCGTATTTTGCGGTGTGCGTTAGTAAGTTGTTGTTTTATTCCTTGTTTTTGTCGTCTGCTGTCGGAACACGGTAGGGATAAAGCTGTTCATACGATTCAGCTTCGCTCTCATCCGTGATTGCCGAGGGAATAAGTCCCGTGCAGTCATATGCTGAGCAGGCGTTCATATTCTTGTCGTGGATGCGGTCAAGCTTTTCGCTGTCGGGTATTTTGTTTTCCACTCTCTCACCTCGCTGTTTTTTTGAAGTCAACTGCTCCGAAACGGTCGGGCAAAAAAGAATTGATAGCATCAACCTGTCTGCTCGATTTGCGTGTCAAGGCACTCGACCTCGCTGTTTCTGTTTTTAATATTGTATACAGCAAGGTGCACTGTTATGAATGTTTTATTTTACCGTGAGCTTTTTAATTTTGTAAACGTCGCCGTCCATTACCGTGTAGGTGCTCCTGAGTTCTCCCTCAATTTCGGGTGAAATGCTCTGGTGAATGTAAAGGCTGTCGATTCCGAAGTCAGCCGCTCCGCCGATGTCGGAAAGGTAGTCGTTGCCTATCATAATCGACTCGCTTTTTTCAAGGCCGTAGCGGTCGAAAAGCGTTTTGTAGTAGCAGGAATCGGGCTTTGAACATTCCTCGTCGGAGCTTATGCAAATTCCGTCGAAGTACCCGGTAAGTCCGAGCATATTGAGCTCGTTTTCGGTAAAGTAACGCTGAGCGTTTGAGAGAAGATAAATCTTCCTGCCCTTTGCCTTGAGCGTGTCGAGCAAGTCAATTACGCCGTCGTAGAGCTTTATGTACTTTGTCGAGTAGCAGCGGAAAGCCTCGGCAATAAATGCAATCTGAGATTTTGTTGTCTTGACGCCCTTTTGAGTAAAGAGCTTTTTGAAAACCTTTTCAATTTTAATGTCAACCACCTTGTATTCGGGGTGGCGCTTTCTTACAGCGGCTTTTTCAAGCTCGACAAGTCTGTCGTACTCGCTGTTGAGCTCGTCATATGTGTAGTGTGCGCCCTTGTAGCCGTAAAGGATAGCCATTTTCTTCCACAAGTCGTCGCACCACTCGTCGGTGTTGATGTCGATAAGGGTTCCGTAAAGGTCAAAAATATAATTTTTATACATAGTGCAGTCACCGTCCGTATTTTGTAAGTAAATTTGATTTTATTCTACCAGTTTCCTAATATAATTGCAATAGAAAACGGGATATGATAAAATATTATCAAAAAGTAAAAGATTAAAACAATTCCGAATTTAAATCAGTGGGGTGATTTTTTGACGAAAAAACAAATTGCGCTAAACGCCGTAAACGCCTTGAAAAAAGAATATCCCGAGGCAATCTGCTCGCTTGTCTATACAGACCCTCTCCAACTCTTGATTGCTACTCGCCTTGCGGCACAATGCACAGACGCAAGGGTTAATATGGTAACGCCTGCGCTGTTTGAGAGGTTCAAGACGGTTGACGATTTTGCGAATTCAACAGCTGACGAGGTTGCAGAGTATATCAAAAGCTGCGGACTTTACAAGACGAAGTCAAAGGATATTGTTGAGCTTGCAAAAATGCTGCGTGACGATTTCGGCGGAGTAGTGCCCGACAATATTGACGATTTGATAAAACTGCCCGGAATCGGCAGAAAAACCGCAAACCTTGTGTGCGGCGACATTTTCGGCAAGCCTGCCGTAGTTGTGGACACGCACTGCATACGCATTACGCAAAGGCTGGGACTTCACAATCTGAAGGACCAGAAAAAGATTGAATTTGCTCTGCGGGATTTACTGCCGCCCGAGGAGAGCAACGACTTTTGCCACAGGCTTGTTCTGCACGGCAGAGCGGTATGCACCGCACGCAGTCCTAAATGCGAAAAATGCTGTATGAAAGAGTTCTGTAAGTCGAGTGCCTCGACACGCAAATCGAGTGGAAAAGTCGGGTAGTTAAGCAAAAACGGTTGCCCGAATTTTATGTTGATATATAGGTAACGCTTTGGGAATTAACCCTTTATATTATTGCAACCTATATTCCCGAACGATAATTCCGAATTACGCATTCCGAATTCCGAATTAATGCTTGCCTGTTGAGCCAAAACCGCCCTCACCTCTGTCGGTGTCGTCAAGCTCGTCAACTTCGACAACATCGGGGGTGAGCACGGGCGCAATTACCATCTGGCACACACGCTCGTCGGGCTCGATTGTGTAGGGCTTGTCGGAAACGTTGCAAAGACCTGCGCAGATTTCACCTCTGTAGTCGCTGTCGATTACGCCGACGCCGTTTGAAAGGCAGATTCCGTGCTTGACGCCCAGACCGCTGCGAGCGTAGAGAAACGCCGCACAGGTGTTGTCGGGCAAAGCGATTGCAATTCCCGTAGGAACGATTGCAAGCTGACCGGGAGCAAGCGTAATCGGCTCGTCAATGCAGGCATATAAATCCATTCCTGCCGAGCCTGTTGTGGCTCTTTTGGGGATTTTTGCGTTTTCCTTTAGTTTTTTTATTTTAAGTTCCATTTTTATCCATCCTTCATTTCCTGCAAATTTTGAATAATTTATTCACAAATATTTTTTAATTCCTTTTTAAAATTTCCGTTAAGAATATTACTGAATTGTAATTTTCGTCAAAAGAATTTTTTATAATTCCTTTTTCAAAATTAAAGTCTTTCAACACTTTTGACATTTTATTCAACACCTCTTTTATATAAACCTCGTGTGAATTTGTCTTTTAACATCGAAAACCCATTGAAATCTTTAATGTTTTCCACGTTTTCCACATAGTTTTCAACAGTAAAACGTAAAATGTTAAAAGATGTTGAAAGTTTTGAAATTTCTTCTTCGGCAATAAAAAGAGGCACGCAATTGAGCACTTCGGTGCAGCAACCGTTGCATTTAAGGTAAAATCGTTTGCCCTTTCTATCCTGCATCATTGAATGATTTTTGCAAGTTTTGCAATCAATTCCACTACTCTTGTTCGGGCAGTTCCGACACAGCATAAGCGGAAGATAACCGTAGCTGATTATTCCCCTGTCAATTGTGCCGCCGAGTCGGTTAATGCGCTCAAACGTAAGCTCAAAGCTCAGCTCAACGCTCTTTAGTCCGTACTCCTGCGTCCAGAGCAAATCGTAGGTGTTGACAAGATTGAGTCCGAATCCGCCGTGAAGCGTCATTTCAAGCGACTTTGCCAGATAAAGTGCGCCGATATTGTGGCACAAAACATCACTTATTCCGACTGCTTTTACATTTTTAAGCGCATTTTCAATCTGTTTTTCACGTCCGAACATTCCACGGGGAATTTCAACGCCGATTGTAAAACCCTCGTTTTTCAGCCGCTCAATTTCCCTTATGTCGGAAAACAGCGGAACAAAAACAAGCTCACATTCTTTAAAGCCGTTTCCGATTTTTGTACCTGCCGTTCTTGCCCGAACGGCTCTTTTTTTGCCATCAAACGGCTGAATATTTTCAAAAATTTCTACATTATTAATAGTATAGCTATGCACTTTACTCCGCTTTTCGTTAAGCTCTGCGAGAGCCTCTCGCCTGAGCGAATTCAGCGCAGAAAGCGGAAGTGAAATGTCGCTGTCAATTTCAATTTCAAGCTTTTCAAATTTATAAGCCGTACCGCCTGTTTTGCTAAGCTGTGATTTGCATTTATCAAAATCAAGCGGTGTTTTAATTGCCTTTTCGCAGAGCAAGTCGGATTTTTGGGTAACCGTATGCTCTCCGTCACTTATTTCAAGTACGGGATTTTCACCGAGCCTTGCTGTGAATTTTCCGCTGATTAAAACATTCTGAATTTCGTCCTTGTACGTCTGTCTAATTGTAGAAAACAGCTTTTCGTCGGCTAAAACAACGTCGCTTTTTGTGCGTGTGCCGAACATCTCTCTGCCGAGCCTGCCCGTAAAATAGCCGTCGGTAAAGCCTGTCCGTGAAAAAACTCCCCTCAGCGTCTTTCCGGTTTCGTCGCTGACAAAGCCGAAGTCACGCTGTTCCCTGCATGCTCTTACGGCGGCGGAAACGTACTCGGGGCGTTTCATTCTGCCCTCAATTTTTGCCGAGGTAACGCCGATTTCTTCAAGCTCGCTTATATGATTTATCAGGCTGTTATCTTTAAGGCTGAGTGCGTAGCCGTCCTTGTTTTTGCCGACTGCAAACGGAAGCCTGCACGTCTGTGCACAAGCTCCGCGATTGCCGCTGCGACTGCCGAGCATTGCGCTGAAATAGCACTGTCCCGACACGCTCATACACAACGCACCGTGCACAAAAACCTCAAGCTCAACGGGGATTTCAGCGCATTTTTTGATTTCGTATTTGCTCATTTCACGGGAGAGCACAACTCGCTTGAATCCCATTTCATACAGTGCACGAACGCCCGATGCGGTGTGAACGCTCATCTGAGTTGAGGCGTGCAGCGGGAGCTTTGGCGCAATCTTTTTTGCAAGTCTTGCTACACCCTGATTCTGAACAATCAGAGCGTCTGCGTCTGCCTCGGCGGCTGATACAATTGCCTTTTTAAGCTGTTCAAACTCGTCGTCAAAAATCAGCGTATTTATCGTAACATAAACCTTTACACCGTGAACGTGGCAATATGCGACGGCTTTTTTCAGCTCGTCGTCATCAAAATTTTTTGCAGAAGTTCTGGCAGAAAACGACTTTTCACCCAGATAAACTGCGTCTGCTCCGCTCCTTACCGCCGCAACAAGGCTGTCATATCCGCCTGCGGGAGCGAGAATCTCAATTTTTTGCATTTTTCTTTTTATCGTCCTTGTCAAACAGAGAATACTGCTTCATTTCAAAGCCGTTTTTTGCTTTTTCAGCCTTTTCTTCCTGCATTGCTTTTTCAACTTCTTCAAGCTTTCCGCACTTTTCAAGCTGATTTTTAAGCTCGCCGTTTTCCTTTGAAAGAACTCTGAGCTGTTCTTCAAGCACTCTGATTCTTCTTGTAAGGCTCGTGTTTTCATTAATAGCCTCGGCAAGTCTTTCCTTGTATTCCTTGCAGGATTTGCTGAGCTCATTAGTGTTCTGAATAATTTTGTCAGCCTTGCCGACAATATCCTTGTTCTTCCTCTGCGCCTTGTTTCTGTCGTCGCACAAGTCGAGTGCAACAAGAATTGCGCAGTCACGAGTGTCAAGGTGCTTGCTCGACTGAGCCGCCTTGCGAATTCGCTTTGTGATTTCGTCGGCAACGGACTCAACGTACTTTTCATCGTCAGAGGTTATCAGCGCATAGCTCCTGCCCTCAATCTGAACGCTGACTCTTTTTTTTACCATTTCAATCCCACCCATACCGTTATTTTGCATATAATTACAGATATTATAATTATAATATAAAACCGAGAAATATAAAAGGGTATTTTTGATATTTACGGAATTTTTTACTAAATATTGTTGCTTTGACGAATTTTCCATAAATTACTTAAATTTGTTTGAATTTTTTACACATTTGTGGTAAAATGAGTGAGAATAATTTTATGTTTATTTTATGTTTATCAAAAACATTTTTGCGTAATATGAATATTATTGATTACAAGGAAGTGATTTTATGCCCGTTCCTTTTGACTCACAAAAATTATATTACCGTTCACCGTTCGGCGCAGTTGAGCAGGATACTAAAATTTTTCTGCGCATACTCGTTCCGAGAAGGCTTAAAACTCAGAAAGCCGAACTTTGCGTAAAGTACGACTACGACTACAACTGGGTTTTTACAAATTTTCTCTGGGCAGGCACGTTTGACGATGACACCGAAATCTGGGAGTGCTCTTTTACTCCCGACAGAATCGGTCTTTACTGGTACGGATTCAAGCTTCACACAAATGAGGGAATCCGCTACATTGTGCCGTCTGACCCATATAACATAAGCACAATTGAGCCCTCGCCCGGCAGGAGCTGGCAGATTACCTGCTACAAAAAGGGGTTTACTACTCCAAAATGGCCCGTCGGCGGAGTTATGTATCAGATTTTTCCCGACCGCTTTAATTTCAGCGGAGAGGAAAAGAATCTCAAGCGCACAGATTTTACACGCAACGAGGACTGGTACGCTCTGCCAAAATGGGAGCCGGACGAAAACGGCGAAATTACAAACAGCGACTTCTTTATGGGCGACCTCAAGGGAATTACGCAGAAGCTTGACTACCTTGAAGAACTCGGCGTAAGCTGTATTTACCTCAACCCCATAGGTGAAGCCTACTCAAATCACCGCTACGATACGGGCGACTACTCGCACGTTGACCCGATTCTGGGCACTGACGAGGACTTCAAGGAGCTTTGCAGGGAGGCAAAAAAGCGTGGAATTCACATCATAAACGACGGTGTGTTCTCGCACACAGGCTCCGACAGCGTTTACTTTAACCGTTCGGGCAGATACGGCAACGGCGGTGCTTACCGTGACAAAAATTCGCCGTACTACAGCTGGTACAAATTCAACGAGTGGCCTGACAACTACAATTCGTGGTGGGGCTTTTACACGCTCCCCGAGGTAATTGAAACCTCGCCCGAATTCAACGAATATATCAACGGAAAAGACGGCATTGTACGCAAATATATGCGCTACGGAAACTCAGGCTGGCGCCTTGACGTAGCCGACGAGCTCCCCGACGAATTCATCGAAAATCTGCGCAAGTCCGTTAAGGAGGAAAACCCCGAGGCTTTCATCGTGGGCGAAGTCTGGGAGGACGCAAGCAACAAGGAAAGCTACGGCGCAAGGCGTAAATTCCTGCTCGGCGAACAGCTTGACTCGGTTATGAACTATGTTTTCAGAAACGCAATTCTCGACTTCTGCAAAGGTCAGGACGCACGCTGTACTATGAGCACGATTATGAGTGTAATTGAGAACTACCCACGTCCCGTTCTGCGTGTGCTTATGAACTCGCTTTCAACTCACGACACAGAGCGTGCGCTCACTATGATTGCAGGCGAGCCGCTCAACGGACGTGACCGCCGCTGGCAGGCGGAAACTCATCTGTCGGAAGAACAGCGTGAAATGGGAATCAAAATTTACAAGGTTGCCGCCGCAATGCAGTACACTCTCCCCGGTTTTCCGTGCGTTTACTATGGTGACGAGGCTGGAATGGAGGGTTACCGTGACCCGTTCAACCGCTGCTGTTACCCTTGGGGCAGAGAAAACAAAGAGCTTATCGAATGGCACAAAAAGCTCGGCAATCTGCGCAAATCCTGCTCTGCACTCTGGGACGGAGAATTTATCAATGTCTATGCAAAGGAACGCAGGCTTGAGTATATCCGCCACGACGATCACTCGGCAATTTTCTGCACGTTCAATCTATATGACAGGGGCGTTGTGATTGACCCGCCGCCGGGATATGCAGACGCAAAGCCGCTGTTCGGCTCAAGGCTTGAAAACGGCAAGCTGTATGTCGGCCCGCTGAGCTGTGAAATGCTGATTTTAGAATTTAATTAACAAAATTATTTGACGTTTCGGGCGACCACACAGGGTCGCCCATACGATATAAAAAGACGATTGGTATTATACTGTAGCGGTGAACTGTGTTCGCCATATTTCATAAATTGCGTTGCAATTTATGAAACGGGACGTCTGGGAAGCCGTCCCCTACGGATATATAGGAAACGTTTAAAATTAATTTCGTAGGGGACGGGTTCCTACACGTCCCAAAACGTTACCGATATATCAACTTAACGGTCGAGATAACTTTTTCATATAATTCAACTTTTTTAAAGAAATAAAGGCATTGACAAATAAAAAATATAGGAATATAATTAATTTGTATAATATATACAAATACAAAGGAGGTTAATATGAATAATAAAGCTATATATAACATTGCCTGCGGTTTGTTTGTTCTGACAACAGCCGACGGCTCAAAGCAGAACGGCTGTATCATCAACACCGTTATGCAGGTAACTTCAACGCCTGTCAAAATTTCAATCACAGTAAACAAGGATAACTTTACAACCGATATGATTTTAAAATCGGGTAAGTTCAACGTAAGCTGTATTGACGAGTCGGCAAAGTTCGACTTGTTCAAGCGTTTCGGCTTTGCAAGCGGCAGAGATACCGACAAGTTCAGCGGATTTGCAGGGTATAAAACTGCGCCCAACGGCATAAACTATGTAACCGAGGGCACAAATGCGTTCTTCTCTGCAAAAGTTGTTGACACCGTTGACGTAGGCACTCACTACGTTTTTATTGCCGAGGTTGAGGACGCCGAAGTTCTGTCGGACAATGCGAGCGCAACCTACTCATACTACCACAAGAACATAAAGCCAAAGCCCGAAGCTAAGAAAAGCGAAAAAACCCGCTGGGTTTGCAAAATCTGCGGATATGTTTACGAGGGGGACGAGTTGCCCGAGGACTATATATGCCCGATTTGCAAGCACCCCGCATCGGACTTTGAGAAAATGTAGGTCAAGTACCTCGACACACAATTCGAGTGGAAAAGTCGGATAATCAGGTTAAAACGTTTGCCCGAATTAAAGATTGATGTATAGGTAACGTTTTTTGTGAGCGACGAGTTCGCACATACGTTTCCTTTACAGTCGTAGGGACACGGCGTGCCGTGTCCGCAGTGGCAAACAAACTTTACCGATTAATTTGTAATTATAAAGGAAAACAAACATTTCCGTAGGGGACGGCTTCCCAGACGTCCCATTCACAACATTGTAATAATTTTAAAAATAAGGAGAGATAACTATGCAGTTAAAAGGTTCAAAAACCGAAAAAAATCTTGAAGCCGCTTTTGCAGGCGAATCAATGGCAAGAAACAAGTACACATACTATGCTTCAAAGGCAAAGAAGGACGGCTATGTTCAGATAGCTAATTTGTTTGAAGAAACAGCCGCTAACGAAAAGGAACACGCTAAAATGTGGTTTAAGCTCCTCCACGACGGTATTCAGGGAACTGAAGTTAACCTTGAGGACGCCGCCGCAGGCGAAAACTACGAGTGGACAGATATGTATCCCACTTTTGCCAAGGAAGCAAGAGAAGAAGGCTTTGACTACATTGCCGACCTCTTTGACAGAGTTGCAGAGGTTGAAAAGCACCACGAGGAACGCTACAAAAAGCTCCTTGAAAACGTTAAGGGCGACATCGTATTCTCAAAGGACGAAGACGTTATCTGGCAGTGCATCAACTGCGGTCACATCTGCATCGGCAAAAAAGCTCCCGAGGTTTGCCCCGTTTGCGCACATCCGCAGAGCTATTTCCAGGTTAAGCCGGAAAACTATTGATTTTATAAATTCAAGTCGGAGCATCGTTAAAAACGGTGCTCCGTTTTTTTTATTAGCGGCGAACTGTGTTCGCCATAATGCATAAATTGTTGAACAATTTATGCATAGGGACGTCTGGGAAGCCGTCCCCTACGGATATAGAGGAAACGTTTATTTTACAGTCGTAGGGACACGGCGTGCTGTGTCCGCTGTAATTATCAAACTTTACCGATTAATTTATCATTATCGTTACAAACAAACATTTCCGTAGGGGACGGGTTCCTACACGTCCCGAAACGTTACCGAAATATCAATATAAATTGAGCGAACATACATTTCCGAACAACACGCATTATTATAAATTTGGAAATCTTCGTGTCGAGGCACTCGACCGACCCTCAATTCCGCATTACGCATTCCGAATTCCGCATTAAAAAACAACTCCAAACTCCACTCTAATAAAAACGCCTTTTTGCTATAAATGAAATAAAACGCTCCTTTTCCGTGTTATTATATAGAGGAATATAAAATACGGGAGGCAGATAAATTATGTCAGACGTAATAAGATTATTTGTTGAGAAAAAAGACGGTTTTAACGTCCTTGCAAAGCAGACCTTGTGGGATATCCGCCACAATCTGGGTATGAAGTCCGTTACCGACTTGCGCTACGTTGTGCGCTACGATATTGAGGGACTTACAAAGGACGAATATGACAAGGCAAAGGGCATTGTGCTTTCCGAGCCGAACGCAGACGTTATCTACGAGGAAACTCTGCCTGTTGAAAGCGGCTGGAAGGTTTTTGCTATGGAGTATCTCCCAGGTCAGTACGACCAGCGAGGCGACTCTGCCGAGCAGTGCGTTCAGCTCCTTACTCAGGGCGACAGATGCAAGGTGCTGACTGCAAGAGTTATCGCTCTTAAAGGCGACATAACAAACGACGAGCTTACAAAGGTTGAGGAATACCTCATCAACCCCGTTGAAAGCCGTCTTGCCTCTCTTGAAAAGCCCGAAACGCTTGATATGGAAATTCCCGTTCCCGATGACGTTAAGCGTGTTGAAGGCTTTATAAAATGGAATGACGAAGAAATGGCTGACTACTACGGCTCAATGGGATTTGCAATGACGCTTGCAGACCTCAAATTCTGCCGTGACTATTTCCGTGATACAGAAAAGCGTGACCCCAGCGTTACAGAACTGCGTGTTATCGACACCTACTGGTCGGACCACTGCCGTCACACAACATTCCTCACACGATTAAGCGAGGTTGAGGTTGAGAAGAACGCTCTCGGCAAGGTTATCGAGGACGCTTTGCAGGAATACTACGACACACGAGATGAAGTTTACGGCAAGGACACAACGAGAATCGTATCGCTTATGGATATGGCGTTAATCGGTATGAAGTCCTTAAAGAAAAAAGGACTTATCCCCGACCTCGACGAAAGCGACGAAATCAACGCCTGCTCAATTGAAGTTCCCGTTACAATCGACGGCAAAACAGAAAAATGGCTTGTTCAGTTCAAGAACGAAACCCACAACCACCCGACTGAAATCGAGCCTTTCGGCGGTGCGGCTACCTGTCTGGGCGGTGCAATCCGTGATCCGCTTTCGGGACGTTCATATGTTTATCAGGCTATGCGTGTAACAGGCTCGGGCGACCCGACAATTCCGTTCAAGGACACAATGCACGGCAAGCTCCCGTCAAGAAAGATTACAACAGGTGCGGCTCAGGGCTACAGCTCCTACGGCAACCAGATTGGTCTTGCAACAGGACAGGTTGTTGAGCTTTACGACAAGGGCTACGTTGCAAAGAGAATGGAAATCGGCGCAGTTATCGGCGCATCACCCAAGGAAAACGTAATCCGTGAAGTTCCTGCTCCCGACGACGTAATCGTACTTCTCGGCGGCAGAACGGGACGTGACGGCTGCGGTGGCGCAACAGGCTCGTCAAAGGCTCACACAGAAAGCTCAATTGAAACCTGCGGTGCAGAGGTACAGAAGGGTAATCCTCCCACAGAACGTAAGATTCAGCGTCTGTTCAGAAATCCCGACGTTGCAAAGCTGATTAAAAGATGCAACGATTTCGGCGCAGGCGGCGTCTGCGTTGCAATCGGCGAGCTTGCAGACGGTCTGACGGTTGACCTTGACATGGTGACGAAGAAATATGACGGTCTTGACGGTACGGAGCTTGCAATCTCCGAAAGTCAGGAGAGAATGGCTGTCGTTCTTGATAAAAACGATGTTGAAAAATTCATCAGCGAGGCTGAAAAGGAAAACCTTGAGGCTACCGCTGTTGCAGTTGTAACCGAGAATCCCAGACTCACTATGAACTGGAGAGGCGACAAAATCGTTGACCTCAGCCGTGAATTCTTAAATACAAACGGCGTTACTCAGGTTGCAAAGGCTTATATCACTGCTCCAAAAGCAGAGGACTGCTACAGAGAAAAGTGCCCCGAAGTTCTCAGAGATATGCCGTTTGAAAAGGCAGTTAGTGAAAATATGGGCAGACTTGAGGTTTGCTCGCAAATCGGTCTTGCAGAGCGTTTTGACTCCTCAATCGGTGCGGCTACGGTAATTATGCCGTTCGGCGGCAAAACCCAGCTCACTCCGCAGGAGGCTATGGCGGCTAAAATTCCGCTTGAAAAGGGCGAAACCGACGACGCAACCGCAATGAGCTTTGGCTTTATCCCCGGCGTTTCACGCTGGAGTCCGTTCCACGGCTCGGCTTACGCAGTTGTTGAGTCGCTCTCAAAGCTCCTTGCAATCGGTGCAAACCCAATGACAGCAAGACTTACATTTCAGGAATATTTTGAAAGATTAAAGGACGTTCCCTCACGTTGGGGCAAACCTGCCGCAGCACTGCTCGGTGCAATGGAGGCTCAGCTCAAGCTCGGACTTCCGTCAATCGGCGGCAAGGACAGTATGTCGGGTACGTTTGAAGATATTGACGTTCCCCCCACACTCGTTAGCTTTGCCGTTGCAATGACAAAGGCATCAAAGACAATCTCCACCGAGTTCAAGAACGCAGGCTCAAAGGTAATCTACGTTCCTGTTCCCGAAAACAAAGAAACTCTTATGCCCGACTGGGACAAGCTTATTGCAATGTATAATGCTGTTTTCGCACTCTGCGAGAGCGGCAAAGTGCTTTCGGCATCCGTTGTTAAAGAGGGCGGCGCTTGCGCAAGCGTTTGCAAGGCTTGCTTTGGTAACGGATACGGATTTAAGTTTACAAAGGAGCTTACAAATGACGAGCTTTTTGCTCCGCTTTCCGGCTCGCTTGTGCTTGAGCTTGCAGACGGTGCAGAGCTTGACAGCAGTGTATTAAGCTATGATTTGGGTGTAATTACAGATGACGGAAAAGTTGCGATGGGCGAAAAGTCGGCTGAAATTTCTGAAATCATTGAAAAGTGGACTGCTCCGCTTGAAAAAGTATTCCCGACGCAGGCAGAATGCCCTGAAATTGAAGTCAATGCAGGATTATATACAGAAAGAAATACAAAATCACCGGCGATAAAGGTTGCAAAACCGAAGGTATTTATCCCCGTATTCCCCGGCACAAACTGCGAGGTTGACACAGCAAGAGCCTTTGAAAAGGCAGGCGCAGAGGTTGAAATGCTGATTGTCAAGAACCTCACCTCAAAGGGAATTGAGGAGACAATCGACAGAATGGAGCAGATTATCAAGACCTCGCAGATGATTATGCTCCCCGGCGGATTCTCCGGCGGTGACGAACCTGACGGCTCGGGCAAGTTCATTGCGACAACCTTCCGCAATCCGAGAATTGCCGAGGCTGTAAACGAGCTGTTAAAGAACCGTGACGGTCTTATGCTCGGTATCTGCAACGGTTTTCAGGCTTTAATCAAGCTCGGACTTGTTCCCTACGGCGAAATCCGTGAGTTAAAGCCGACTGACCCGACTCTGACCTTCAACACAATCGGCAGACATATTTCGCATATGGCGTACACAAGAGTTACTTCGGTCAAGTCACCGTGGTTTGCAAACGTGAACGCAGGCGACGTATTCGCAGTTCCCGTATCACACGGCGAGGGCAGATTTATGGCTGACGCCGAAACCGTTAAAGCACTTGCAGAAAACGGACAGATTGCTACGCAGTACGTTGACTTGAACGGCAAGCCCAGCTCGGATATTGCATACAATGTAAACGGCTCTGTATGTGCAATCGAGGGTATCACTTCTCCCGACGGACGTGTGCTTGGCAAGATGGGACACAGCGAAAGAAAGGGCGAAAACCTCTACAAGAACGTACCGTTTGCAAAAGACCAGCAGATTTTTGAAAGCGGCGTTAAGTATTTCAAGTAATTTAAGATTTACAAGCATAAAAATTCGGAGCATCGCATATCAGCGGTGCTCCGTTTTAATATAATGTGTGAAATTTTTAAATTATCTTTTGCCTACAAATCTTGAATTGCCGAGTGCGAGAATCAGAATGAAAATCGGATAGAGGAAAAACAGTCCGACTGCAAAGCCTGTGCCCTTTCCGTATGAAAAAGCAATGTGACGGCAGAAGAAAAAGTCAATTACACAGACCAAAAGCAATAGTATAGTCTGTACTGCTGACAGCACCATTGAAAAAGCACCTGTAACAAAAACGTTCTTAATTAAGTACAGAATTACATTACGCACGATTAAAAGTGCAAATTCCAGACCGAAAAATTTTGTTTCCCATACAATCTGATACATTTTATAGATGTTGTAAATCGGGATAATACCCTTCCACCCTGCGACATTTGCCTTTTTAAACAGAAACCATAATGAAATCACTTGAAGAATAAAAAGTGCAAATTGAATTAAAAATGCGTAAAATTCAATACCTGCTAAGGACAAGAGAGCGTTAGACATATAAAAGCACCTCCATATAGAATATGATAAACCATAATTTGTCGAGTGCCTCGACGGGCAAATCGGGTGGAAAAATCGGATTGTTTTGAAATAACGGTTGCCCGAATTTCAAGCTGATATATAGGTGGCGTTTAGGGACGTCAGAGATGCCGTCCCCTACGGATATAATTCAAACGTTTCCTTTAAGGTCGTAGGAACACGGCGTGCCGTGTCCGTGTTGACTATCAAACGCAACCGATTATATCAAAATTATTTTGACTAACAAACCTTTCCGTAGGGGACGGGTTCCTACACGTTCCATTCACAAAAATTGCATTGCAATTTTTGTGTGGACACGGCTCGCCGTGTCCCTACGTCAACGTTGCTATAATTCCAACGCTAAATTATGATTTAGCTAAATTACAATCTGTAATTTTAATTAATCAAGTTTAATAAAAACAAAATCGGGCTGACCAAAAACGGTCAGCCCGACTTGTATTTGCATATTGCGAGCCGAATTTTCGGCTAAATTATTTCTTCATACCCTTGTAGGAAGTATGCCAGATTTCCTTAGCGTACTCTATGATAGCACGGTCTGATGAGAACTTGCCTGCGTTAGCAACGTTCATCAGGCACTTCTTACCGAATGCCTTTCTGTCTGCATAATCAGCGTTAGCCTTGATTTTTGCGTCAACATAAAGGGGAAGATCATAGATAAGGAAGTAGTGGTCAGCCTCCTGCCATGATGTACCCTTGAGGAGTGCGTCGTGGAGTTCTTTGAAGCTGCCCTCGCCCTGAGCGCCGTCATCATCAAATGTGCCGTCGATAAGTGTATCGATAACTCTCTTGATTTCGGGGTTAGCGTCGTAAAGAGCCTTGGGGTTATAGCCCTCTTTCTTAAGTCTTTCGATATCCTCAACTCTTGCACCGAAGATGTACTCGTTCTCCTCGCCTGCGCACTCTGCAATTTCGATGTTAGCACCGTCATATGTGCCGAGTGTAACTGCACCGTTGAGCATAAACTTCATATTACCTGTACCCGAAGCCTCAAGACCTGCTGTTGAAGTCTGCTCTGAAATATCAGCGGCAACAACAATCTTTTCAGCGTAGGAAACGTTGTAGTTTGAAATGAAGTAAACCTGAAGGAGATCCTTTGTATCGGGGTCGTTGTTTACAAGATTTGCAATCTCGTTGATGTACTTGATGATTGCCTTTGCTCTTGCGTAACCGGGAGCAGCCTTTGCACCGAAGATGAATGTTGTAGGAGTCCAGTTAGTGAGCTTCTTCTCCTTTAATCTGAAGTAGATTGTCATAATGGAGAAAGCGTTAAGGAGCTGTCTCTTGTACTCGTGGAGACGCTTAACCTGAACGTCGTAGATAGAATCGGGGTTGATGTCAAAGCCGTCCATCTTCTTAATGTACTCGGCAAGCTGAACCTTCTTCTTCTTCTTGATGTTGTTGAACTTTGTAATTGTTCTTGCGTCCATACAGTCGTTGAGCTTTGAGATGAGTGAAAGGTCTGTGAGCCACTCGTCAGAGCCAACCTTTTCTGTGATAAGAGCAGAAAGCTCGGGGTTGCAAAGACCTAACCAACGGCGCTGTGTAATACCGTTTGTCTTGTTCTGGAATCTCTCGGGATATACCTGATACCACTCCTTGAGAACGTCGTCCTTGAGGATTTCAGTGTGGAGCTGTGCAACACCGTTTACATAAGTAGCGGCATAAGTTGCAAGTCTTGCCATATGAACAACGTTGCCGTCGATAATGCGCATTTTAGCCTTCATTTCCTCGGAAACGCCCTTTGCAGTAAGTTCTTCCTGACACTTGTTTGCAATAAGGCAGATGATGTGGTAAATTTCGGGGATAACCTGAGTCATAAGGTCAGCAGGCCACTTTTCAAGAGCCTCGCCTAAAACTGTGTGGTTAGTGTATGAGCATGTCTTTCTTGCGATTTCGAATGCCTCGTCAAAGCTAAGACCTTCGTTCTGAAGAAGTCTTACAAGCTCGGGAACGCATGATACGGGGTGTGTATCATTAAGCTGAATTGCGTTTTCCTTTGCAAAGAAGCTGAAGTCGTTGCCGTGCTTAGCCTTGTAGCGGCGCATAATGTCCTGAAGTGAAGCAGAACAGAAGAAATACTGCTGCTTTAAACGGAGCACCTTGCCCTCGTACTTGTTATCGTTGGGATAAAGAACCTTTGAGATGTTCTCAGCGTCGTTCTTCTCCTTAACAGCCTTGTCGTACTCTGTGTTGTTGAAAGCAGTAAAGTCAAAATCGTTTACAGCCTCAGCCTGCCACAGACGGAGTGTGTTGATGTTGTCTGTCTTACAGCCGATAACAGCCATATCGTAGGGAACAGCCTTAACAGTCTGGTCCTTAAAGGAAACTGTTACAGCCTCGTCCTCTTTTCTGATGCACCAGGGGTCTTCAAATTTCTGCCAGTTGTCGGCAACTTCTACCTGATAGCCGTCTTCGATAAGCTGCTTGAAAAGACCGTATTTATAGCGGATGCCGTAGCCGTCAAGCGGAACTTCCTGAGTTGCAGCACTGTCAAGATAGCAGGCTGCGAGTCTGCCGAGACCGCCGTTACCGAGAGCAGCGTCGTCGATATCCTCAAATACGTTGATGTCAACGCCCTTTTTCTTGAGCATCTTCTTAACGTCCTCAAGGATTCCGAGGCAGTAGAGGTTATTATACATCATTCTGCCCATAAGGAACTCTGCTGAGAAATAGTAAGCTCTGCGTTCGCTGTTGTGTTTAGCCTTGCTCTTAGCCCAGTTATCTGCAATTTCGCCCATAACAGCCTTGCCGAGAGAAAGATGAAGCTCGGAAGGAGTAAGCTCTTCAACCTTTTTGCAATACATAGACTGTGCTGTGAGTTCAAGCTTTTCCATAATATTACCCATTGTTTAGTCCTCCAGTCGTCCGCTATTTACAGACATTGTTTTTAATTTATCTGCAAGCTCTTCTGTGAGAGCATCGCTTTCAAGTCGCCATGTCCAGTTTCCGCCGAGAGTTGACGGAGTGTTCATTCTTGCGTCCTTGCCAAGACCTAAAATATCCTGCATAGGAACGATTGCCATTCCTGCCTTGCTTTCGTAAGCTGTGCGGATAAGTCCCCAGTTAAAAGGCTCGTCCTCAGCCATTTTGCAGTAACTTCTTGCGTAGGCAACATCGTCGGGATTAGCAGTTTCAACCCAGCCCATAAGGGTGTCGTTGTCGTGAGTACCTGTGTAAACTACGCAGTTTTCTGTATATTTATGCGGCAGATAGTCGTTTTCCTCGCCGCTGTCAAAAGCAAATTCAAGAACCTTCATACCCGGATAGCCTGTCTGCTCCATAAGCTCGGTTACGTCGGGAGTAAGAGTACCAAGGTCCTCTGCAACAATGTCAATCTTGCCCAGATTTTCTTCCATCATCTTGAAGAACTTGATTCTCGGACCTACCACCCATTCGCCGTTGATTGCGTTCTCGGCAGGATACGGAATTGAATAGTAGCTTGCAAAAGCTCTGAAGTGGTCGATTCTTGTAATGTCATACAGCTTTGAAGCCGCCTTGATGCGCTCAAACCACCATTCATAATCTGTCTGTTCAAGGTAGTCCCAGTCGTAGAGAGGATTGCCCCAGAGCTGACCTGTTTCGGAGAAATAGTCGGGCGGACAGCCTGCAACCGCAATCGGGTCACCGTCGTCATAGAGCTGGAACAACTCGGGATTTGCCCATGTGTCTGCGCTGTCCATTGCAACGTAGATAGGCATATCGCCCAGAATCTTGATTCCAAGTCCGTTAACATATGCACGGAAGGACTCCCACTGCTCGTAGAACTTGAACTGAACGAACTTCCAGAAGTCAACGTCGTCCTTGAGCTTGCGCTCGTAACGCTTAACAGCCGCTTCTTCGTGCATTTTGATTTCTTCATCAGGCCACTCGGTCCACGAAACCATATTAAAGCTCTTTTTAACAGCCATATAAAGCGCATAGTTTTTCAGCCACTTGCAGTTTTTGCGCTTGAATGACGAAAAGGCTTTCTGCTCATCCTTGCTGAGCTTTTTGAAGTTGTTGTAAGCAATCTTCAAAACTTCGAATCTGCTGTTGTAAATTTTTTCATAATCAACTTCGGCATTGTTACTGCCCCAGTCAAAGCTTTCAATCTGCTCTTTGGTAACAAGACCTTCGTCGCAGAGAGTGTCGAGGTCAATCAGATAGGGATTGCCTGCGTAGGTTGAAAATGACTGGTACGGTGAATCGCCGTAGCTTGTCGGACCAACGGGGAGAATCTGCCAAACAGTCTGACCTGCCTTTTTGAGGAAGTCAGCAAACTTGCGGGCCTCTTTGCCGATGGTGCCGATTCCGTAGGGGGACGGAAGCGAAGTAATCGAAAGAAGAATACCTGCGCTTCTAGCCATAAAAATCAACTCCATTCTGACGGATATTAAATTTTAAACTCTGCAAAGTTCGGGTACACTGCGTTTGGGCGCACCACACCCCACAGCTTCACAGTATCAATATAATATTAGCACATAAACGTTTTTTTTACAAGTTTTTTTTGGAATTCTTACTTTATTATAACTTTGTTTTACATTTGCTCATAAATAATGTTTAAAATTGTGAATAAAGCCGCATCAGAAGTAAGTTTTCGGATGTAATTCCGTGCGTCAGCCCTGTTTGAAGCAAGGCTGAAATCGAGCTTTAATGCATAAGTTTTGTTTTTTGTGCATACTCCGCAGTACACAAGACCGACGGGTTTTTCGGGAGTTCCGCCTGTTGGTCCTGCAATTCCCGTTGTGCTGATTCCTATGTCGGCACCGGACAGCTTTTTTACGCCCTCAGCCATCTGAATTGCCGTTTCTGCCGAAACTGCTCCGAGCACGTTTAGTGTTTCCTCGCTTACACCGAGGACCTTGTGTTTGATTTCATTTGCGTAGGAGCATATTCCGCAGTTGAAAACCTCGCTTGAACCGCTCACACGTGTTATGCGCTCGCTTATGAGTCCGCCTGTGCAGCTTTCGGCTGTTGCAACCTTAAGCTTTTTTTTCATAAGCATATGAACGATGTTTTCCTGCAACGTATCTGCGTTTAAATTATTTTTTCGCAAAAGCTGAATTATATCTGTTTCAGTCAGAGTTATCATATATATTACCCCTTTATAATTTACAATTTATACATATGGGACGTCTGGGAAGCCGTCCCCTACGGAAAGGTTTGTTTTACTCTATAATTATGGTTTAATTGGTTAAGTTTCATCGCTACTGCGGACACGGCGCGACGTGTCCCTACGAATGCATAGGAAATGTTAATTATTGTCTGTCTAATTCCGAATTACGCATTCCGAATTCCGAATTAAATTAACTTATTCCGTTGCTGCGGGCGCTGATGCGGCGTAGGCCTCGTAGTCAGTCACCTTCCACTCGTCCTTGAGCTCGTCTTTTACTGGGAAAACACGCAGGAGCATAACGCTTTTTTCGCTGTCGGACTTATTTTCCTGAGTGCTCAGCGTAAAAATAAAGCCCTGATACCAGAACGAACTGCTCGAGTCAAACGTTGTGCGGTAGAAAATGTCCTGCAAAACGTCCAGACTGTCGGTCGGAAACTGGCAGACTGCCGCTGCCATAATTGCAGATTTTTTCAGAATTTTATCGCTGTTGCTTGAATTATCTTCCTGCGCGACGAAGTTTGACATTGTTGTTCCGCACCCGATGTTCATGATTTTACCCGTCTGCACCTCTACCGTAACGGTAAAGTTGGTGTCGGTTTCATCATAGTAATAGTAGCGGACTTCAACGCCGTTTGTGTCGGTTTTCACATCTCCGTTTACTTTCCATTTTTCCTTGTTGATTGCAAGAATCCCATCAGTTCTTCTTGCAATTTCGTTGTACTTTTCGGTAAACTCAGGGAGCGTAAGCGTAAAGCGCATACCGTTTACATTGTCGCTTTCTTCAACGGCGTTTTCATTTTTTGCTGAAAATATCTGGTCGCCCGTTGCAATTTTTTCGGGCTGTTCAACGTTTATTGAATTGTTGTTGTCATTACAGCCGCACAAAAGTACGGTTGATATTATAAGTAAAGCAGTTATTATTTTTTTCATATTTAGGTTCAATTTTTAATTCGGAATTCGGAATGCGTAATGCGGAATTGAGGGTCGGTCGAGTGCCTCGACACGCAAATCTCCGAATTTGTAATAGTGCGTGTTATTTGGAAAGGTTTGTTTGCTGAATTTATATCGATATATTGGTGACGCTTTGTAATAAAGTGTAGGGAACAGTCTTGACTGTTCCGCAGACTTACAGCTAACCTATGGGTAATCGGAACGGTCAAGACCGTTCCCTACATAATAATTGTCAATTGTAAATTGTCACACAATTAATTGCTATAACGATTAGGGCGGATAAAATCCGCCCTTTTTTTATTCGTTTTCTTTATTTTCGTCTGTGGGTGTTTCCTGCTCAACGGAATTATCCTTTGCAGTTTCTTCCGTTTCATTCTCGGTTTAGGAATTTTCTTCCTCCGATTCGTGCGGTGCACGTGCGATTGTAACAACCTTGTCATCGCCGTTCATCTTCATAACGGTAACGCCCTTTGACGGACGTGAGCATACTCTGATTGACTCTGCGGCAATTCTGATGATTATGCCCTCCTGCGAGATGATGATAATATCGTCGTCGAGGTCAACAACCTTGATTGCGGCAACGTCGCCGTACTTTTCAACGTGGTAGTTTGTAAGTCCCTTGCCGCCACGGCTCTGAATACGGTAATCGTCGGGGCTTGAAAGTCTGCCGTAGCCTGTTTCGGAAACAGTCAGCACAAGTCCGCCCTCACGCACAACGCTCATTCCGACAACGCAGTCGCCCTCTTTGAGCTTGAGAGCCTTTACGCCTCTTGCCTGTCTGCCCATTTCACGGACATCGGTTTCTTTAAAGCGGATTGCAACGCCTTTCTTTGTTGCAACGATAACCTGCTGATTGCCGTCGGTCATTCTTACCCACGCAAGCTCGTCGCCCTCGTTGAGCTCAAGCGCAATAAGTCCGCCCTTACGAGCCGTATTGTACGCATTGAGCGCAATACGCTTGATGATACCCTGTCTTGTTACCATAATCAGGTACTTGTCCTCGTCAAACTCGGGCACTCTTATCATTGAGGTTACCTTTTCGTCGGGCGAAATCGGCAGAAGATTTGCAATATTAATGCCCTTTGACTGCCTTGAACCCTCAGGAACCTCGTAGCATTTGAGCCTGTAGACTCTGCCCTTGTCGGTGAAGAACAGAACGTAGTCGTGAGAATTAATGATGAACATTTCTGTTGCAACGTCTTCTTCACGGCGTGACATACCCGAAACGCCTCTGCCTCCTCTGCGCTGAATCTTGTAGGTATCAACCGAGAGTCGCTTTACGTAGCCGAACTGTGTGAGCGTGAGAACGCACTCCTCCTGCGGAATGAGGTCCTCAATATCAACCTCACCGCTGATTGAGCAGATTTCGGTACGTCTTGGGTCAGCGTATTTATTTCTGATTGCAAGGAGTTCTTCCTTGACAATTTCAAGCTTTCTTGTTTCGCTTGCAAGAATTTCCGTAAATTCCTTGATTTTTGCCTGCAATGCGGCAATTTCGTCCTCAATCTTGGCACGCTCCATATTTGTGAGCTGTCCGAGTCGCATCTGAACAATAGCCTGCGCCTGAATCTCGTCAAGACCGAAACGCTCCATAAGAGAAGTCCTTGCCGTCGGCAAATCCTTGCTGTGTCTAATGATTGAAATTACCTCGTCGATAAAGTCGATTGCAATTTTCAAGCCTTCAAGGATATGCTCTCTGTCCTTTGCTTTTTTGAGGTCAAATTCTGTGCGGCGACGGATAACGTCTTCTTGGAAATCTATGTAGCACTTAAGCATTTCCTTAAGCGTAAGAATTTTCGGCTCGCCGTCAACAATTGCAAGCATTATTGCACCGAAAGTAATCTGTAACTGAGTAAACGAGAAAAGCTGATTGAGCACAATCTGAGGTGATGCGTCACGCTTGATGTCGATTTCAATGTGCATACCCTGACGGTCGGAGTGGTCCTCGATGTTCGAGATACCCTCCATTTTCTTGTCCTTTACAAGGTCGGCAATATGCTCAATAAGCCTTGCCTTGTTGACCTGATACGGAAGCTCGGTAACGATAATCTTGAATCTGCCGTTCTTACCCTCGACAATTTCCGTCTTGGCACGAACGGTAATTTTGCCCTTACCGGTTGCGTAAGCGGCACGAATTCCGCTTCTGCCCATAATAATTCCGCCTGTCGGGAAGTCGGGACCGGGCATACACTCCATTAAGTCGGCAACCTCTGCATCGGGGTTGTCGATAAGCATACAAACTGCGTCAATTGTTTCGCCGAGGTTGTGCGGAGGAATATTGGTAGCCATACCGACGGCGATACCGCTTGAACCGTTTACGAGAAGATTCGGAAAACGGCTGGGCAATACAACAGGCTCTTTGAGTCGGTCGTCGTAGTTCGGGATAAAATCAACGGTGTCCTTGTCGATATCCGTGAGCATATCCATAGAGATTTTGCTCATTCTCGCCTCTGTGTAACGGTAAGCAGCAGGCGGGTCGCCGTCAACTGAACCGAAGTTACCGTGACCGTCAACAAGCATATATCTCATTGAGAAGTCCTGAGCAAGTCGGACCATAGCGTCGTAAACGGAAGCGTCACCGTGAGGGTGGTACGCACCGAGCACTGAACCTACCGTATCGGCGCACTTGTGGTAGGGCTTTGACGGTTCAAGACCTCTTTCGTACATTGTGTAGAGAATACGTCTGTGAACAGGCTTGAGTCCGTCACGAACGTCGGGGAGCGCACGGGCAACGATTACGCTCATTGAGTAATCGAGAAAGCTCTTGCGCATCTCATTTTGTAAATCTACGTCAATAATTTTTGCATTATTCAATTGTTCATTGCGTTCATTATCCATATTTTTACCTCGAATATAAATCGATATTATTTTTCAAATCGGTTATACAACTGTTTTAGTGCGTAATTATTAATAGTGTAGGAAACAGTCTTGACTGTTCCGCAGAATTACAGTTAATATTTTGTAAAACGGAACGGTCAAGACCGTTCCCTACATTTTTATATCACAAATATAAATAAATTCGGGAATATAACTTATATATTATTGCAATCTATCTACTCGACTGAAACTCCACACTCCAAATTTCACACTGTTAAAAATGCTTTATATTATTATTAATCTTTTCAAACAAGTCGGGGAGTCTTTTTTTGACATTACAGGGTCTGAAGGTTTTGGAATCAACAAAGCCGTGCTCTGTTGAGCCGTAGCCGAGCTCGGTTTCACTGCCGTCGGGCTCAATGCGCTTTACCGTATAGGAAAACTCAATTCTTGCGGCTGTCATAGCAGTACACCACGTGCGGATAATCAGTTCGTCCTCATAGCAGGCGGGAAGCTTGAAATGGCAGTTGAGATTTCTCAGCGGAGTCATTACTCCTGCTTCTTCCATTTCTGTGTAGCTTGTACCGAACATTTTTATATAATCAGACCTGCCGACCTCATACCAGACGGGATAATTTGAATGGTGCGCAATTCCCATTTTGTCGGTTTCGGCATATCTTACGGTGATTTTTGACCTAGAATGCATTTTCACAACCCCTTTTTGATAGTGTATTCTGATATTATCTCGCTATATCGGTAACGTTTCGGGATGTGTAGGAACCCGTCCCCTACGACTTTAATACAAACATTACCTATATATCAACCTAAAATTCGGGCAATTGTATTTTCCTTTACAACAAATCTATCCGTCTCGATTTGCGTGTCGAGGCACTCGACCTCGATTTGCCTGCGGTGGCACACCGCTCAGACGTCAAGATTCTGAACGTATTTTGCGTTCTTTTCGATGAAATCTCGTCTCGGCTCAACCTTGTCGCCCATCAGGATTGTAAAGGTTTCGTCTGCGGCTTCGGCGTCGCTGAGTTCAACTCTTAACATAAGTCTTGTTTCGGGATTCATAGTTGTTTCCCAGAGCTGTTCTGAGTCCATTTCACCAAGACCTTTGTATCGCTGAATTTCGGTTTTGCCCTCAATCTGCGACAAAATCTGGTCACGTTCTATATCGGAATAAGCGTACTTATGCTCCTTGTTCTTCGTGATTCTGTAAAGCGGCGGCTGTGCAATATAAACGTGGCCGAGCTCTACAAGAGGACGCATATATCTGAAGAAGAACGTAAGCAAAAGTGTTCTGATGTGCGAGCCGTCAACGTCGGCATCCGCCATAATTATAACCTTGTCGTATCTTAATTTTGAAATGTCAAAATCGTCGCCGATACCTGTTCCGAGTGCGGTAATTACAGGCATAAGCTTGTCGTTGCCGTAAACTCTGTCTATTCTTGCCTTTTCAACGTTGAGCATTTTACCCCAGAGAGGAAGAATTGCCTGAATTCTTCTGTCACGTCCGCCCTTTGCAGAGCCGCCTGCGGAGTCACCCTCGACGATGAAAATTTCTGTTTCACTGCTGTCCCTCGACTGGCAGTCGGCAAGCTTGCCGGGGAGCTGAGCCGATTCAAGCGCAGACTTTCTTCTTACGCTCTCTCTTGCCTTTCTTGCGGCTTCTCTTGCCCTTGCGGAAGCGAGCGACTTTTCAAAAATTGCCTTTGCAACGGCAGGATTTTCTTCAAGATAAACCGACAGCTTTTCACGCATCAGCTTATCAACCATTGTTCTTACCTCTGTGTTGCCTAGCTTTGCCTTGGTCTGACCTTCAAACTGCGCCTCTTTAAGCTTTACGCTGACAATTGCAGTCAGGCCCTCTCTTACGTCCTCACCGCTGAGGTTTTTATCGTTGTCTTTTAATTTGCCGAACTTGCGTGCGTAGTCGTTCATAACGTAAGTCAGTGCACGCTTGAATCCCTCCTCGTGAGTACCGCCGTCTGTGGTGTGGATATTGTTGGCAAATGTTAAAATATTTTCGTTGTAGCTTTCGTTGTACTGCATTGCAATTTCAACTGCAATCGTATCTTCCTCGTTCTTTGCGGCAAAATAGATTACGTCTGGGTGGATAACCTCGAGCGAGCGTTTTTTGTGGATAAATTCGATAAAGCTTTTTATGCCGCCCTCGTAAACAAAGTTGTTTTTGATAATATTTTCCGTGTCACGCTCGTCACGAAGCTCAATATGAACACCTGCATTGAGGAACGCCTGTTCACGCAGACGTCTTTCAAGCACAGAGTAATCGTAAACAGTCGTTTCCTTGAACACCTCGGGGTCAGCCTTGAATCTGACTTCTGTTCCCTTTACGTCTGACTTGCCGATTTTTTCAAGAGGAGTGATAATTTTACCTCTTTCGTAACGCTGAAAATAAACGTCCTCGCCGTCGCATACCTTAACCTCAAGCCACTCGGAAAGTGCGTTTACAACCGACGCACCTACGCCGTGCAGACCGCCCGAAACCTTGTAGCCGCCTCCGCCGAACTTACCGCCTGCGTGGAGCACGGTGAATACAACGGTAACGGCAGGAAGTCCTGTTTTGCTGTTAACGCCGACGGGAATACCACGTCCGTTGTCGGTTACTCTGATTATGTCACCGTCTTCGATTACGACGTCGATTTTGGTGCAGTAGCCTGCAAGAGCCTCGTCGATTGAGTTATCGACGATTTCGTAAACAAGGTGGTGAAGTCCTCTCGGACCTGTTGAGCCTATATACATACCGGGACGTTTTCTTACGGCTTCAAGACCTTCGAGAACCTGAATTTCATCAGCGCCGTATTCCTGCTCAACCTTTGTCATCTCGACCTTAGATTCGTCGCTGAAATCCTCAATGACTTCAGAATCGGAATCAAGTTCCTCTTTATTGTTATTTTCAATTTTCTCAATCAATTCATTTACTTCATAAACTTCTTTATCCAAAATAAAACCTCCCACCGAGTACCTCGGCTCGTAATTTGAGTATAAAACTCGGACTTGAATTTATTATCTGTTTCCCTTTTCAAAATGCAAAATATTCGTTATTTTTATGTTTTAACAGTGTAGGGAATGGTCTTGACCATTCCGCAAAAATATAGGAAACATCTTAAATTATCGGAACGGTCAAGACCGTTTCCTACATTATGTAAAAATAATACGGTTAATATTTTCACTTTTTAAATTCCACAAAATACGGTATCAGGAAAAATCCTGCCGTTACTGCGATTATGTTCATTATAATCATTCCGACAAGGCTTGTACCTGCTATCATATACAGTGCCAGAACGTCAAAAATTGCAGTAATTAATGCAATTATTAAAAATAAAATTAAAATTTTCTTTTTTGACGTTCTGAATTTTTTACCGCAGTGGTAGCACGTACATTCTTTTTTGCTTAATTCTTTTTTAACGTCCTTGTATCTGTAAATTGTCTTACAGTGCGGACAAACGGGTAATTTAAACATACTTATCAGAATTTCCTGTTAGCCGAATATCTGTTGCCGTCGGGCTTTTTCGGCTCTTTTTCTTCCTGCGAGGGAATGTAGTGGCGTGTTCTTGTCATATTTACAGAGCTGTCGGAATGAATCTTCTTCAGCGGAATATCATCTGACGAATGTTTTTCGCTTACGTCCTTGATTACGGGAACGTAGCTTTCGCTGCTTTCGGCAGGCTTTTTAATCTCTGATGAATCTGATATAAGCTCATCGTCCATAAGCTTTTCTCTTGCGGCGTTGCGTTCAGCCTTAATCGTATTGAAAACGTCGGAATTTATCTTGAATCCCGAGCCTGTGTCTGCTGACGCTCCGAAGGTGTAGCCTTCGTTTTCTTCAAGCTCCGCTGTCACAAGATTGTCGGAATATTCAATTCCCGCTTTTCTTGCCTCCATTGATTTTTTGTACTTTTTAAGCGGAACTAATTTTACGAATTTCGGAGAAATAACCGTAAAAATTATTAACGGAACGGCTACAAGCAAAATTCCGAGAGGGTTATCTGCAAGACCTGCAAAAATCCACCCTGCCATAATTGCAACGGCAATTACAGCCGCAAGCACAAAGGCAGGAATTACCTTGCGGTTTATAACAACTCTGCTTTCCTTTCCGCATCTCTCGCACACGTATTCAGCCTTCCTTCTGCTTGCGTATGCGGATACATATGAAATTCGTTTTGAACAATAAGGACATTTCCTATTTTCCATATATTCATCACCTCTATGAAATAAATCGGTGTAATTGGTTTAAAAGTTTGTCTTTCCAATTCTCAATAACAGTGTTTTTGTGGAAAGCTGGGTGATATACACAACGGTTTTTCCCTGCTTTTCGCACACGACAAACGACTTTGGCAGTTCGTAAGAAACGTTTACAACCTCGCCGTTTTTCTCGGCGCTCGCAAGAAAATCCCTCGTCTTTTTTGAAACGGTGCAGGCGTCAATGTCAAACATTGCAACAATGCTTTCGGTTGTGATAACCGTGTCCTGTCCCAGATGAAGATACATCAGCAGACCTCCCCGTTTTTAAGCAGAAAGATTTTTCCCTCTTTAAGCTGTTCCTTGTTAGACTTTTCACAGCAGGTTATGAAAACCTGACAACCCTTAAGCTCGTTGAGCAGAAAATCCTGACGTTTTGAGTCGAGCTCGGAGAGAACGTCGTCAAGCAGAATAACGGGCTCCTCGCCCATTCTCTCCTTCAGCACCGAGGCTTCGGCAAGCTTAAGCGACAAAACTGCGCTTCTCTGCTGTCCCTGAGAGCCGAAGGCTCTGGCGTTTTTGCCGTTTATCAGAATTTCGATATCGTCCCTATGCGGTCCGAAGTTGGTAACTCCTGTGCGTATGTCGTCTTTTCTGTTATCAATAAGCTTTTTTCGAAACTTTTCTGCAATTTCTTCTACGCTGTCGGACATTTCGGCGTCAATCGAGGAAATATATTTTATTTCAAGATTTTCACTGTTTTTTGAAATTCCGTCGTGGTAGCTTTTTGCCCTGTTTAAGAGCATTTCTACATAGTCCATACGCTTTTTTATGAGCATTGCACCGTTTAAAATAAGCGGCTCGTCCCAGACGGACAGTGTGTCCTCAAGCGACGGACGTCTGTAAATATCTTTTAAAAGCGAATTTCGCTGTACTAAAACTCTGTTGAATTTTGAGAGGATTACCGCGTTTTGCAATTTTTCTCTGCAAATTGCGCTGTCAATGAATTTTCTTCTCTGCGAAGGTCCTCTCTTTATCAAATTAAGATGTTCGGGTGAAAACACAACGGCGCAGAATTTTTCAATCAGAGCC
The DNA here is from genome assembly GCA_902766885.1 of uncultured Ruminococcus sp. Classification (GTDB taxonomy): domain Bacteria; phylum Bacillota; class Clostridia; order Oscillospirales; family Acutalibacteraceae; genus Ruminococcoides. The sequence continues at coordinate 61,687 of CACXFS010000010.1, read as the reverse complement.
GCCGCAGATTTCTTTTCAACACCGTTGATTTCGACCTGCTTTTTGTTGCCGCTTAATATAAGCTTTGCAGTCTGTTCACGCTCCTGCCCGAAAAATCTCATTTCAAGACCGGCAAAACTTTCATTCCACTTAATCATCTCGCTGTCCTTTGCATTCCGGAATGAATGTCCACCGCAGAACAGCCAGATTGCCTCAAGCAGATTTGTTTTTCCCTGAGCGTTGTCACCGTAGATGATGTTCACGCCCTCGCAGGGCTGTATTATGTCATTTTTCAGATTTCTGTAATTTTCAAATTTTATTGCCAATACTTTCATTTTTTTAGTCCGCCCTATAAGTCGGTTTTGAACTATAACTCGGTAGCTCGGGAGTCGGACATTTTTCTATTTCTGACGCAAGAATCCCTTTTACTTCATCTATTTTAAAATTTAATGGTCGAGTAATCGCTTTATATAAAATCCGATTTTATTCTCAATTTGCCCTCAGTTCGCACCGCCGATTTGCGTGTCGAGGCACTCGACTTCTACTTCTAATTTTAAATCGTCAAAAACTGCAAAGTCGCCATTGCGCATCTTTTTTCCACGCATTGTGCAGACCTCGCCGTTTACCTCGACCTCGCCGTTCTGAATGATAACTTTTGCCATTCCGCCTGTGTCAACAGCTCCGCCGAGCTTTAATAAATCCTGCAATTTAATAAATTCGCTGTCAATTTTTATCTTCTCAGTTCTCATTTGCAAGCCTCATCGGAAGAACGAAACACAAAAATGCGTCGCCCTTTACGGGTTTAATAATCATAGGAGCGGTAGGTCCGTTTAAAATCAGCTTGATTTCATCTGTGTCTGTGTTTTTAAGAGCGTCGAGCATATAGCGGTTGTTAAAGCCGATTTCAACCGGATCGCCGATTATCGGAACCGACAACACGTCGCTCGCCTTACCAACGGCAGACGCACACGAAAGCTTTATTTCATCGTCGGCAAAAATACACCTTACGGGGCTTTGTACTCTGTCATTATTTAAAAGCGACATTCTCTCGATTGCGTCAATGATACTTCTTGTATTCATCACAATTTCGGTTTTTGTCTCTTTTGGAATCGTCGTATTATAGTCAAGGAAAGTTCCCTCTATAAGACGTGAAATTACACGGTAATTTTTTACCTTGAAGGTAATATGGCGCTGACCGATGATGATTTCAACATTTTCATCGTCATCTGTTAAAAGCTTAAGAACTTCCTGCTGTGTCTTACCCGGAACTACAAAGCTTGTTTTGCTCTCAGAGTCAACATTTTCATTTCTGATAGCCATTCTGTAGCCGTCAACAGCGACAATTCTGAAGTTGCCGTTCTCAATTTCAAACAGAGAGCCTGTGTAAATAGGCTTAGCTGTGTTTTCGCTGACTGCATAAACCGTCTGACGAATCATCTCACGCAGAATTTTTGCATTCACGGTAACTCCGTCAGTCTGTTCAAAGCTCGGCAAATCCGGATATTCAACTGATGACATACCAACAATCTGGTAATCAACGTGGCCGCAGGTTATGTATGTAACCATTCTGTCGTCGGTTTCAATCATCACTATTTCTTCGGGCAGACGGCGAACGATATCCAAAAACAGTTTTGCGCTGACAACAATTTCACCCTCGGCCTGAATTGTAGCCTCGATGTCTGTTGTAATTCCGATTTCAAGATTGTATCCGGAGATATTAAGTTTATTATCGTATGCTTTTATCAGTACGCCTTCAAGTGCAGGTAGAGCAGCTTTTGTAGAAACGGCTCTTGAAACATTTGACACTGCATTTGCAAGGTCGGTTCTTAAACACGAAATTTTCACGGCAGTTTTCTTCTCCTATCTTAATAATATTTATTTTTTCGTAGTCGTAGTAGATGATGTTAAAATATAGAAAAACCTGAAATTAAGGCTTGTACGCTGAGCTTTTACGTCCACAAGCTGAATTTGATAAATGTTTATAAAAGCTAAACAATATTCAACAAATTTTTAACATTCAACAATGCGTTGATTGATGTTAGTGGAATGTTGATGAATATGTTAGGTTAATACACAAAAGTTTTAATATATAGGAAGAGTGTGATTGTTCTAATGCGGAATTGTAGATCGCTGCGCTCCGAATTTTTAATTGTGCGTGTTGCTTGGAAATGTTTGATTGCTGAATTTATCTTGATATATTGATGACGTTTTGTTTTTTAGTGTAGGGAACAGTATTGACTGTTCCGTGGGGTTACAGCTAACCTATAGGTAATCGGAACGGTCAAGACCGTTCCCTACATTAGTTAAAAATACAAAAATTTGCGTGTCGAGGCACTCGACCGAAACTCCACACTCCAAACTCCACACTCAAATATTATCTGTCTCTTATATTCTTGATTGTGTCGTCAATGATTTCTTTGACCTTGCGGTCTTTTTCCATCATTTCCTGTACCTTTTTGAGCGTGTAGATAATTGTTGAATAGTGTCTGTTGCCGAACTCCTCGCCGATTGCAACCATAGAAAGCGTCGTCAGCTCTCTTGTAACGTAAATTGCAATATGACGTGCGTTGCTGATGTTTGCACTCCTGTTTTTCTGCGAGCGGATTTCATCGGCTGAAACGCCGTAGGTTCTTGCAACTTCGTCAATAATACGCTCAACCGTAACCTCGGGCGGAACGTCGTTGTTCAGAATGTCGGCAATAACCTCCTGAACAGAAGAAATTGTCGGCTTTTCGTGATTTAAAAGCGACTTTGCCTTTAACTTTTTAACAGTGCCCTCAAGCTGGCGGATATTAGCCTTGATTTTTGACGCAATATATTCGCAAACCTCATTTGACAAATCAATTTCAAGAAGTTCAGCCTTGCGCTTGATAATTGCAATTCTCGTTTCAATATCAGGCGGCTGAATATCGGCAATCAGATCCTGCTCAAAGCGAGAACGCAGACGGTCGTCAAGCGTTTTGATTTCCTTTGGCGGACGGTCTGATGTGAGAACAATCTGCTTTTTGGCGTCATAAAGAGCGTTGAAGGTGTGGAAAAACTCCTCCTGCGTACTCTCTTTACCGCCGATAAACTGAACGTCATCGACAAGCAGAATGTCAGCTTGTCTGTATTTATGTCTGAACTCGCTCATCTTTGCAAGGCGCAGAGATTCAATAAGCTCATTTGTAAAGTCGTCGCCCTTTATGTAGCAGATAACCTTTGAGGGGTCGTTTTTCTTGATTTCATTACCGATTGCGTAAAGCAGGTGGGTTTTGCCGAGTCCGGAGTTTCCCCAGAGAAACAGCGGATTGTATGCGTGCGACGGGTTTGTAGCAACCGCAAGACATGCTGCGTGGGCAAATTTGTTTGAAGAACCGACAATGAATGTGTCAAAGGTGTATTCGTAGTTTGTATCCTTTACTTCTTCTTTGATTTCGGGAGTTTTTGACTTATACTCCTCTACTTCTTCGGGGGTTTTGAATGAAATAATAAATTTATTGTCAAAAACAGCCTCAAAAGCCTCGTTCAGAAGCGGAATGTAACAGCGTGTCAAAGTCTGGCGGTGAAAATCGTTTGGAACAACCAGATATGCTGTATTATTTTCAAAGTCAAGCTGTAAAGGTTTGATTCTGCTAATCCAGGTGTTATATGCGACGTCGGTTATTTTGGTTTTGCAATAGGAGCAAATTACCTCCCAAGCGTCATCAAAAGAATCCATCAAATTCATACCTTCCTCTCATAAAAATGCAGTCAGAATCTGCACTTATTTTAGTTTCCGAATTTTATCCCATTATCAAAATACCATTCCATATAATTATACCTCAAAACCGCTGATAATGCAAGTGTTTTAGCCCTTTATATACGTTGTATTTTAGCTGTAAACTCTGTATTTCGGGAGTTTTTTAGTTTGCCCTATAAAGTCGGTTTTAAATTTTGCACGGTATCTCGGAAGTCATACATTTATCTATGCTTTATTTAAGAAAAAACTGACTTTTTGTAATTCTGTTCGCTTGAATTTCATTTCGGATATACTGCGAAAGATTATCTGTAGAGGCTATCCTGTTAAGGCACTCGACCTCAAGTAACAAATTTTGTGGATTTTTTTGTCAGAATATTTCACTTTTGTGCAAAAATCTATTGACTACTAAAGCAAATTAATATATAATCTAATTACCAAATTATAGGAGGTAGACAAATGGTTAAGAGAAATGTAGGTTTATGCATTGTACTTTCAATCATAACTTGCGGTATTTATGCAATTTATTGGATGATTGTTCTTGCAAATGAAACTAATATTGCTTCAGGCCACGCTCAGGACGGTACTTCAGGCGGTATGGTATTTCTTCTTACACTTGTAACTTGCGGTATCTATGGTATCTATTGGGCTTACAAGCAGGGAGAAAAAATTAACGAGGCTAAGGCTATGAGAAATATGCCTGCTGACTCAAATGCAGGTATTCTTTATCTTATTCTTGAACTTTTCGGTTTAGGCATTGTCGCTTATGCTCTTATGCAGAGCGAACTCAACAAAATGTCATAATTCTTACTGATGAAAAAAAGAATAAAAAAGACAATTACGGCTGCGGCAATTCTGCTCGCAGCCGGAATTTTATATTATGTAATTTACAGACTGACCGGCTTTGCAATACCATGTCCTTTTCATTTTGTTACGGGACTATATTGTCCGGGATGCGGAATTTCAAGAATGTTCATAAGTCTGTTTCAGCTTGATTTTGTGTCAGCACTGCATCAGAATGCCGCTGTTCTGATTTTGTCTCCTCTGTTTCTTATTCTTGCAATTGCGTCGGTTGTCACATATATTAAAACAGGTAATATGCCGCACAGCAGGTGGTTTAATATCATTGTGATATTATTGATATGCTGTTTTGTTTTGTTCGGTGTGCTGAGAAATATCCCGTATTTCAGTTTTCTTGCACCGTTAAATTAATGCGGAATTCGGAATGCGTAATGCTGAATTAATACATTAAAAAGGACTGTCTTCAAACTCGACAGTCCTTCTTATTTATGTTCTCTGCATTTAATTGTTAATACTTAATTCCGAAATCCGCATTATTTAATAACTTCTTTGCCGCCCATATATGGTCTTAATGCAACGGGAATTCTTACGGAGCCGTCCTCGTTAAGATTGTTTTCGAGGAATGCAATAAGCATTCTCGGAGGAGCAACAACTGTATTGTTGAGGGTATGTGCAAAGTACTTTTTTCCGCCCTCGCCCGATACTCTGATTTTAAGTCTGCGAGCCTGAGCGTCACCGAGATTTGAACATGAGCCTACCTCAAAATACTTTTTCTGACGTGGTGACCACGCCTCGACGTCGAGTGAACGAACCTTTAAATCTGCAAGGTCGCCTGAGCAACATTCAAGAGTTCTTACCGGAATATCCATTGAACGGAACAAATCAACAGTGTTCTGCCAGAGTTTGTCAAACCACATTTCGCTTTCTTCGGGCTTGCAGACAACAATCATCTCCTGTTTTTCAAACTGGTGGATTCTGTAAACGCCTCTCTCCTCAATGCCGTGCGCACCCTTTTCTTTTCTGAAACAGGGTGAGTAGCTTGTGAGGGTGTAAGGAAGATTTTCCTCCTTGTTTATTGTGTCGATGAATTTACCAATCATTGAATGTTCGCTTGTACCGATAAGATAGAGATCCTCACCCTCAATCTTATACATCATTGAGTCCATTTCCGCAAAGCTCATAACGCCTGTTACAACGTTACTTCTTATCATAAACGGAGGTACGCAGTAGGTAAAGCCTCTGTCAATCATAAAATCTCGTGCGTATGAAATTACTGCGCTGTGCAGTCTTGCAATATCGCCCATAAGATAGTAGAATCCGTTGCCTGCAACCTTTCTTGCAGAGTCAAGGTCGATTCCGTTAAGCTTTTCCATAATTTCTGTATGATACGGAATTTCGTAGTCGGGCACAACCGGCTCACCGAAACGCTCAATCTCAACGTTCTGTGAATCGTCCTTGCCAATCGGAACTTTTTTGTCAATCATCTGCGGAATCTGCATCATAATTTCGGTTACCTGCTCGGAAAGCTTTGTTTCCTTTTCTTCAAGCTCTGACAGGAGTTGTGCCTGACGTGTAACCTCATCTTTGAGTGCCATACCTTCTTCTTTTTTGCCCTGAGCCATAAGTGCGCCGATTTGCTTTGAAATCTTGTTGCGGTTTGAACGGAGCTCGTCAGCCTGCTGTTTAACGGCACGGCTTTCAGCGTCAAGCTCAATTACCTTGTCAACGAGTTCAAGCTTGTTGTCCTGAAACTTCTTCTTTATGTTTTCCTTTACTGCGTCGGGATTTTCTCTTAAAAACTTAATATCAATCATTTTTATTTCTCCTCAATTAATATATTTTAATTAACAATCTACTATTAATGGGACGTCTGGAAAGCCGTCCCCTACGGATATAGAGGAAACGTTTGTATTTCATTTCGTAGGGGACGGGTTCCTACACGTCCCTAAATATTTCCGATATATCAATCAATCCGCAGAAAACAATCTTTTCCATACAACACTCACTATTTAAAATTTGGAGTGAAGTGAACTTCAATTGTTAGTTATTAATTGTAAATTAAATATTTCTATTTTAATTTATTTGACAGTTCCGTTAACTCCTCGTCTGAGTAGAACTCAATCTGCAAAATTCCGCCCTGTTTGCCTTTATTCTTTGAAACCTTGATTTTTCTGCCGAGGCTTTCGTTGAGAGCAAGCTCTACCATACTGTAGAACGACGGTTTCTTTTCGGGAGTTTCTTCTTTTTCGGGTTTAGGCTTTTGTTTGCAGATTTTTTCAACCTGACGAACGGATAAATCCTTCTTGATTATCTCCTCGGCAAGCTCCTGCATCAGCTTTTCGTCCTCAAGTGTGAGCAACGCTCTTGCGTGACCTGCCGAGATTTTTCCGTCCGACACCAAATCCAGAATACTCTGCGGAAGTTTTAAAAGTCTTAGAGAGTTTGCAATAGCAGGTCTTGACTTTCCAACCGACTGTGCAACTTCTTCCTGTGAAAAGCCGTGCTCGTCAATAAGTACCTGATAGCCGAGTGCTTCTTCAATCGGGGTTAAGTCCTCACGCTGTAGGTTTTCAATCAGCGCAATTTCCATTGTTTCTGTGTCGCCGAGTTCTCGGATGATTACGGGGACTTCCGTTATTCCCGCCATTCGGCATGCACGGTAACGTCGTTCACCTGCTACAATCTGGTAACCGCCTAAAGGCAACGGACGCACAAGCAACGGCTGTAAAAGTCCGTGCTTTGAGATGCTTTCAGCAAGCTCGCTGAGTGCTTTTTCGTCAAACTCTTTTCTCGGCTGAGAACGGTTCGGCTCTATTTCGGAAATTTTCAGCGTTACGCTTCCGTTGTTATCCTCGCTGTCGTTTTCTATAAAAATGGCGTTCAGTCCTTTGCCGAGTCCGCCTAATTTTTTAGCCATTATGTCGCTCCTTTGCTATAATTTCCTTTGACATTTCCATATATGACTGACTGCCCTTGCAGGATTTGTCGTAGTAGATTACGGGCATACCAAAGCTCGGTGCCTCCGAAAGTCTTACGCCCCTCGGAATGACGGTTTTGAAAACCTTGCCCGGAAAGAACTTTTTGACTTCGTTTACTACCTGCTGAGTAAGGTTGAGTCTGCCGTCATACATTGTCAGCAAAACGCCCTCAAGCTCTATTGAATAGTTGTACTGGCGTTTGATTCGCCTTACCGTATTCATAAGCTGTGACAGTCCTTCAAGTGCGTAATATTCGCACTGAATAGGAACTAAAAATGTGTCTGCAACGGTAAGTGCATTTGCTGTAATAAGTCCGAGTGACGGAGGACAGTCGATGATTATGTAATCGTAATACTGCTTAATCGGCAAGAGCGCATTTTTGAGCAGTGCCTCACGGTGACTTTTTTCTGCAATTTCAAGCTCTGCCGCCGCCAAATCAAGACTTGACGGGAGAATGTGCAGATTTTCGTAAGGTGTTGTCAGAACGCACTGTTCAGCCTTAGCCCCCTCAACTAAAATGTCATATGTTGAATATTTTACCTTGCTTTTATCAATTGCGACGCCGCTTGTTGCGTTTCCCTGAGGGTCAGCATCAACGAGCAGAGTTTTTTTGCCCTGTGCGCCAAGACAAGCCGCAAGATTAACGGCGGTTGTGGTTTTGCCTACACCGCCCTTTTGGTTTGATATTGCTATAATTTTTGCCAAGATAATCACCTTATAAATTATTTTCCGGCGTATTGATAATACTTTTAAATTATAGCATATTTATAATGTGTTTTAAAGCATATTTTAAAAAATAATGAGATTTTTTAAATGTTTGGCAGATAAATTGTTTCACGTGAAACAGCGGAGTTCCTCCGCAGGTAAATTGAGCATAAAAGTCGGATTGTATGTATATAACTTTTACCCGACTGATAAAGTAAAGTACTGTATATGTTTTATATTTTTATAATTAAATGTAGGCAACAGTCTTGACTGTTCCAAAAAAACATAAGTTAGTTTTTAATCAGCGGAACGGTCAAGACCGTTTCCTACACTAAAATGTTACTTTTAGCTAATCGCCGACTTATATAACGGACTAAAAAAGCAAAAAGCCGTACATTTCTGTACGGCTTTTCGCAAGGGGTTTAGATAAGGAAATGGGTATGAGTGGAACGGATGCTTTCGCATCCAACTGGAAAGTAATTTGATTTGGTGCGTTTCTGCACCGATTAAGCAGTCTTTTCTTCGTCAGTTATTTGTTTTTTGGGAATTCGTATTGTGTATTCGATAAAATTGTCTGTATCGGTTTTATCCGACTGTGCGTCTATTCCCGCAAGACGCATTGTGTCAATAGCTTTGTTGATTGTATTTACAAATATTCTGACGTCCTTTATCACCGCTTTGCTGAAACCCTGTTTTTTATCGTTTTTAGGGTTTGAATTTAGCATCAGATTTATAAGATTTTCTGATTGCTGAACATTTAGGTTTTCGGAGATGATTTTCGAGAGAGCCTCTCGCCTTGCACCTTCATCACCGAGCTTTAACAGCGCTCTTGCGTGGCGTTCGCTCAGTCCTGCGTTTTCAATCCATTCCTGTTCTTCATATGTAAGTCTTAACAGTCTTAGCTTGTTTGCAATTGTGGATTGTGTTTTGCCGAGCTTGACAGCCGCCTCCTGCTGGGTCAGTCCGTATCTGCGTATCAGCCTTGAAATCCCACGAGCTTCCTCGAACATGCCGAGGTCGCTTCGTTGGAGATTTTCAAGGAGAGCATATACTGCTGACTCTTTTTCGGAGCACTTGATTACTATACAGGGAACTTTCCGAAGTCCTGCCAGAACGGAAGCACGAAGTCGTCTTTCGCCCGCAATCAGCTCATATTCCGTAGCACTCACCTTTCGAACAGTAAGGGGTTGAAGAATACCGTTTTCTGTGATTGACTGCGACAGAGCGTTGAGGTCTTCTTCATTGAAAACCTTTCTGGGCTGAGCTTTGTTAGGTCTGATTTTAATTATGGGTATGTCAGAGATTTTGTTTTCATTTTTAATTATTAAATTCAAACCTGATCGCCCCGTGTCCTCATTTGTCCTTCAGGGGTTGTCCCTGTGCTATTATAATAACACTTTCCCTATGCGATGTGTGTCGGTTTGTGAGCAACTTTTTTATATTGTTTTGGTAAAAAATGGTAATTTTCTAAAAACATTGTCGAATTATGAAAACAGAAAAGGACAGCATAACGCTGTCCTCAGAATTATAAGGGTTTTGCTTTTATCTTGCCGTAGTTTCTGGGGTACTTGTCGGGAGTGGGAGCAATCTTTTCAATTTCTATAATAGTCCTCTCTCCTCCGTCAAGTGCAAGTGAAAATGTGTGTATTTTTTTAATTTTTCCGCCGAGCGTCTGAACTGCTTTTCTGCCATCTGCTATTTCGGTTTCAGCGTCAGGACCTTTCATAGCAATAAAGCTACCGCTCAGCCTTGCATACGGTATGCAATATTCTGCAAGCACATTCAGCCTTGCAACTGCACGGGAAACAACAAAGTCAAAGCTTTCACGCAAATCAATGTCCTGTCCTCCGTCCTCTGCTCTGCTGTGAATGAGCGTTGCGTCAAGAGAGAGCTCCGACAAAACAGTATCTAAAAAGTTAAGGCGCTTTTGCAGACTGTCAAGCAGAGTAAGCTTAATGTCCGGACGTGCAATCTTAAGCACAATTCCGGGGAAACCTGCGCCTGTGCCGACGTCGATTATCGTCGAATTTTCGGGAATATCAACGCAATTAAATAGTGAAAGACTGTCGGCAAAGTGCTTTACAGCAACTCCCTGTTCGTCCGTAATTGCTGTGAGATTGATTTTCTCGTTCCATTCAACTAACAATTTAAAATACTTTTCAAGTTGTTCAAGCTGATTTTCGGTAAGCTGAATTTTGTAGTCAGCCGTAGCTGATTTTATGATTTCTTTAATGTTCATTCTGTCACCTATCACTTGTTCTGCGCAAGCCAAATCAGCAGAACGCTGATGTCGGCAGGTGATACGCCCGAAATTCTCGATGCCTGACCGATGTTCAACGGCTTGATTTTGTTCAGCTTTTCCTGCGCCTCAAGCCGCAAACCCTTGATTTCACGGTAGTCAAAATCCTTTGGCAAAAGCTTTGTTTCAAGCTTTCTCATCTGCTCAACCTGCTTTAGCTGTTTCTGAATATAACCCTCGTACTTTATTTCAATTTCTACCTGTTCAAAAATATTCGGGTCAAGCTTTGGTCTGTCTGTGTCAACAGCTTTGAGTTCCTCGTAACCGAGCTGAGGACGTTTGAGCAAGTCAATCAGACGAACACCTGTTGTTATTTCAGATGTTTCACGTGAAACAAGTATCTTGTTTATTTCCTCAGTCGGTGAAATTACGGTTGATTTCAGGCGTTTGATTTCAGCCTTCTTCTGCTCCTGCTTTTTAAGAAATTTATTGTAACGCTCCTCGCTGATAAGTCCGATTTCATATCCGAGGGGCGTCAGCCTTTCGTCAGCGTTGTCCTGACGGAGAACAAGCCTGTATTCACTGCGTGAGGTCATCATTCTGTACGGCTCGTTTGCACCTTTAGTCACAAGGTCGTCAACGAGCGTACCGATGTAGGAATTGTCACGAGTGAAAATAACCTGCTCTCTGCCGAGCACCTTTAATGCGGCGTTGATTCCTGCAACAATTCCCTGTGCGGCGGCTTCCTCGTAACCCGAACTTCCGTTGAACTGACCGGCACCGTAGAGGTTCGGAAAGTCTTTGAATTCAAGCGTAGCGTTCATAGCAAGCGGGTCAACGCAGTCGTATTCAATAGCATATGCAGGGCGCATAATCACGCAGTGCTCAAGACCTTTAATTGTGTGGTAGAATTTGAGCTGTACTTCTTCGGGGAGCGATGAGCTCATTCCCTGCAAATACATTTCTTCGGTACTCAGTCCGCAAGGCTCAATGAAAAGCTGATGACGGGGTTTGTCTTTAAAACGCATAATTTTGTCCTCAAAGCTCGGACAGTAGCGAGGACCTACTCCCTCTATCCTGCCTGCATAGAGAGGAGAACGGTGGATATTTTCAAGAATGACCTGTTTAGTATTTTCATTTGTCCAGCTTATGTGGCAGTCAACCTTATTTTCACCGAGATTTTCGGTTTCGTAAGAAAACGGCTGAGGCGGCTCGTCACCTTTCTGCACTTCAAGTTCCGAGAAGTCAATGGAGCTTTTGAGAACTCTCGCAGGAGTTCCTGTCTTGAAACGGCGCAGAGGAAGTCCGAGATTTTTAAGGCTTTTGCCAAGCTCGGTTGCAGGAAATATTCCGTCGGGGCCGCTTTCGTAGGAAACCTCGCCGACAAAAATTCGTCCGCCGAGGTATGTGCCTGTAGCAATAATAACAGCCTTGCACTCGTAAACAGCCAACATTCTCGTAGTAAGAGTGTAGCCGTAGTCGGATTTCTGAATGTCAGTAATTTCAGCCTGACGGAGTTCAAGGTTTTTCTGCAACTCAAGCTTGTGTTTCATAGTGTCGGAATATTTGCGCCTGTCAATCTGCGCACGCAGTGAATGAACGGCAGGACCTTTTCCTCGATTGAGCATACGAGACTGTAAGAAACATTCGTCAGCCGTCTTGCCCATTTCACCGCCGAGGGCGTCAATCTCACGCACAAGATGTCCCTTTGCAGTTCCGCCGATTGACGGATTGCAGGGACAGTTGCCGACAGCGTCCATATTTATAGTAAAAATCGCAGTTTTACAGCCGAGTCGTGCAGACGCAAGTGCGGCTTCAATGCCTGCGTGGCCTGCGCCGATAACGGCAACGTCGTAATTGCCTGCAAAATAAGTTGTCATATAATCAACTCCAATAATTCAATTCGGAATTCGGATGCGTAATTCGGAATTAATAAATATAATTGCTTAAAAAATAAAATGCCTATTTGCATAGCTGGATGCAACGTCACGTTGCTTACTTACCTACGCAGAAGTTGTGGAATACTCGGTCTATTATCTCGTCGCTCGTCTTTTCACCTGTCAGCTCCAAAAGCTCCGAAATTGCGTCTTCAAGTGAAACGGTCACCGCATCAAATGTCATTCCCATTGAAAGTGCGTTTTCAGCCTCTCTGACTGAGTTCAGCGCATTAGCTACTGCTAATCTCTGGCGTTCGTTTGAGAGTATTCCCTCGCTTGGATTGAGGTTTGCCGTTCCTGCAATTTCTTCAACGGCTTTGACAAGTTCATCGTGTCCCTCACCGTTTACGGCTGAAATATATACTATCTTGCTGATATTTTCTGAAATATAGTTTATATTAAGTTTTTGTTCAAGATCGGTTTTATTTATTATTGCAATTGAGGGAACGTCCTTTGCAGAATCAAGCAAAGCCTTGTCCTCGTCGTCAAGCTCACGGCTGTTGTCAAATACCGCAAGAAGAAGTCCGCACTGTGTAAGGCGCTTTCTTGCCCTGTCGACACCGATTTTCTCAACAGCGTCCTCGGTTTCACGAAGACCTGCCGTATCGCTTAGGCGAAGAATAACGTCGCCGACAAGAACGGTGTCCTCAACAATATCCCTCGTCGTTCCGGGAATGTCAGTGACAATGCTCTTTTCGCAACCCGAAAGCAGATTCATAAGCGTGCTTTTGCCGACATTCGGCTTGCCTGCGATTACCGTATCTATTCCCTGCTTGACCGCCTGACCGCTGTCGTAGCTTGCAAGCAGTTTTTCAAGGGTTGCAATCGAATTTTTGCACATATCGGAAATCATATCGTCGGTGACCTCGGCAATATCCTCCTCGGGATAATCCGCCCAGGCGGAAAGGTGAGATACAAGCGAGAGCAAATCGTTTTTTACACCGTCAATCTTCTTGCGGAGTGCGCCGTCCTTAACAAAAAGAGCGGCTCTTGCGGCAGATTTGCTTTTTGCGCTGATTAAGTCTATAATAGCCTCGGCTTCGGTTAAGTCAATTTTGCCGTTGAGAAATGCCCGCTTGGTAAACTCGCCTGCCTGAGCAGGATATGCGCCTGCCGAAAGTGCGGCACGCAGAACCTGCTTTGTCAGATAAATTCCTCCGTGACACGAAAGCTCGACAACGTCCTCGCCTGTGTAGCTGTGGGGCGCACGAAAGACGAGTGCGACAGCCTCGTCAATTTCCTCGCCGTTGTGACAAATTTTGCCGAAGGCGGCTGTGTAACCCTTCATCTCGGTGATTTTCTTGTTGTTTATATTTTTAAAAATTCTGTCGGCAATTTCAAGGGCATTGTCACCCGAAATTCTTATTACGCCGATTCCGCCCTCGCCCTGTGCGGTACTGATAGCGGCAATTGTTTTTTCGTTCATAGTTCACCATTTTTAATTCGGAATGCGTAATTCAGAATTAAAGATCTGTCGAGTGTCTCGACACGCAAATCTCCGAATCAATATTTTAATAATATAGTGTAGGGAACGGTCAAGACGTTCCCTACAGATTATGTTCAGTAAAAACACTGTTAATATTACAAAACAAGGGCAGATTGCTCTGCCCTTTTAAAACTTTATAGGATTCAGCCCAAAATTGACGGGCATATTAATTGCAAAATATTTAGCTCATTTTGCGAAAATTGCGTGTCGAGGCACTCGACTCACTTGTCAATTCTTCCGTAAAGACCTGTGCCGTCGCCCTCGTTGAGGGGCTTTCTGTCGGGATTAGCGGGAGCAGAATTATGACTGCGGTTAGCGTTGTAGGGACGTCTGCCGCCTCTGCCTTTGTTGTAGCCGCCCTTGTGGAAATTGTTCTTAGCCTTAGGGTCGGGTCCGATAACAACGTGACGGTTAGCGTTCTCGCCCTCGCTCCAAGAAATAGCTCCGTTTACCTTCTGAACGGCTGTGTGGATAATTCTTCTCTCATAGGGATTCATCGGCTCAAGATTTGTCTTTCTGCCTGTCTTGACAGCCTTGAAAGCAAGCTTTCTGCCGAGAATTTCAAGAGTTTTTTCTCTTTTTTCTCTGTAGTTGCCTGTGTTGATTGTAACCTTGAAATAGCCGCTGTCTGCATGATTTGCAACAAGGCTTGTAAGGTACTGGAGAGAGTCGAGTGTTTCGCCTCGTCTGCCGATTACAAAGCCAACGTCCTCACCCGAAAGGTCAAACTCAACGCCGCCTTCGATTGATTTCTTTTCAATTACAACACTCTGAAGATTCATCTTGTCGAGGACATTTCTCAGAAATTCCTCAGCCTTGTCTTCGGGAGTAGCCTTGAGTGTTACCTTTACCTTTGCGGGAGCGCCGCCGAAAAGACCGAACTTCTTTTTCTCGGCACGCTGGATAAGTTCAAATTCAACCTCGTCTGTTTCATCAAGACCAAGCTGTCTTTTTGCGTCGTTAAGAGCGTCAAGCTCTGTTTCACCAACGCCGATTACTTCTTTTATCACGATTTTTCACCTTTATTTCGTTTGAAATTTGAGCGACGATGGCGTCGCTCGCTGCGATTATATTAAAAATTTACTTCTTCTTTTTCTTCTTTGAATTTGCACCATCGCCTGATTTAAGCTCGTGCGGTGCGTAAACATAAGGAATTTTTGCCTCGTTTTCAAGCATGGCGGCAACGTGTCTTGCCTCTGAGTTTGCAGTAAGCTGAGCAGGACTGAAAATCTTGCTGAGTACAATTGACTGAACAAGGCTGATTACAGCCGAAATAATCCAGTAGAATGCAACTGCGGCAGGAACGGTGTAAGCAATGTATGCAGAGAATAACGGCAGAACAAACAGCATAACCTTCATACAGCCCTGTTGCTGAGCCATCTGGTTTTTGTTTATCATAGTCATAACAAGCTGTGAGCCGATGTTTGAGGCAAAGCAGAGTACCGGGAACATAATATACCATGAGAAAATGCCGTAATCCTTAGGAATTGCAAGCAAATCCACACCAAAGGTATTAAAGCCTGCGGTGAACATCTGGATTGTAGAAATTTCCTGAGCATTGAAGATTCCCTGAACAGCCTCGGTGTTCATAATGTTGGGGAATATTTTCAGCAAGCTGATTTCCTGATAAGTCGGATTAACGCTTGCGGAATATCCGGGAATTGTGTTGATGTAGGAAAGTGCATTGTTAACGTCCTCACTGTTTAAGTGAAGCGTGTTAGTAAGCGGATAGGCAACTGCGTAGAAGATACCTAAGATTACAATCAGAGGAATGATTGTCGTAAGACAACCGCCCATAGGCTTTACGCCTTCCTTTTCGTAGAGCTTGTTAAGCTCCTCCGAATATTTCTCTCTGTTGTTGCCGTACTTTTCCTGAAGCTCCTTTTGCTTTTTGGAAAGTCTTGCAGTACCCGCCATAGACTTCTGCTGTTTAACGGAAAACGGGAACAGAATAAGCTTTACAATGAGCGTAAATACGATAATAGAAAGACCGAAATCCTTGAGAATATAGAAAGCTCCCCAGAGTATGTAGCCCAGCAAGCTTCCGAGAAATCCGAAGATTTGCATATTGTTACCTCACTTTTGAGTAAAATGTGCAATCACAGCAAATACAATATGCGTGTTGCTAATTTCTCCTGCCTGTCCTTTTTTCGGGAACAGGGTCATAGCCGCCCTTTGAAAAGGGATTGCATCTTAAAATACGCCAAAGCGTGAGTGCAAAGCCCTTTAATGCGCCAAAGCGCTCAATAGCCTCGATTCCGTACTGCGAGCAGGTTGGAATGTACTTGCAGTTAGCTCCTAAGTGCGGAGAAATGGCGGCCTGATAGAATTTAATCAGAGCAATCAGTATTTTTTTCATTTTTTACCTTGCAAATAAAATCATCTTAAAACATCAGCAGCTTTTAATTGCTTTTTCATAGCGTCCAAAACAGTCTGCGACTTAACATAGGGTGTTTTTCCCCTTGCGACAAAAACAAAGTCGTATCCCTGCTTTATATCGGGATAGAGTTCGTAGTAAGCTGCTCTGATAACACGCCTTGCTCTGGAGCGTTTAACAGCCTTGCCGACCTTTTTGCCTGTGGTAATTCCGAAACGCAGGTTATTGTTTTTATTTTTCATTACATAAGTTACAAGTACAGGACTTACAAAGGATTTTCCCCTTTTATACAGACGGGAAAAATCCCTGTTATCCTTCAAAGTGACATATTCACTCATTGTTACACCACCGGGCAATCAAGCGCACTAAAAAAGAAAGACCACCGAACAAAGTGGCCTTTTTTCTTAATAAGACAACCTTTTTCTACCTTTAGCTCTTCTTCTTGCTAAAACTTTCTTACCGTTAGATGTAGCCATTCTCTTTCTGAAACCGTGCTCCTTTTTTCTGTGGAGCTTCTTAGGCTGATATGTTCTCAACATAAGTGAAAACCTCCCTTCAAAATATAACCTTGCAATATAGCATTATACCGTAGTTTTCAAATTTCGTCAAGTGTTTTATTTCGGAAAGAGAAAATTTTGTTATGGCATGAAAGCGCATTTTTTATTATACAATATAATGTAGTTGGTGGTATTGACCGTCACAATATAAAGAAGCGGTTAATATAAATAAACCGCCTTATATATGCGTACAAGGCGGTGATTTTTTGTGTTACAACGGAATCAGTTCAAATAAGCAGCTCCGATAATGCCTGCATCGTTGCCGAGCGTGCATTTGCAGATGACTGTCTGTTTGTCGTTGTGCTTTGTGTAGCGTTCACGCTCAACGTATGAACGAACGGGACCGAGGAGATTTTCGCCCTCGTTTGAAATTCCGCCGCCGATGCAGAGAACGTCGGGCTGGAAAATGTTGATTATGTTTACAAGTCCGCATGAAAGATAGCTTATGTACTCCTCAACAACGGATTTTGCAGTCGGGTCGCCGTCACGCATTGCGTCAAACGCTGTTCTGCCGTTTACCTTGTTGATGTCGCCGTCGCAGAGCTTGAGCATATAGCTGAATTCAAGCTTTTCTGAAAGAATCTTCTGTTTTGTAAGGTTGATAAGTCCTGTTGCGGAAGCGTATGTTTCCCAACAGCCTCGTCTGCCGCAGGCACATTCCTTGCCGTCCTTGACGATAACCATATGACCGAGCTCAGCGCCTGCAAAGTTTGAGCCGCTGTAGATTTTGCCGTCAATGATAATTCCGCCGCCTACGCCTGTGCCGAGTGTGATTGCAACTGCGTTTCTTGCACCTTTTGCACTGCCTGCAAGGTACTCGCCGAGAGCTGCCGCATTAGCGTCGTTCTCAATGTGAACCTTTTTGCCGAGTCTTTCCTCCATCATCTGGACAACTTCCCAGTTGTGGAAAAAGAGGTTTGCGGAGTATTCGATTATGCCTGTTTTCGGGTTAACTGCACCCGGAACGCCGATACCTACGGACTCAATGTCGTCCATAGTGAGCTTTGCTTTTTCAACGGCTTTCTTTGCAACCTCTGCCATGCTGTCGCAGATTTCGCTTTCGGGACGGGGAACGGCAGTTTTGCAGGAAGCCTTAGCAACGATTTTGTATTTTTTGTCAACTACGCCGGCTACAATGTTAGTACCGCCGAGGTCAATACCGAGTCTATACATTTTAGAACATCCTTTATAATTTATTTTTTTTAATTCGTAATGCGTAATGCGTAATTCGGAATTATTGGTCGCTCCGCTCCGAATTGATTATCAATTGCAGTTATATGAATAGTTAGGTGCTTCCTTTGTAATCTGGATGTCGTGCGGATGGCTTTCACGCAGACCTGCGCCCGAAATCTGAACAAATCTTGCCTTTTTGTGGAGTTCTTCGATTGTAGCACAGCCTGTATAGCCCATACCTGAACGCAGACCGCCCATAAGCTGGTAAACTGTGTCGGAAAGCATTCCCTTGTAAGGAACACGTCCCTCAACGCCTTCGGGAACGAACTTGTTGTTGCTTGCCTGGAAGTATCTGTCCGCACTGCCTTTGCCCATTGCGCCGAGACTGCCCATTCCACGGTAAACCTTGAACTGTCTGCCCTGATAGATTTCGTTCTCTCCGGGGCTTTCTTCACATCCTGCAACGAGTGAGCCGACCATAACAACATTTCCGCCTGCGGCAAGTGCCTTTACAATGTCGCCGCTGTACTTGATGCCGCCGTCTGCAATTACGGGAATACCGTACTTTGAAGCCTCGCAGGCTGCGTCATAGATTGCTGTAATCTGCGGAACGCCGATACCTGCAACGATTCTTGTTGTGCAGATTGAGCCGGGGCCTATGCCGACCTTGATAGCGTCTGCACCTGCGTCGATAAGAGCCTTTGCGGCTTCGGCAGTTGCAATGTTGCCTGCAATAAGCGGAAGATTGGGATAAGCCTTCTTGACCTTTGCTACAGAGTTTACAACGTTTGAGTTGTGACCGTGAGCAGAGTCAAGCACAACAACGTCAACCTGAGCCTCAATCAAAGCGGCTACTCTGTCAAGAACGTCTGCTGTTGCACCGATTGCGGCGCCGCAGAGAAGTCTGCCCTTATCATCACGTGCAGAATTGGGGTACTGAACGCTCTTTTCAATATCCTTGATTGTGATAAGTCCTTTAAGACTTCCGTCACTGCCGACAATCGGGAGCTTTTCAATTCTGTGCTGTCTTAAAATATCCTGAGCCTCTTTAAGAGTTGTGCCTACGGGAGCAGTAACGAGGTTTTCGTGAGTCATAACCTTTGAAATCGGCTGTGCAAAATCTTCGCCTGTCATAAAGCGCATATCACGGTTTGTAATAATTCCCACAAGCTTGCCGTCACGGCAGATAGGAACGCCCGAAATTTTGTACTTGCCCATAAGCTCGTCCGCATCTCTTACGGTGTTTTCGGGTGCGAGGAAAAACGGATTTACAATAACGCCGTTCTCACTTCTTTTTACTCTGTCAACCTGGTCAGCCTGACGTTCAATCGGCATATTCTTGTGAATAATACCAACGCCGCCCTCTCTTGCGATAGCAATAGCCATAGCGGATTCCGTAACCGTATCCATAGCGGCAGTCATAAGAGGGGTGTTGAGCTTAATGGTTTTTGTAAGGTGTGTTGAAACGTCAACATTTTTAGGCTCAACGTCTGACTCTCCCGGTATAAGAAGAACATCGTCAAAAGTAAGTCCTTCCTTGCCGAATTTTTCATTGTAATTAGTATTCAGCATAATTTTCCTCCGTTTTACAAAATTTTAAAGAATTAGTTATTAACTTTTATTATAACAAATCACTTTCGGTTTATCAATAACAAAATATAAATTTTACTCAATTATTTTATTTGGTTGTATTACTTATGATTTTTGGAATTGTCCCTACCTCTTGACAATTGTAGTAAATCTGATATAATAAAAACAGATAAGGCAGACCGTATAAGCGGTTAGCCCCAAAGCGAAAGATTAAAAAATAAACCGTCTACTGTGGAGAGTGGCGGTTTATTTCTTTTTTATTGCAATGACAGTATAAAGAATAATTGCAAAAGCTATTATTATGTATTCCATCAGCAACACCCCCTTGCAGGGACAAGACTTAACCGCCTACCGTATAGGTTGCCTTATTTTCAAAAATCATATCATAATTCAACAGGAAAATCAATTATTTTTGTATATTGACAACGCAGAGTATAAAATATAAAATTGTTGTTGCAGAACACTTTTTTAAGATAGAAAGTTGCTGTGAAACACACATGCGTTTATTACGCATTATGTTTAGTTATACTTTTTATATGGGAGATAATTATAATGAAAAAAATATACGCAAAAATCATTTCGCTTATACTTGTAGCCGTAACAGCGGCGGCTTTTTCGGGCTGCGGCGACAACGGCTCGTCATCGTCCGAACATCAGACAACTGCCCCTGTAACTACAGTGCAGGAAACTACTCAGCCGAGCACCTCGTCAAACGGTAATGCAGAAAACACAAATCTTCCGTTCCCGAAATACGCCGAAAAAGGTGATGATTTTACGGGTGCGTGGAAAATCACCGAGGGCGAGGGCTCTCAGTACGGTAGTTTTGTATTCAGCTTTAACGGCGAGGGCAGAGCGGCTATGGTCATTGATAATGCAGGATACTTCGGTAAATACGAGGTAGAGCAGAAGAACGGCAAAAACACCTTTACAACTCAGATGATTTTCGGACTAAACGGCGAGTACACCTACAAGCTCTCGGACGATAAGAATACAATTACGCTCACCAAAAACGAGGACGGCTCAACAACTTCTATGCAGAGGCTCGATGGATTTGACTGCGTTCCGAGCGTTGAAAACGTAAAAATTGACGAAGATTTGCTTGGTGCGTGGAAGTCGGAGGACGAGGAAACTTTTTACTTTGACGGAAGCGGAATAATGTATCACAACCAGTACAACACCATGTTCAACTACGCCGCTTATACGGCAGAAAATTCGAAGATTAAAGCAACCTATTCAATGGGAGATGAAATGACAGACGAGTACGAGTATTCGCTTGAGGGCGATACGCTCAAATTAAACGGTTACGAGTACGAAAAAATTTCCGTTAGCGAAGTTGAGTAACCGCTGATTTGACAATTTTTGAAAATTTGATATAATAAAAACAGATAAGGCAGACCGTATAAGCGGTTAGCCCCTAAAAGGTAAAACTGAAAGAATTTAGCCGCTAACTTTTCCAGGGTTGGGCGGCTATTTTTATTTTTTGACTATCCATTCAGGTAAGTTTTATTTTCAGTCATTATTTGTGACGATAAACCATAATTTATTTAAATGCGGAATTCGGAATTGAGGTCGAGTGGATAGGTTGGAATAAATCAAAAGTTTAATGCCCGAATTAATTTATATGCGGCGTTGCCGCAGGTTTGGATTTTTGTATATTTTACTAGTGTAGGGAACGGTCTTGACCGTTCCGATTACCTATAGGTTAGCTGTAAACCCACGGAACAGTCAAGACTGTTCCCTACACTGAAAGGCTATACGTTACCAATATATCAACATTAATTCAGCAAACAAACCTTTCTATACAACACGCACTATTATAAATTCGGAGATTTGCGTGTCGAGGCACTCGACTTTTTTATTGCAATAATAGTATAAAACAACAGGACAGCTTTTCAGTTTGAGCTGCCCTGTTCGTTTGTATTAAGTATAATTTCAATCAGCCTTGCAACGCCGTCGTTGTTGTTTGAGGGAACGATAATGTCGGCGCAGTCAAGACAAAGCTTTGACGCATTTTCAACAGCCGCTCCAAGTCCCGCCTGTTCAATCATATCGGCGTCGTTGTCGGCGTTTCCGCAGGCGCAGGTGTGTTCTTTATTAATGTCCAGATGGTTGCAAAGCCATTCCACACCACTGCCCTTTGTTGCGCTCCTGTCCATAAATTCAATGAAATTTTCGGACGATGTGGTTATGTAAAATCCGCTTGTGTTGTCGCTGATAAGCTGTCTTATGTACGCTCTTTTTTTCGCATCGGTGCAGATAATTTCAATGCTGTCAAGCTCTTTGCGGTGATTGTAGATAAAGTCACGCATATTATCAATGTGTCCGTGCGAAGCCTTGACGTAATCAACGTAAGCCTCACTGCAACCGTATTTCAGTGGATTTGAAGTGTATCGGCTGTCGGTGTAGGTCAGTCCGTCAACGTAAGCCTCGAAAATCAAATCGTGTCCCTCGGTGATTTTCAGCAGACTTATTACGTCATTTTCACTTACCGGAGTGGAATGAATACGCCTGCCGCTTTTGTCGTGAACAGCCGCACCGTTTGAGGTTATCGAGTAATTAAGTCCTTCGATTTCAAGTACGTTTTTCGGCATTGAGCCGTACGGTCTGCCGCTTGCGGCAACAACCTCAATTCCGCTTTGAATCGCCTTTTCAAGTGAGCGCTTTACCCTGTCGGAAAGCGTGTTGTTGTCGGTCAGAACAGTGCCGTCAAGGTCAAGGGCGATAAGTTTTATATCTTTTGAATTCATATGTTTTCCTTTTTGTTTTCAGAAAGAAATTCGTCAATTAAATCTGCGGCATAGCGGCAAAGCTCGGAGCACGGACGGCTTTTGTAATACTGAGCCGTGCGCTTTTGCGGAGTGGGGTCGTCCTTGCCATCTATGCGAAGTCCGAGCAGTTCACGGCAGATTATCGAGCCGTTGTCGGTTTTGAACTTTTCCGCAAGCGACTGAACGTTTTTATAAAGCTGAGCTTTTTCGTCGTCACCGTTTGCAAGTCCCAGAACCATATACATTCCGCTTACAGTTCCGCAAACCTCACGCAACCTGCCCATACCTCCGCCGAACGGAGCGGCAAGCATTGCGGCGGTGTTTTTGTCAAAACCCAACTCGTCGCAGAAAGCAAGCAGTACCGCCTGAGCGCAGTTGTAGCCGTTTTCGAAATTCTGTTTTGCAATTTCACCTTTGGTCATAGTATCACCGTATTTGAATAAATTCGGAATTCGGAATGCGTAATTCGGAATTAATGGTCGCTTCGCTCCGGATTTCTAATAATGTAAGAAACGCAACCGATATATCAACATAAAAGTCGGGCTGCCATTTTTTCTTACAAACTAACTTTTAGGCTCGAATTGCCCGCAGGGGCACCCTGCCGAATTGCCTGAAGGGGTACCCTGCCGGATTGCGTGTCGAGGTACTCGACTACATTTCAGTTACAATTTCTGCAATTGTTTTTCCCGGAGGAATCATCGGGAGAACATTCACATCGGGACTGATTACGCAGTCAACCACAACGGGTTTCTTCAAATCAAATGCCTTCTGCAAAACAGGCTTAATCTCCTCGGGCTTTGTAATTCTCATTCCCTCAACGCCGAATGCGTTTGCAAGCTTTACAAAATCCGTTGCCCTGTGGGGGTCTGTCTGTGAAAAACGACTGCCGTAAAACAGCTTTTGCCACTGCCTTACCATACCGAGCACGCTGTTGTTCATAACAACAACTACAACGGGCAAATCATACGACTTCATCGTTACAAGTTCGTTTAAGTTCATATGAAAGCTTCCGTCACCCGTAATGAGGAAAACTCTCTTGTCGGGGTGTGAAACCTGTGCGCCGATTGCGGCACCCATACCGTAACCCATTGTGCCCATTCCGCCCGAGGTGAGCAGAGTTTTTCTTGCCTCAATTCTGCTATACTGTGCAACCCACATCTGGTGCTGTCCCACGTCGGTTGCAATAATGTCGTCGTCAGCCTTGATTTCGTTGATAGCCTGTAAAATATCCTGCGGAAGCGGATATTCGCTTTCGGGTGCTTTTACGTCGTCAAAGTGGTGCTTCCACTCCTCAATCTTTGCAAGCCAGTCCTCATGCTTCTGCTGTTCAAGACCGACGGTAAGTGCAATTAATATATTCTTGATGTCGCCGAGAATGTACTCGTCAACCTTAACATTTTTGTTGATTTCCTTTTCGTCAATTTCAAGCTGAACAATCTTAGCCTGTTCGCCGAATTTTTCACGGTCGCCTGCAACTCGGTCAGAGAATCTTGCGCCGCACGCAATCATAAGGTCACATTCCGCAGTAGCCATTCCCGATTCATAGCCGCCGTGCATACCTATGTTGCCCACGCAGAGCGGGTGACTTGCAGGAATACAGCCGAGTCCCATAAGCGAACAGCAGACCGGAGCGTCAATAAGCTCTGCAAAAGCCTTGAATTCGGGACTTGCGTTTGCACTCAGAATACCGCCGCCTGCGTAAATCATCGGACGCTTTGAATTTCTGATAAGTTCCTGAACACGTCTTACGCTTTCGGGATTTTTAATTTCAAAAAGCTCCGGCTTTTCGGGTGCTTTGGGAGTAAATTCTGTTTTGTTTGCAGTTACGTCCTTAGGCACGTCAACGAGTACAGGACCTTTTCTGCCGTGTTGCGCAAGAGCAAAAGCTTTTCGGATTGTGTCGGCGAGGTCTTCGACCTTTTCAACAAGGTAGCTTGCCTTTGTAACAGGCTTTACGATGTCGACGATGTCAACCTCCTGAAAGCTGTCACGTCCGAGCTGGTCGGTTGTTACGTTGCCCGTAATTGCAACAAGCGGAATGCTGTCGATGTTAGCTGTTGCAAGTCCTGTTACAATGTTTGTTGCACCGGGACCCGAGGTTGTCATAACAACGCCTGTTTTTCCTGTTGAACGTGCATAGCCGTCAGCGGCGTGGGAAGCTCCCTGTTCGTGAGCCGTGAGAATATGATTGATTCTGTCGCTGTACTTGTAGAGGGCGTCGTATGTATTCAGCGCCGCACCGCCGGGATAACCGAAAACGGTGTCAACCCCCTGTTCAAGCAGACATTCACAAATTATTTCTGCACCTGTAAGCTGCATTATATATCTCTCCTTATATATCAGGTATCATAAATCAATGACTAACTATTAATTTTACTTAATTAAAGCGTTGTTGTCAATAGAAAAACTCACATTTTGTCGGAATACGCTTTAACAAATCCGCTGACTGCCGCAACGGTCTTTTTGCTTGCAAGCTCGCAGAATTTTACAAAATCCATACCCTTGTTCTCGTCCAGATCATCGGAAATTGCACGGATAATCCCGTAGGGTACCTCGCACCTTGCGCAGACGTGACCGATAGCCGCACCCTCCATTTCACACGCAAGCGCACCGAAACGGTCGTTAATCTTGAATCTCTGCTTGCGGTCTGAAACAAAAATATCTCCGCTTGCGATAATTCCCTGCGCAACCTTTGTGTCGGGAATTTCCTTGCATATTGCGGCGAGCAGAGTTGACGCCTGCTTGTCGCACTCAAAGAACATCATATTGCCGTCGGGAAAGGTGATTTCGCCCTGTTTGTCGCCGAGAGCAGTACCGTTCATATCGTGCTCAACCGACTTTGTGGCAACCACGATGTCGCCTATGCCGACAATCGGTGAAAGCGAGCCTGCAACGCCGCTGTTGAGCACAATATCGGGCTTGTATTTTTCAATCAGCATAAGCGCACACATTGCGGCGTTCACCTTGCCGACTCCGCACACAACAACGCATACGTCCTTGCCGTGGAGAGTTCCGAGAGTAAATTTCATTTTTGCGTGAGTTCTTGTCTTTACGTTTTCGCAGAGGGTGATTATTCCGTCAGCCTCAATCTGCATTGCACAAATAATTCCTATCATTTTATTCACCTATATTTAATTTTAAATGTTAATCAAAATTTCCCGTCTGATACATAATCACCGACAAAGCCGCCAATGGCGCAGTTTCGGCTCTTAAAATCCTTTTGCCGAGCGTTGCCGCAGTGCCGCCCGATTTTGTAATCAAATCAACCTCGCTTTGCTCAAAGCCGCCCTCACTGCCGATGAACATCCCGATTGTTTTCGGATTGTCCTTGATAATTTCCCTCACGGGAGCGCCGCCCATTTCGTAGAAAATAATCGTCTGTTCATTTGATTTTGTAAGCTCAGCTGCATTCTGAAACGAAACGCAGGGGCAGACCTCGGGGATAATTCCTCTCCTGCTCTGCATAGCCGCCTGAAGTGCGATTTTTTGCCAGCGCTCACGCTTTTTTACAAGCGACTTTGCGTCGGGACGTGACACGCACCGAGCCGACAGCATAGGGACAATCCTGCTTACACCCAGCTCAACGCATTTCTGCACGATAAAGTCCATTTTGTCGCTTTTGGGAAGAGCCTGATAGAGCGTTACGAACACGTCGGGCTCGTTTTTGCAGGGCTTTTTTGAAATTACGTCAACGGTCACGCTGTCGCTGTTAATGCTGAAAACCTCGCATAAACACTGGGTTTTGTCGGGTGTCACGATAGTAAGCTCCTCGCCCCTGCTCATACGCAGAACCTTTGAAATGTGCTTTGCGTCCTCGCCCGAAATAATGTACTGGTCGCCTTTAATATTGTGTTCCGTAAAAAACCAAGCCATAATATACCTCGATATTTTGTAGTAAAGTCTATTTATCATATAATACCAAAAAATAAAAGTAATTGCAATATTGGGAAACGTTGACAAATTGTATAATCTGTAATAGAATTTGAATTGTTACAGGGAAGTTAAGGCGGTTAGCACTTTTGACGTCGCAAAACGTGACGTTGGAGGTGATGCACTATGACTGAAACAGTTTTACTTATAGTATTATTGGTAGCAATTGCAGAGGTCGTTAAGTACATAAAAAAATAATCGCCCGACGGTCGAATGAAAGGCGATTATTTTTTATAATTTTCAATTTTCATAGAGGCTAACCGCTTTGACGGTTTTCCCTGTAACATTATTATATATTATTGTGTCAAAAAAGTCAATATAACAATAAAAACAAATCAAGTGTTTTTCGACAGGAACAGCTTGATACTGCATAAGTGATATATTAAAATGAAGTAATAATAAATTTAAAAAACGGGGAGCTGTTAAAATGTTTTCATTTTCAAAGGATATAGGAATCGACCTCGGTACAGCCAATACGCTTGTGTGCCTTAAGGGCAAGGGAATAATTCTGCGTGAGCCGTCGGTTGTTGCGGTTGACATAAGAAGTGACAACGTGCTTGCAGTCGGCTCGCAGGCAAAGGATATGATAGGCAGAACACCGGGCTCAATCGTTGCAGTCCGTCCGCTCAAGGACGGCGTGATTGCCGACTTCAAGATTACCGCAAAAATGCTCCAGCATTTTATCAAAAAGGCTGTAAAGCCCGGAATTTTCAGCAAACCGAGGGTTATAATCTGTATGCCGACGGGTGTTACCGAGGTTGAACGCAAGGCTGTTGAGGACGCCGCATACGAGGCAGGCGCAAAGCCTCCCGTAATTCTGATTGAGGAGCCTATGGCGGCGGCAATCGGAGCAGGAATGCCCGTTGACGAGCCTACGGGCAGTATGGTAGTAGATATCGGCGGCGGCACAAGCGAAGTAGCCGTAATTTCGCTCGGCGACATCGTAACAGCATGCTCTGTGCGTGTTGCAGGCGACAAGTTTGACGAGTCGATTTCTACCTATATAAAGAAGAAGTACAACCTTTTAATCGGCGAGAGAACTGCCGAGGATATTAAAATCAAAATCGGCTCTGCCTACCCCTATGAGGACGAAAAGAGCCTTGTTGTAAAAGGCAGAAACCTTGTTGACGGACTTCCAAAGGACATTACAATTACAGCTTCCGAGGTGCGTGACGCACTTGCAGACCCGCTTATGACGATTGTTGAGGCGATTAAGACAACGCTTGAAAAAACTCCGCCCGAGCTTTCGGCGGATATTATCGACCACGGAATTATGCTGACAGGCGGCGGTGCGCTTTTAAGAGGAATTGATATGCTCGTTATGCAGCAGACGGGTATGCCCGTTCACATTGCCGACAGACCGCTCGACTGCGTTGTTGACGGCGCAGGAAAAAGGCTCGGCAAGCCTGCGGGCGTTCAGTATAAGCACAACAGATAAATTAATTCGGAATTCGGAATTTATTAATATAAATGCATTAACTATATGAAACGGATAAAGAACAAAAACCTTAAACCTCTTATAATAACGCTTGTGATTCTTTGCGTGGCGGCTGTTTTGTCGCTCGGCGAAAACTCGGTCATTCCGAGTGCCGTAAACGCCTTTACAAACGGAATTTTCAGCGTGACGGCGAATGCAACTGCAAGCGCCGACAGTGCAGGCTATGACGATTTAAAAGCCGAAAACGAAAAGCTCAAAAAGGAAAATGCCGAGCTCAGAGAGCAGCTTGCCGACTATTACGACGTAAAGCAGGAGAATGAAAAGCTCTGGAAATACTACGATTTAAAAAAGCAGAATCCGTCGTATAAAATTCAGCCTGCAACTGTGATTATGCGTGACGCAAACGACGATTTTTACTCCTTTACGCTCGACATCGGCACTTCCTCGGGTGTTGCCGTCAATAACCCCGTAATTACTGAAAACGGACTTGTCGGCTGGGTATGCAAGGCGGATTTAACCACCTGCAAGGTCAAGACAATCCTCTCTCCCGACACCAAGGCGGGCGCTGTGGACAA
Source organism: uncultured Ruminococcus sp. (assembly GCA_902766885.1). Lineage (GTDB taxonomy): Bacteria > Bacillota > Clostridia > Oscillospirales > Acutalibacteraceae > Ruminococcoides. Next base: position 33,436 of record CACXFS010000010.1, on the reverse strand, counting down.
GCAGTCAGGCGACAGCGGAATCATCAGCGGAAGTGCGTCACTCTGCGACGACAACCTCACAAGCCTTACAAAAATAGAGGAGAACAACAAGATTAAAGAGGGCGATATGATTGTCACCTCGGGTACGGGCGGAATATACCCCGGTAACCTGATTATCGGCAAGGTAAAGGAGATAAAGTACAATTCCTACGACACCTCACGCTATGCAATTGTTGAGCCGTATGAGGACATTCGCAAAATAACCTCGGCGGCTGTCATCACCGACTTTGACACGAAAGGCGAGGTTAAAAACACACAATGAGAAACCTCGGATTTTTTAAATATCTTTCCTATTCCCTGCTGGTGATACTGCTCTATGTTTTGCAGGCAACGCCTAATTTAATGCCCGAACTTTTCGGCTCAAAACCGCTTTTGCTCTTGCCGCTTGCGCTGGCGATTTCCTCGGTTGAAAAGGAAGTCCCGTCGCTTGTATTCGGCGCAGTCTGCGGAGGTCTTACGGACCTTGCCGCCGGCTCAGGAATAGGCTATTTTGCGATAATTCTGACGCTGATTTGTTACTTTGAGTCGCATGTGTTCAGTACATATTTCGTGCCGAATATTTTTTCGGCAACGGTTTACTCCGCAATCGCAACTGTGCTTTCAATCGGAGTTTATTTTCTGATATTCAAGGTGTTTTCGGGCATTCCCGACTGGCAGATTCTGTTTGTTAACCACTACGTTTCACGGATTGTATATACGTTTGTTATGTTCATTCCAGTATGTCTGTTGGTACGGTTTCTGCATAAAAGTTTTAAGAGTTAAACAACATTGTAGGGAACGGTCTTGACCGTTCCGTTGATTTACAGACGACTTCTGATTTTTCCGGAACAGTCAAGACTGTTCCCTACACAATAAATTAACCAATCGCCAATCGTTAATTCAATTCAGAGAGCAATACATATGGATTTTTTCAAAAGGCGCAAAAAGCGTGAGTCAAAAAATAAATACTCCAAAACGACGATTACCGTCTGCATTATAATTACGCTTGTTTTCTTTGCGATTTTCACCGCACGTCTTGTTGACTGGCAGATTATTCACGGCAGTGAGTACAGCGAGCTTGCAAAGCGTTCCACAAGCTACACCGTTCAGACCGACGCAACAAGGGGCGAAATCCTCGACAAAAACGGCGACGGACTTGTGGTGAACACCACCCACTACAAAATCGTGATTGACAAGCTTTACGCAAATGAAAAAACGCTCGATACAAATTTGCTTGCGCTCATAAATCTGATGAGTTTGACGGGCGACAAGTGGGAGGATACTCTGCCGATTGAACTTTCGGGAAACACGCTTTCCTACAAAAAGTGCGCAGAGGACGAAATCGCAACGCTTTTGTCGGAGGACTTTTTGAATCTCGACGAAAACACAACGGCTCATGACTGCTTTAATAAACTGCTTGAGCGTTATGAGATTGACGAAAATCTGTCGCTTAAAGAGCAGAGAAACCTCGTTTCTGTTCGTTATAATATGGAACTTACAGGGTACTCAAGCTCAAATCCCTACATTTTTGCAAAGGACATAAAGCGCAGTACCGTCAGCGCAGTCAGCGAAAATACGCAGGGCGTAAGCGGAATTGACGTGCAGACCTATCTTGTCAGACAAGCGCAGGACGCTGACCTTGCGCCCCACGTTCTCGGTGCTCTCGGTGCAATAACCGAGGAAGAATACGATGAATTAAAGGACGGAGAAAAAACCTACACCCTCACCGACAGCGTAGGCAAATTCGGCATAGAGCTTGCCTTTGAAAGTCAACTCAAGGGCGAGGGCGGAATGAAGATTATCAAGAGAAATTCCGACGGCACAATCGTAGATACGGTTGAAACGATTGACTCAAAGCCGGGCAATACCGTTTACCTCACGCTCGACAAAAAATTGCAGGAAACGGCTGTAAAGTCGCTTGCCGAAAACGTAAAGGCGGCAAAGGCACAGGGCGTTTCCGAAAAACAGGCATACGGCGGCAGCGGCTACGGCGAGGACTGCGAAACTGGTGCGGTTGTAATGCTGTCGGTCAAGGATTTTTCCGTGCTTGCGGCGGCAAGCTACCCCACCTATGATTTGAATAAATACAGTCAGTACGGCGACTATTATGTAAAGCTTTCCGAAAATAAAAACTCACCTATGTATAACCGGATATCTGTCGGAAGTTTTGCCTGCGGCTCGGTTTACAAGCCGTGCGTTGCTTGTGCGGCGCTTGAAGAAAAGACGATTACAAAGGATACCGAAATTTTCTGCAAACAGGAATACGACTACTATCCCAGCAACGTTGTGCACTGTATGCACTATCACGGCGATTTGGACGTAACGGGAGCAATTGCGCAGTCGTGCAACTACTTTTTCGCCGAAACAGGCAGACGACTCGGAATTGAAACAATGTACCTCTACTCCGAAAAATTCGGGCTCGGTGAATATACGGGAATTGAAATTGAGGAGTCAAAGGGCACTCTTGCAGGGCGTGACAGTACAGACTGGATGCCCGGCAACACCGTTCAGGCGGCAATCGGTCAGTCTGACAATGCGTTCACTCCGCTGCAGCTTGCCACCTATGCGGCTACGCTTGCAAACGACGGCACAAGGCTGAAAACCCACGTTGTAAGCAAGATTACCGACTACGAACGTACCAAGACGATTGAAGATTACAGCAACCCGACAGTTGTCGATACCTGCGGAATTTCAAAAGAAAACCTTGAAATCGTGCAGAAAGCAATGCTTGAAGTAACGCAAAGCGAGGACGGAACGGCGTACTCAATGTTTGGAGATTACAAGGTAAAGGTTGCGGCAAAAACGGGCACAGCTGAAAACGCAGGCTCTGACCACACGACGTTTATCTGCTATGCACCCTACGATAAGCCCGAGGTTGCAGTTGCGGTTGTAATTGAGCACGGCGCAAAGGGCAGATATTCAATGCAGGTAGCAAAGGATTTGCTTGACGCTTACTTTAAATAATGCGGAATGCGTAATTCGTAATTAGCTTTCGCCCGAAAAATTACAATAATTCAAAAGTATATTGCTCAAATTATTGATGCTGTAATATAAACGTTTTCTGTATCGCCGTAGGGGACGGCTTCCCAGACGTCCCTGTGAATAAATTGTGAAACAATTTATTCATTCCGGCAAACACGGTTCGCCGCTACAATCATTTATTTTGCGTGTCGAGGCACTCGACCTTGTGCAAGTAGTAAAAAAATAAAAATATTTTTAGCTACTATGCATAAAATATTTACAAAAAATTTGGAAATAAAAATATTACGCTTTTGTTGCCCTTTAACGAATTTTGTGATAGAATAAAGCAGAGGTAGTATAATTATGGATAATGTAATAGTTGTTGCATCGGGTAAAGGCGGCACGGGTAAATCAACCGTTTGCATCTGCCTGTCCGTTGCTCTTGTAAAACAAGGCAAAAAAGTTCTGCTGATCGACTGCGACTGCGGAATGAGAGGTCTTGATATAATGCTTGATATGGAGCAGGATATTCTTTTTGACGCCTCCGACGCCGTTTGCGGCAACTGTTCTTTTGAAGAAGCTGTCTATAAAAGCAAAAATAACGATAATCTCTATCTTATGGCGGCTCCGTTTGATACCGAAAACGAACTCAGTCCCTCGGTTTTCAAACAGCTTGTAAACTCTTTAAAGGACGATTATGACTTTGTTATAATCGACTCTCCCGCAGGAATCGGCTCGGGTTTTGTTACAGCCGCTGCTCCTGCCGACAGAGCGCTTATTGTGTCTAATGCAGAGCCCACAAGCGTGCGAGGCGGAGTAAAGGTGAGAAAAAAGCTTGAGGCGCTGGGAGTAAGCAATATACGTCTTGTGCTTAACCGCTTTGACCGCAAGGTGTTTACTCAGCTTGGTTTTTACAACGACCTTGACGACGTGATTGACGCTACGCAGACTCAGCTTATTGCTCTTGTTCCGTTTGATATACGGATTTCCGTTATTATGCAGAGAGGTGCCGCAGGACTTAACTGGAGCGCCGCTTCGTCGGTGTTTGACTGCCTTGCCTTAAGGCTTTCGGGCGAGAGAGTTCCGCTTGCTTTTAAAGGCTGATTATACGAATTGATAATGATTTAGTTTTGAAATATAGTTTGGAGGATGTTGGTTATGAATATTGCCCTTATTGCTCACGATGAAAAGAAAGAACTTATGGTGCAGTTCTGCATTGCTTACTGCGGTGTTTTAAGCCGCAACAATCTTTGTGCTACGGGCACTACGGGTAAAATGGTCAGCGAGGCTACAGGCCTTACAATTCAGAAGTTCCTTGCCGGCTCGCAGGGCGGCAGTCAGCAGATTGCGGCTCGAATTGCGTGCAACGAGATTGATATGCTTCTGTTCTTCCGTGACCCGTTAAGCCCCAAGCCAAACGAGCCTAACGATATGAATATGCTCCGCCTTTGCGATATGCACAACATTCCCGTTGCCACAAATATTGCGACAGCAGAGGTACTTATTCACGGTCTTGAGCGTGGCGACCTTGACTGGAGAAACATTTTAAAGTAAAAAATATCTTAAAAAGCTTAAAAATCGGGCGGCATTGTGTCGCCCGATTATTGCGTTTAAAAGGGATTTATGGTAAAATAAAAAAGAATATAGTTAATTCACAGTTTTGTTGTTATTTCGGATACGTTTCCGTTCGTAGGGACACGGCGTGCCGTGTCCGCAGTGAAAATGAAACTTTACCGATTATATCGACATTATCGCAACAAACAAACTTTTTCGTAGGGGACGGCTTCCCAGACGTCCCATTCGTAAATCAACCGTTGGAGGAGAAATAAATGGCGCTTATAACAAAGAAAATCAAGGGTACAGAGGACGTTCTGCCCAAGGAAAGCTACCGCTGGCAGTTTATTGAAAACGTAATGCGTGAGGAATCGGGCAAATTCGGATTCAAGGAAATCCGCACGCCTGTTTTTGAGCATACCGAGCTTTTTGCAAGAGGCGTAGGTCAGACAACCGACGTTGTGCAAAAGGAGATGTATACCTTTGACACAAAGGGCGGCGAGAGCGTAACGCTCCGTCCCGAGGGTACTGCCGGTGCGGCAAGAGCCGTTCTTGAACACGCTCTTGAAAACGAGGGACTGCCGATTAAGGCGAGCTACTTTGTGTCCTGCTACCGCTACGAAAAGCCGCAGGCAGGCAGACTGCGTGAGTTTCACCAGTTCGGTCTTGAGGAGTACGGCACCCAGTCGCCCGTTGCCGACGCAGAGCTTATCTGTGCGGCTCAGTCGATTTTTGACCGCTTGCAGATTCAGCAGCTCCGCCTTGAAATCAACTCAATCGGCTGTCCTGAGTGTCGAGCAGAATACCACAAGGCGCTCAAGGAATACTTTGAAGGCTACAAGGACGAGCTTTGCGACACCTGCCTTTCACGTCTTGAGAAAAACCCGATGAGAATTCTCGACTGCAAATCCCCGATTTGCTCAAAGATTGCCGAGGGTGCGCCTAAGATTACCGACTACCTCTGCGAGGAGTGCGAGGAGCATTTTAAATCTGTTCAGAGATACCTCGACTCAGCAAGCGTAAAATACACCGTAAACCCGACAATCGTGCGTGGTCTTGACTACTACACCAAAACCGTTTTCGAGTTCGTGACCGACTGCATCGGCGCACAGGGCACCGTCTGCGGCGGCGGACGCTATGACGGACTTATCGAGGAGCTTGGCGGAAAGCACCTGCCTTCGCTCGGCTTTGCAATGGGACTTGAACGACTGCTTATGGTAATGAACAAGCAGGGAATAGAAATCCCCGACTTCAGCGAGTGCAATCTCTACATCGCAACAATGGGCGAAAGTGCAAAGGAAAAGGCGTTTGAGCTGGCAATGACACTGCGTGAAAGCAGTATGACGGTTGAAACAGACGTTGTCGGCAGAGGAATTCGTGCGCAGATGAAGTACGCCGACAAAATCGGTGCAAAATATTCAATGGTGCTCGGCGACAACGAACTTGAGCAGAAAAAGGCTGTTATCAAGAATATGAACTCGGGCAAGCAGACAACGGTAAGGCTTGATGAAAACTTTTTAGAGGATTTCATCATAATGGAAACTACAGATGAGGACAGTTCGGATATAGCGTTAGGCTTACAAAAGGATGAATAACCGAAAACAAATACGGCTTAAAAATTAAGATTATTCGGAAAACGGAGCGTATTTTGTAACGATTTGCACATATGAGAAAAAGTGTATATTCGGTTATGTGAAAGACGGAAAAATGCACTGTAATGACTATGGAATAATTGCAAATGAGGAAATTGAAAATACAATAAAAATTCGAGCAAAACAAGGTGTAAAAATTAATAAATATGTAGTTATGCCGAATCACGTTCATCTGATAATAGAAATAGCGAGGGAATCAGATGAATCTGACGTAGGGACACGGCGTACCGTGTCCGCAGACAAGTACAACGCATTTTCAAAGTCAGTACCTCAGTCAATATCAGCGATAGTCGGAGCGTATAAATCAGCCGTAACTAGACGAATAAACCTGATGAGAGGACACGGCACGCCGTGTCCCTACGAAAAGTCAGCGAAATCACCGATATGGCAATCAAGATTTTACGACCACATAATCCGAACACAAAAAGATTATGACCAGATATGGGAATATATTGACACAAACCCGATTAAATGGGAAATTGATAAATATTATACGGAATAAATAAAACAAAAATAAGGAGTAATATAGAAATGGCAGAATTTATGACAGGGTTAAAGCGTACAAATTACTGCGGAGATTTAAGGCTCTCCGATGAAGGAAAGGAAGTAACCGTCTGCGGTTGGGTACAGCGTTGCCGTGACCTCGGACAGCTTATATTCATCGACCTGCGTGACCGCACGGGCGTTGTTCAGCTTGCCTTTAACGATACAACCGACAAGGAGATTTTCGACAAGGCTTTTTCCTGCCGCAGTGAGTTCGTTCTCGCCGCAAAGGGCGTTGTATGCGAGAGGAGCTCAAAGAATACGGAAATCCCCACAGGCGAAATTGAAATTCTCGTAAACGATTTGCGTGTGCTTTCAAAGGCACAGACACCTCCGTTTGAAATTGTTGACGAAACCAGCACAAACGAGGAATTGCGCCTTAAATACCGCTATCTTGACCTTCGCCGCCGTCCGTTGCAGAATAACATTATGATGCGCAGTAAGATTGCAAAGACCGCTCGTGATTATTTTGCAGAAAACGGCTTTATCGAGATTGAAACTCCGATGATGATTAAGTCCACCCCTGAGGGCGCAAGAGATTACCTTGTTCCGTCAAGAATCCACAACGGCAAGTTTTATGCTTTGCCGCAGTCGCCGCAGATTTACAAACAGCTCCTTATGGTGTCGGGCTTTGACCGCTACATTCAGCTTGCACGCTGTTTCCGTGACGAGGATTTGCGTGCCGACCGTCAGCCCGAATTTACGCAGATTGATATGGAGCTTTCGTTCGTTGACGTTGAGGACATTCTCGAAATCAACGAGGGACTTTTCAAGAGAATTTTCAAGGAAGTCCTCGGCAAGGAATTGAAAACTCCGTTTGAGAGAATGACCTACAAAGAGGCTATGGAAAACTACGGCTCCGACAAGCCCGACATTCGCTTTGATATGAAAATTCAGGATATTTCCGACCTTGTAAAGGACTGCGGTTTCGGTGTGTTCACAGGTGCAATCGAAAACGGCGGCTCGGTTCGTGCAATCGTTGCAAAGAATGCATCTTCCGTTTACACGAGAAAGGAAATCGACAAGCTCACAGAGTATGCAAAGGGAATCGGTGCAAAGGGACTTGCCTATGTAAGATGGGTTGACGAGCCGAACGCATCGTTCAAGAAGTTTATGACCGACGAGGAATTGAATGCAATTTACGAAAGACTCGGAGCAGAAAAGGGCGACGTAATTCTTATTGTAGCCGACAAGACAAGCACGGTGCTTTCAACGCTCGGTGCGCTCCGTCTTACTGTTGCAAAGCGCCTTGACATTATCCCCGACGAGTTTAAATTCCTCTGGATTGTTGACTTCCCGTTCTTTGAGTACGACGACGAGAGCGGAGAGTGGCTTGCAATGCACCACCCGTTCACAATGCCCAAGGAGGACTGCCTGCAATACCTCGACACAGACCCGTCAAAGGTAATTGCAAAGGCGTTTGACCTTACTTTAAACGGAATTGAGCTTTCGAGCGGCTCAATGCGTATCACAGACCCCGAATTACAGGAAAAGATGTTCAGGGCGTTAAAGCTGACTGACGAAGAAATTGAAGCAAAATTCGGATTCCTTGTAGAAGCCTACAAGTACGGTGCACCGCCTCACGGCGGAATGGGAATCGGTCTTGACCGAATCGCAATGCTCCTCTGTAAGGCAGACAGCCTGAGAGATGTTACAGCATTCCCGAAGGTGCAGAACGCAAGCGAGCTTATGTCGTCATGCCCCGCACCCGTTGACAAGGAAAGCCTTGACGTTCTGGGCATAGAAATTAAAGAGCAATAATTAATTCCGAATTCCGCATTACGAATTCTGCATATGAAATGAGGTGTATGTTATCAGCTCTGCATTAATCACAACATTGGTTATTATTGCAATTCTGGTGCTTGCGGTGTTTATCGGAGTTGTTGCAATAAAACACAAACTGCGTGACGTTTCACGCTCGCTTTTCGGTACGAACAGTTTTATTGACGGAATCAACAAACAAAAGGAAGAAATGAGCGAAACTCCACGTTCGCTCCACGCAATGACTTCTGTTTATCTTCCGCAGATTATGCGTGATTTTCCGCAGTTTGACTACGAGCTTTACAAGAACAAATCAAAGTCGCTTTTGCGCAGTTACTTTACAGCCGTTCAGACTAAAAAAGCCTCTGCACTGTCGGAGGAATGTTCGCTCACGCTTAAAAACTACGTTCAGGGCATAATAGAAGATTTGAATTCCCGAAACGTAAAGCAGATTTTTCGTGAGGTTGTAATTCACGACGTGCAGATTGCACGCTACATAAAGACAGGCGCAACGGTGACGATTCTGTTTGAGCTGTCAACAGGACTTTATTCCTACATTGAGGACGAAAACAGCGCTGTTGTTTTCGGCGACAAAAGTTTAAAACAGCAGACGGTTTATGAAGTCGGTCTTGTCTACGTTCAGGACGCCGAAAAATTCGGTGCGGCTGAGGCTGTCGGCTTAAACTGTCCAAACTGCGGTGCGCCGATTACAAACCTCGGCAGTAAGTTCTGCGAATACTGCGGAACGTCGGTTGTCGAGTCAAACGAAAGAGCGTGGAAGTTCGACTCCGTTCGTGAGCAGACAACTTCAAAAAGGCAGTATTAATATGAAAACCGATGATAAATTCAACCTCGGACTTGTAAGCAGATTCAGAAACGAGCTGTTCGGTCTTTCTATCATTTCAATAATGATTTTTCACTTTTTCCTTCGAATAAAAGAGCACGGCTCGGGCTCGCTTTACCCCGTTGCTTTCGCTTACGACAACGTAATCAGCTCGGTAGGAGTTGAGTGCTTTCTGTTTTTGTCGGGCGTTGGACTTTACTTTTCAATGTCGAAAAACGGCAATATTCTGAATTTCTACCGAAAAAGAATGTCAAGGGTGCTGATTCCCTACGCATTGTGGGGCGCAGTTTTCTGGATTGCGCTTGACTTGCTGGCAAAGGGTGAGAGCTTAGGCGAATTTCTGTACGATTTCGGCTTCCTGTCGTTCTGGCTTGAGGGCGACTCGGTGCTGTGGTACATAGCGTTTATCGTGATATTGTACCTTGCGTTTCCGATTATTTTTAAAATGTTCAGCGGAAAATATGCAACCGCCTTTCTCATTCTGTCGGTTGGGTTCAGCATAGGCTTATCGCTTGCATTAAAGCTTTTGTTTCCCACTGTCTACGCAAACATCGAGATTGCCGTAAACAGGCTCCCGATTTTCCTGTTCGGAGCATATTCGGGCAGACGTATTTACAAAAACGACAGCTTTAAAATCGGCGACTTAATCCTTGTTCTGCTCGGCTTAGCCGTACATATTTTCGGAATTTTACAGAGATACGGCGTAATCGCAACGCAAATTTCATTTTTACGCTACGAGTTTGCACTTTTTTCAATTTCGCTCATATATATTTGTGTGTGGCTTTTGTCAAAGGTGAATTTAAAGCGTATTAAAGCCTTTTTAAGAGGTGCGGGAGCGCTTTCACTTGAGCTTTATATGACGCATGTCACGATTGATAACCTCTTGCGATTTTGCAAAATCCCCACTTATTCGCCGTATTACTACACAATCATCATATTTCTTTCAATTATTTTCAGTATTTTCTTGCATTTTTCTTTGAAAAATATTATTATAAAGACACATAGTACACACGTATGATTAAAAATCAACATTTTTATCATTCTGTCACTTATAAAAAATTTATAACAAAGGAGTATTACTATGGGTATTATCAGAGCAGTCACAGGCGCAATCGGCGGAGCACTCGCAGATTCCTGGCAGGAGGTCATCGAGCCGTCGCCAATGGGCGAAAACACCTGTCTTGTTCCCGGTCAGCTTGTTACACAGAACGGCAAAAGCCAGAACAAAAAGGGCAGTGAAAACATCGTTTCCAACGGCTCAATCATTCACGTTTACGACAATCAGTTTATGATGCTTATAGACGGCGGAAAGGTTGTTGACTTCACTGCAGAGCCCGGCTACTTTAAGGTGGACAACAGCTCAATGCCCTCGCTTTTTGCAGGACAGTTCGGCGACACACTCAAGGAAACCTTTAACCGTGTAAAGTTTGGAGGTATTCCCTCACAGTCGCAGAGAGTTTTCTACCTCAATATGCAGGAGATGAAGAACATCAAGTTCGGAACTCCCAACGCTATCAACTACTTTGATAACTTCTATAATTCAGAGCTTTTTATCCGTGCACACGGTACATATTCGGTACGCATCAGCGAGCCGTTCAAGTTCTATCAGGAGGTTATTCCGAGAGCCGCAATCACAGAAAACAGAGCTGTTGATTTTCAGGAGCTTAACCAGCAGTACAGCGACGAGTTTATCGAGGCGCTTGCGTCTGCAATCAACCAGTATTCTGCTGACGGAAACCGCATAAGCTTTATCACCTCAAAGAGCCGTGAGCTCGGCAAGTATATGTCGCAGACTCTTGACGAGGAGTGGAACCAGCTCCGTGGTATGGAGGTCGTTTCTGTCGGCATCAAGGTTTCCTACGACGAAGAAAGTCAGGCTCTCATCAATATGCGCAACAAGGGCGCAATGCTCTCCGACGCCGCTGTTCAGCAGGGCTACGTTGCAGGCAATATTTCCGAAGGCCTCAAGGACGCAGGCTCCAACGCCAACGGCGCAATGGCAGGCTTTATGGGAATGGGAATCGGTATGAATGCAGGAGGAAATATCCTCGGCGGTTATCAGCAGAATCCACAGTACCGCCAGACGCCCGACCCACAGCAGTACAATCAGCAGAACGCACCTCAGCAGTACGCTCAACAGCCAGCTCCTCAGCAGAACGCTCCTCAGGCAGCCGCTCCCGCAGGAGGCTGGACTTGTGCCTGCGGCGCAGTAAATACAGGCAAATTCTGTTCGGAATGCGGCTCTAAAAAGCCCGAAGCACCTAAAAAGCGTTTCTGCACAAACTGCGGTGCCGAGCTTAACGAAAACGCAAAATTCTGCCCCGAGTGCGGAACTAAAGCATAATTTTTAGTGTGGAGTTTGGGGCGACCACGCAGGGTCGCCCCTACGGAATAAATCTGAGAGGTACACTATGGCTACAGTTAACTATAAATGTCCTAACTGCGGCGGTCCGCTGAAATTCAATCCCGACAAGCAGATGTTCAGCTGCGAATACTGTATGTCGGATTTTGAAGAACAGAAGATTCAGCAGATTTATGCCGAGCGTGAGGCAAAACAAAGTCAGGCTGAAAAGGCTGAGGAGCAGGCGCAACAGCAGGCTCAGCAGAATCAGCAGGACGAGGGAGAGGTTGAGGACGCAGTTGTCTACACCTGTCCGAGCTGCGGCGCAGAGGTTGTCACAACAGCGTCAACTGCCGCAACAACCTGCTTCTACTGCCAGAACCCCGTTGTTCTCGGCGGCAGACTTTCGGGTAAATTCAAACCCAACCGAATCATTCCCTTTGCACTTTCAAAGGAAAAGGCAATTGAAAAATTCCTTGAAATGTGCAAGAAAAAATGGTTTCTTGCCAAGGGCTTTGCAAGCAAAAACCAGTTTGAAAAGCTTACGGGAGTTTACTTCCCGTACTGGTATGTTGACTCTCAGCGACAGGCAAACATGACCGCAACAGGCGAAAAGGTGCGCACCTACAGTGTGGGCAATAAGCGCTACACCGAAACAAGCGTTTACCGCCTTGTAAGAAGCGGTGATCTGATTGTCAAAAACGTCTTTGAACGTGCGCTGAAAAGTCAGGACAGAGATATGCTCCAGTGCGTTCACCCGTTTGATTTGTCGCAGGCTCACGATTTTTCAATGTCCTACCTTTCGGGATTTCAGGCTGAAAAGCGTGACCTTGAGCAAAGCGACGTAAATGCCGTTGTTCAACAGCGTATGCAGGAGTACTGTAAGCAGCTTTTAAAGGATACAATGAAAGAGTTTTCGGCAATCAAGGTCGAAAACTACAACGATAAAATTGACCTTGAATCGTGGAACTACACCCTTCTTCCCGTATGGGTTGTTACCTACAAGTACAAGGGCGAGATTTACCCGTTTGCAATCAACGGTCAGACGGGCAAAACCTACGGCAAGCTGCCCACCTCAAAAGCAAAGCTTGCAATTCTCTTTGCTATTATCGCCGTTGCAGTATTTGCACTCGGTCTGCTGGGAGGTTTGCTGTTCTTATGATGAAATACACTAAACGAATTTCGGCTCTTTTCTGCGCAGTAATGCTTATTCTCTGCACATCTGTTTGTGTTTTTGCACAGGCAAGCGGAGTTATCACCGACAATGCAACTCTTTTTTCTGACAGCGAGAAAGCCGAATTACAGAGTCAGCTTGACGCACTGAGCGAAAAAACAGGCTGGATGGCTGTTATTTACACAAATTACGACGGCTATGACGCAGATAACATCAAGCCGCACACAAACAGGTACTATGCCGATAACTACGGCAAAACAACCGCAGGAGTTATGCTCACAATTGATATGGAGGGCAGAGCAGTTGACTTCCGAACCAAGGGCGATGCGATGTACTACTTCAGCGACAATCGTGTGGATACAATTCTTGACGACGTGCAGAGCTGTCTGAAAGAAGGACTTTATTACGATGCGGCGCTCAGTTTTATCAGCTATTCGTCAGAGTATTATGACTACGGTATTCCCGAGGGCGAGTCGAACGAAAACATTGATATTCAGGAAAAAGAGGACAACGCTCTGCTTTATGTGCTAAAGCACTACGGAATAATTTTTGGAGTCGTTGCGCTTGCAACTGCAACAATTGTTGTATTCGTTGTTGCCCATAAATACAAGAACAGCGGTAAGGAAGGCTCATACGACCTGCACTCAAACAGCGTAACTAATCTTACGGAAAGACAGGATATTTTCCTTACAAAGCATGTTACCGTAACAACGGAGTCTTCTTCATCAAGCGGCGGCTCATCAGGCGGTTCGTCAAGCGGCGGCGGCTCCAGCGGCGGCGGAAGCAGAAGCTTTTAAATTACAATTAAATACTTTGCAAAATGCAGTTCTGACGCTGAAATTTAATTGACGCATAAGACAACGCAGGGCTTTTATGACGGATAAGTGCACCCTTTTGCACCTGTCCCATATTATAAGTAATTGTTTAGCGGTGTCTTTTGACACCGCTTTTGTTTTTGTATGAATCCCCCTTAATCCCCCTTTAACAAGGGGGACGCAGACAGGAAAACTTTTTAATCAAAACGATTACTTCTGCGAGAGTAAGCCTCCCTTGTCAAAGGGAGGGGGACCGCTTTGCGGTGGAGGGTTTCAAAACGTTTCCTATTTATGAATTTATTGAGAGAAAAACAATGAACTATAAACACAATCCAAATCTCACTAAAACGGCGAAATGTTTAAGAAAAAATATGACCAAAGAAGAAAAACACCTTTGGTATGATTTTTTAAGAACTTACCCTGTTCGTTTTTTGCGTCAAAAAGTGATTGATAACTATATTGTTGACTTCTACTGTTCAAAAGCGAAATTGGTAATTGAGCTTGACGGTTCACAACACTATGAAGATAAAGGTCGTGAATACGATAAAATAAGAACCAAAAAGCTTGAAGAAAGAAATCTAACGGTTTTAAGAATACCAAACAATGTTTTGAATGAAAGATTTAATGAAGTATGTGAATACATAGATAATATCGTAAAGGAAAAATTGAACTCAAGGTGAAAAATGAATACAAACCAAAACGAAACACGTGTTGCAGTCATCAGCATAATTGTTGAAAATCCCGACTCAACACCGCAGATTAACGAAATTTTACATACCGCCGCCGACTGCATAATCGGCAGGCTTGGAATCCCGTACAGACAGAAAAACATAAGCATAATAAGCATCGTAATTGATGCAGAGCTTGACGTTATAAGCTCCGTTTCGGGAAAGCTCGGCAGACTGTCGGGCGTAACGGTAAAAACTGCATATTCAAAGAAATAACACAAATGCATTTAAACCAGAATTTAGCGGTGAATTATAGCAACGTTTACGTAGGGACACGGCGAGCCGTGTCCACACAAAAATTGCAAGGCAATTTTTGTGAATGGGACGTGTAGGAACCCGTCCCCTACGGAAAAGTTTGTTACATTAATGTTGATATAATCGGTTGCGTTTGATAATCACTGCGGACACGGCACGCCGTGTCCCTACGACTGTAACTGAAACGTTTCCTGTATCGCCGTAGGGGACGGCATCCCTGACGTCCCGAAACGTTACCTATATATCAATATAAATTCAGCGTTAAATCTTTCCTAATAACACGCAACATTACAAATCAGGAGCGAAGCGACCATTAACTCCACACTCCACACTCGAAAAACTATGGTTTATCTTTACAACGTTATTAAAAACTATGAACAATATTGAAATTATCGAAAAAATTGAATCCACAGGCACAGCCTCAAAACAGGAGCTTGCGTTCCTGCTTGAAACAATAAACGACAGCGAGTTTGAAGTCCTGCGCAAAAAGGCGCAGAAAAAGTCGCTTGATCACTTCTCAAATAAAATCTACATTCGTGGACTTATCGAGCTTTCAAGCTACTGCAAAAACGACTGCCTTTATTGCGGGCTTCGCCGCTCGAACAAAAGCGCAGTGCGTTATCGCCTTAATAAAGAGCAGATTTTGTCCTGCTGTAATTCGGGCTACTCGCTCGGCTTTCGCACCTTTGTTTTGCAGGGGGGAGAGGACGGCTATTATACCGACGAGGTTATGTGCGATATTGTAAGTGAAATCAAGTCGCTCTATCCCGACTGCGCCGTTACGCTGTCGCTCGGCGAACGGACTGAGGAAAGCTACAGACGGCTTTTTGAGTCGGGTGCAGACCGCTACCTTCTGCGCCACGAAACGGCAAACGAGGAGCACTACAAAAAGCTACACCCGAGCGAAATGTCGCTTGCAAACCGAAAAAACTGCCTTTACACGCTGAGAAAAATCGGCTACCAGACGGGCGCAGGATTTATGGTCGGCTCGCCCTATCAGACGTATGAAACGCTTGCAGAGGATTTGCTATTTTTAAAGGACTTAAACCCTCAGATGTGCGGCATAGGTCCGTTCATTCCTCACAAGGACACTCCTTTTGCAAACGAAAAAAGCGGCAGTGTGCGCCTTACGCTCGTACTGCTTTCACTTGTGCGCCTTATGCTGCCTAAAGTGCTGCTGCCTGCGACAACGGCTCTCGGTACAGCCGACGGACAGGGCAGGGAAAAGGGCGTTCTGCACGGTGCAAACGTAGTGATGCCCAACCTCTCGCCGACCGAGCACAGGGCAGATTATTTGCTCTACGACAACAAAATCTGCACAGGCGACGAAGCCGCCGAGTGCATAAAATGCCTGTCAAACCGTATGAAGTCGATAGGCTATAAAATCGTAACCGACAGAGGAGATTATTCGGAGTAAATTCAATTCGGAATTCGGAATGCGTAATTCGGAATTATAAATTATATTATAAGTTATGCAAATAAAGCTTGGAAAGGAAAAATTTATTATGCCAAAGTATGACAAAAATTCCCTCAAAGCCGAGGAATTTATTAACGACGATGAGATTAAAGACACCCTCAGATATGCCGACGAAAACAAGGACAACCTTGAGCTTATCGACAAAATCATTGAAAAAGCAAAACTGAGAAAAGGACTTGACCACAGGGAGGCAAGCGTGCTTCTCGCCTGCGAAAACAAGGAAAAGCTTGACGAAATCTACGCCCTTGCAAAGCAGATTAAAAAGGACTTCTACGGTGACAGAATCGTAATGTTTGCACCGCTCTACCTTTCAAACTACTGCGTAAACGGCTGTGTTTACTGCCCCTACCACGCAAAGAACAAGCACATCTGCCGCAAAAAGCTCACACAGGAGGATGTTAAAAACGAGGTCATTGCGTTGCAGGATATGGGACACAAGCGCCTTGCAATTGAGGCAGGCGAGGACCCCGTCAACAACCCGATTGAGTACATTTTAGACTGCATTAAGACGATTTATTCGATAAAACACAAGAACGGCGCAATCAGGAGAGTAAATGTCAACATTGCCGCAACAACGGTTGACAATTACCGCAAGCTGAAAGAGGCAGGAATCGGAACGTATATTCTGTTTCAGGAAACCTACAACAAAGAAAGCTACGAGGTGCTTCACCCGACAGGCCCCAAGCACAACTACGCTTACCACACCGAGGCTATGGACAGAGCAATGGAGGGCGGAATCGACGACGTAGGAATCGGCGTTCTGTTCGGACTTGAGCTTTACCGCTACGAGCTTGCGGGTATTTTAATGCACGCCGAGCACCTTGAGGCGGTACACGGTGTAGGACCCCACACCATAAGTGTGCCGAGAATCAGACGTGCCGACGATATTGACCCCGACGTGTTCGACAACGGAATCGACGACGAAACCTTTGCAAAAATCGTAGCAATCATCAGGATTGCCGTGCCGTACACGGGTATGATTATCTCGACAAGAGAGAGCCAGAGCGTGCGTGAAAAGGTGCTCGGACTCGGTGTTTCGCAAATCAGCGGTGCGTCACGCACAAGCGTTGGCGGCTACGTTGAGCCGGAAGATGAGGACGAAAACTCGGCGCAGTTTGACGTGTCCGACCAAAGAAGTCTTGATGAGGTTGTAAGGTGGCTTATGGAGCTTGGCTACATTCCGTCGTTCTGCACCGCCTGCTACCGAGAGGGCAGAACGGGCGACCGCTTTATGTCGCTTTGCAAGAACGGTCAGATTCAGAACTGCTGTCACCCCAACGCACTTATGACGCTTGAGGAGTACCTTATGGACTACGCAAGCGAAGAAACAAAGGAAATCGGCGAAAGGCTCATTGAAAAGGAGCTTTTGAAGATTCCGAACGAAAAGGTAAGAAAAATTGCAACCGAGCATATCGCCGACATTGCAAACAACAATAAGCGTGATTTCAGATTTTAGGCGGTGTGCCACCGCAGGCAAATCGGTCGAATAGGTTATACTAATTTATTATATACGTTGGGACACGGAGTGCCGTGTCCGCAATAACAGACTAAAAAAGAAAGAAGGAATTATAATGGGACTTAACGACACTCCGCAGTCGGAGCGCATACACATCGGATTTTTCGGCAGGCGCAACGCAGGCAAGTCAAGCGTTGTGAACGCCGTAACAAACCAGCAGATTTCCGTTGTGTCCGACGTAAAGGGAACTACCACAGACCCTGTAACAAAAGCAATGGAGCTTTTGCCGCTGGGTCCTGTTGTGATTATCGACACACCCGGTTTTGACGACGAGGGCGCACTCGGTGAAATGCGTGTAAAGCGCACAAAGCAGGTGCTTAACCGTGTTGACGTGGCTGTGCTTGTAGTTGACGGAACCGTCGGCAAGACGGGCGCAGACAACGAGCTGATAGAAATTTTCACCGACAAGAAAATTCCCTACACAGTCGCCTACAATAAAAGCGATATTTCAGAGCAGACCGACTTCCCTGACGGTGTGGCTGTCAGCGCACTTGACGGAACAAATATAGGGTTATTAAAGGAAAAAATTGCTCACCTCACTAAGACAGACGATACGAAAATGAAAATCTGCGGCGACCTTATAAGCGAGGGCGATTTTGTCGTGCTTGTTGTGCCAATTGACTCAGCAGCCCCCAAGGACAGACTTATTCTGCCGCAACAGCAGACGATTCGTGACGTGCTTGAAGCAGGTGCAACGGCAGTTGTCGTGCGTGATACCGAGCTTAAGTCAACGCTTGAAAGCCTCGGAAAAAAGCCGAAGCTTGTCATAACCGACAGTCAGGCGTTTGCGAGCGTTTCAAAGGACGTGCCCGAGGATATTTACCTCACTTCTTTTTCAATTCTTATGGCGAGGTACAAGGGATTTTTAAAGTCGGCTGTTGAGGGAGCGGCGGCAATTGACAGGCTCAAAGACGGCGACAGAGTGCTGATTTCCGAGGGCTGTACCCACCACCGCCAATGTGACGATATAGGTACGGTAAAGCTCCCGAGGTGGCTGAAAAATTACACAGGCAAAGAGATTGTTTTTGAAACCTCTTCGGGCAAGGGCTTTCCCGATGATTTAAGTCCCTACAGCCTTGTAATCCACTGCGGCGGCTGTATGCTCAATGAGCGTGAGATTCAGTACCGCAGAAAGTTTGCCGAGGACAGCGAAGTTCCGTTTACAAACTACGGCACCGCAATTGCATATATGCAGGGCATTTTAAAACGCAGTCTTGAAATTATCCCCGATATAGACATCTGAATATAGCAGAAAAGAACAAGCACCAACCGATTTATTGTTTCGGTTGGTGCTTTTGATTTAAAATCAAGCAAAGAAAAATCTTGCTGTCATATCAAGATAATTTTCTCCGCTGTATGCAGGATACTGCTTCTGTACTTCAAACTTGAATTCTTCTGCATTACTGCATTTTTCGGCAATGTTTTTCAGATTTTCAATATAGGCAATTTTTGTTTCTGCGTCTTTCAAATCCTCAGGTGTGTAGTGCGAGGTCAGAATCAAGTCATAGCCTTTTTCAATATATTCTTTTAACTGAGTGATAATCGCATCTGCGTGAGTTGTTCCTGCAACGATTGAGTGGCAGTCGTGACCGAGCATATGTGTGTAAACAGCATTAATCTCGGGAATTTCAATATCAAACGCTTCGGGTGTCTGTCTGATGACAAAATCAATATCTGCGATTGTCACCCTGCCCTCACCGATTACGTCGGTTATCTTGTGGACTGCGTTGTCAAAGATTTCACCAAATGCTCCCGTAAAATTGTTAATCAGATTCTTGCCGCCGCCGTTTTCGGAATATTCAACAGCATTTTGTGTAGCATACTTCGGTACGTTAGGCAGGAAAGTTCCGCCTGCACCGTGGTAGGCTATGAGCATACCCTCAACCTCAACATCGTTGAGATACTGTTCAAGCTCATTGTTGTTGTCAAAGAAACAGGGAGATTCAATAATAACTGCCTTGCCGTTCTTTTCAATGATGAACACTTCATCGTCAATAAAATCGTTCGTCTTGTATGCGTGCAATTTAATGTTGCCAAAATCATAAATGTTCATTTCGCCCTTTTCAAGCTTAACTGTAGTAAAAGTATTTTTATTCATAATAAGTCCTCCGTAAATTCATTCGGTTATTTTGAGTGGTTTGTGAGCGTAGGGACGGCCGTTTCCGTAAGCTTTGTCTAAATTATAATCACGTTAGTTTCATATGTAAAGTAAGCACTTTTTTGTAGTATAGTTACCAAATTGAAACTAAAAGGCAGTTACCAAAAGGTTACAATTGCGTATTTACGGGACTTTTTGACTTTTTGTATGTAGTAAAAAATTTTTACTTTTTAAAAAAATAGTCTTATGTTTGTAGTGTTGACTTATTAATCGGCAGTATGGTATAATAATACCGTTAGATACTTTTAGAAACTATTAGAAGGAGCTATATAATGAGTGAACAAAAAGCAATAAAGGAACTGCCTGCTTGTCCTGTTGAAACAACCTTAATGCTTATCGGCAACAAGTGGAAGGTGCTGATTTTGCGTGACTTAATGCCGGGAACAAAACGATTCGGCGAGCTTAAGAAGTCAATCGGCAGTGTATCTCAAAAGGTGCTGACTGCACAACTGAGAGATATGGAGCAAAGCGGACTTGTCAACCGCAAGGTTTACGCGGAAGTACCGCCGAGGGTGGAATATTCTCTTACCGAGTTAGGGCAGAGCCTTAAGCCTATTCTTGAAGCTATGGGCAACTGGGGCGAAGGCTACAAAGCGTCAATAGAATGAAAAACACCAACCGATTTTAGTTTCGGTTGGTGTTTTTATCTTGTAGTGAGCGACACCATCATCGCCCACAGACTTCTATGAATTATAGTTTTATTTTATCCAGCAGTTCTCCGACCTTTTCGTGGAAAACGAGGTTTGCTTTGCCGTCAAAGGGTGTTTCGTCACGGTTGATAAGCACAATGTTGTCACCCTTGAAATAGCTGATAAATCCTGCCGCAGGATAAACCGTAAGGCTTGTGCCTGCGATAATCAATGTGTCGGCAGTCTGAATTGCGCCCAGCGCACCCGATACAGTGCTGTCGTCAAGTCCTTCTTCGTAGAGCACAACGTCAGGCTTGATAACTCCGCCGCATTCGCATTTCGGAACGCCGTTGCTGTTCTTTATATGCTCGGCAGAATAGAATTTTCCGCACTTCATACAGTAGTTGCGCAGAACGCTTCCGTGCAGTTCATACACCTTTTTGCTCCCTGCCGCCTGATGAAGTCCATCGATGTTCTGCGTGACAACCGCCGTCAGCTTTCCTGCTTTTTCAAGCTCGGCAAGCTTAAGGTGCGCCTTGTTCGGCTTTTTGTCAAGGCAGAGCATTTTGTCACGGTAGAATCTGTAAAATTCCTCTGTGTTGTGCATAAAGAATGTGTGGCTTAAAATCTGCTCGGGCGGATAGTCGTACTTCTGATTATACAAGCCGTCAACGCTGCGAAAGTCGGGTATTCCGCTCTCGGTAGAAACGCCTGCACCGCCGAAGAACACAATCCTTTTGCTGTTGTCAATCACCCTTTGGAGCTGTTCGAGCGTGCTCACGAAATCGCTTCCTTCATACTTCTTACATAGTCGCAGACGGGCTTTATGCAGTCTTTGCCATACTTTGCGACGATTTTTACAATAGCCGAGCCGACGATTACGCCGTCTGCACTTTCTGCCATTTTCTTTGCCTGTTCGGGAGTTGAAATGCCGAATCCGACTGCGCAGGGAGTGTCGCTTACCGACTTAACAAGGCGCACCATTTCGCCGATGTCGGTTGTGATTTCACTTCTCACGCCCGTAACGCCCATTGACGAAACGCAGTAAACAAAGCCCTGAGCCTCTTTTGCAATCATCTTTATTCTGTCGTGCGAGGTCGGCGCAATCAACGAAACAAGCTCAACACCGTGCTTGTCGCAGTAAGGCGCAAGTTCCTGCTTTTCCTCAAATGGTGTGTCGGGAACGATTACCGCTGAAATTCCGCACTCACTGCACCTCTGCATAAATTTGTCGGTGCCGTAAACGAAAATCGGGTTCATATATGTCATAACCGCAAGTGCACACTTGATTTCAGAGCGCACACGCTTTACCATTTCAAAGATTTTGTCGGTCGTTGTGCCCGATGCAAGCGCACGGAGATCAGCCTCCTGAATTACAACGCCCTCGGCAATCGGGTCGGAAAACGGTATGCCGATTTCGATGATGTCAGCTCCGTTTTTGCTCATTTCTATCAAAAGCTTTTCGGTTGTTTCAAGGTCGGGGTCGCCTGCCGTAACAAACGGAATGAACGCCTTGCCGTTTTCAAAAGCCTTTTTAATATCACTCATAAAGATTCTCCCCTCTGTAGCGTGCGATAGCCGCAACGTCCTTGTCACCTCTGCCCGAGAGGTTGACAACGATTATTTTGTCCTTGTCCATTGTCGGCGCAATCTTGATGCAGTGCGCAACTGCGTGTGCGCTTTCAATTGCAGGGATAATGCCCTCAGTTCTTGAAAGATACTCGAACGCACAAACAGCCTCCTCGTCGGTTACGGGGACGTACTGCGCTCTGCTGGTGTCGGCAAGGTTTGCGTGTTCGGGGCCGATTCCGGGATAGTCAAGACCTGCCGAAATCGAGTAAACGGGTGCAATCTGACCGTACTCGTCCTGACAGAAATACGACTTCATTCCGTGGAAAATTCCGAGTGTGCCGTTTGCAATTGTGGCGGCATTCTTCGGATTGTCAACGCCGAGTCCTGCGGCTTCACAGCCGATAAGCTTGACGTTTTCGTCCTTGATAAATTCGTAAAATGCGCCCATTGCATTGCTTCCGCCGCCTACGCAAGCCATAACAACGTCGGGGAGCTTTCCCTCTTTTTCAAAAAGCTGAGATTTAATTTCCCTGCCGATAACGCTCTGGAAATCCCTTACAACTGTCGGGAACGGGTGAGGTCCCATTACCGAGCCGAGAACGTAGTGGGTGTCGGAAACACGGTTTGTCCACTCACGCATAGCCTCATTTACAGCGTCCTTTAAGGTCATTGTGCCGGTTTCAACGGCGTTTACCTTTGCGCCGAGGAGTTTCATTCTGTAGACGTTGAGAGCCTGACGGATTGTGTCCTCCTTGCCCATAAAGATTTCACATTCAAGTCCGAGCAGAGCCGCAACCGTTGCGGTTGCCACACCGTGCTGACCTGCGCCCGTTTCGGCAATTACACGAGTCTTGCCCATTTTCTTTGCAAGCAGACACTGACCGAGGCAGTTGTTGAGCTTGTGCGAGCCTGTGTGGTTCAAGTCCTCACGCTTTAAGTAGATTTTTGCACCGCCCAAGTCCTTTGTCATCTTTTCCGCATAGTAAAGACGTGACGGTCTGCCTGCGTACTCACGCATAAGAAAATCAAGCTCCGACACAAATTCGGGGTCGTCCTTGTAGCGGTTGTACGCCTCTTCAAATTCATTTATCGCATTCATCAGCGTTTCGGGAACGAACTGTCCGCCGTGAACGCCAAACTTTCCTTTTGACATTTTATATGCTCCTTTGTTTTTATAGTTTGGAGAGTGAAGAGTGGAGAGTGAAGATAATGGTCGCTCCGCTCCGGATTTGTAATAATGCGTGTTATTATGAAAGGTTTATTTGCAGAATTTATGTCGATATATTGATAACGTTTAATTTTTTAGTGTAGGGAACAGTCTTGACTGTTCCGCAGGACTACAGCTAACCTTTGGGTAATCGGAACGGTCAAGACCGTTCCCTACATTAGTAAAAATACAAAAATTCACGCCTGCGGCAACGCCGCATATAAATAAATTCGGGCACTAATCTTTTGATTTATTGTAACCTATCCACTCGACCGCAACTCCACACTCCACTCTTCACTCTCAACTCTTAATTTAACTCCCATTAAGCTCGTCAAGCATTGCCTTTTTGTCCTTACTCCTCATCAGCGTTTCGCCGATTAAAACGCCGTTTACGCCTGCGTTTTCAAGCTCGGCAATGTCAGCCCTTGTCTTGATTCCGCTTTCGGCAACAAAAAGAATTTCGCTCGGCACAAGACTTCTTAATCGGATTGAGTTTGTGATGTCAACCGTAAAATCACGCAGGTTGCGGTTGTTTACGCCGATTATCCTTGCTCCTGCGCTGACTGCCGACTTTACCTCGTCCTCTGTGTGCGCCTCAACGAGCGCCGAAAGTCCAAGCGTGTCGCAGGTTTTTATCCACTCTCTGATTGTTTCTGTGTCGAGCAGTGAGCAGATTAACAGCACCGCCGAGGCACCTATCAGCTTTGCCTCATAAATCTGATATTCGCAGACTGTGAAGTCCTTGCGCAGCAGAGGTATTGAAACATCTTTTGAAATTTCTTCAAGATAAGCGTTTTCGCCCTTGAACCACTGCGGCTCGGTCAGAACGGAAATTGCCGACGCTCCCGATTTTTCGTAGTCCTTTGCAATCTCGACATATGGAAAATCTTCTGCGATAACGCCCTTTGAGGGAGAGGCTTTTTTGACCTCGCAGATAAACGACATTCCGTCCTTTCTGAGTGCCTGCTCAAAAGGAAAGTCTGTGTCGCAATTCATCGAAAGCGCTTGTTTTTTTACCTTTTCAAGCGGAATTTGCGCCTGTATATCATTATACCTTTTTACGTTAGCCTGTGCAATAGTTTCGAGTATCATAGTTTATTTACCTGCAATCAAAATATGTTAAACGTTGTTTGTAGCCTTTGCAAATTCAACCATCTTGTCGTATGCCTTGCCGCTGTCGATAATTTCCTGTGCAAGCTTTACACCGTCTGCGATTGACTCAGCCTTGCCGCCTGCATACAGTCCAAGTGCCGAATTAAGTACTGTAATATCACGCTTTGCACCCTTAAGCTCACCGCTTAAAATCTTCTTTGTAATTTCCGCATTCTCTGCACCGTCGCCGCCGACAAGCTCCTGCATTTCATATCTGCCGAGTCCGAATTGCTCGGGTGTTATTTCATAGGTCTTGAACTCGCCGTTGTTGATTTCGCAGACCTTTGTTGCGCCTGTTACGGTTACTTCGTCCATACCGTCACTGCCGTGGAAAACAAAGCCTCTTTTAACGCCGAGGTTTGAAAATACCTTTGCAATCGGCTCAACGAGCGATTCGGAATATACGCCCGTAATCTGAAGATTTGCGCTTGCGGGGTTTGTGAGAGGTCCGAGCACGTTGAAGATGTTTCTGATTCCGATTTCACGTCTGACGGGGCCGACAAAACGCATTGATGCGTGGTAGCCCTGAGCAAACATAAAGCAGAGGTTTGTGTCCCTGAGCACTTTTTCGCTCTGTTCGGGTGAGATTGTGATGTTTACGCCGAGCTGTTCAAGACAGTCGGCCGAGCCGCTCTTGCTCGACATTGAGCGGTTGCCGTGCTTTGCAACGAGGATTCCCGATGCGGCAATTACAAATGACGCTGTTGTTGAAACGTTGAATGTGCCTGTTCCGTCGCCGCCTGTTCCGACAATGTCCATAACGTCGGTTTCGTGCTTTACGTGGAGAGCCTTGCTCCTCATTACCTCGGCGCAGGCTGTGATTTCGTCAATCGTTTCGCCCTTCATTCGAAGTGCCGTAAGGAACGACGCCATCTGTGCCTGTGTTGCCGTGCCCGTCATCATTTCTTCCATAACCTGTTTTGACTCGTCATATGTTAAGTCACTGCCCGATACTACCTTTAAAATTGCCTCTTTAATCATATTATCAAACCCTTTCCAAGAAATTTCTAATCATCTGCATGCCGTGCGAGGTCAGAATCGACTCGGGGTGAAATTGCAGTCCGTAAATTTCGTAATCTCTGTGCTTTACTCCCATAACCTCGCCTGTTTCGTCCTGTGCCGTAACTCTTAATTCTTCGGGAATTGAACTGCGCTTTGCAATCAGCGAATGGTACCTTGCGCCCTCAATCACGTTCGGCATATCTTCAAAGATTTTGCAGTTGTTGTCAACAATGATGTTGCTCTTTTTGCCGTGCATAAGCTTTTTTGCGTGGGTGATTTCAGCACCGAAAACCTCACATATTGCCTGATGTCCGAGGCATACACCGAGAATCGGGAACTTGCCTTTTAGTTTTCTTATTACGTCCTCGCACACACCTGCGTTTTTCGGATAACCCGGTCCGGGTGAGAGAATAATGTGAGAGGGGTTGAGCTTTTCGATTTTATCTACTGTGATTTCGTCGTTGCGAACAACCTTTATGTCGGGGTTTACGCTTCCGCAGAACTGCACAAGGTTGTAGGTAAAGCTGTCGTAGTTGTCAATAAAAAGTATCATAACTCGTAAACCTCCCCTGCATTCTTGACGGCATTTATAACGGCGAGCGCCTTGTTGTAGGTTTCCGTATATTCATTTTCGGGAACGCTGTCAGCTACGATTCCTGCGCCTGCTTGAACGTAAACCTTGTTGTTTTTCTTGACAGCCATTCTGATTGCAATGCAGGTGTCGAGGTTGCCGTTGAAGTCGATGTAGCCTACCGCTCCGCCGTAAACTCCTCGGGGAGTTTTTTCGAGCTCCTCGATAATCTCACACGCCCTTATCTTCGGCGCACCCGAAAGAGTACCTGCCGGCAGCAAGGCTTCAACTGCGCTGAGTGCGTCAAGACCGTCCCTGATTTCGCCCTCAACCTCACTGCATATGTGCATAATCTTTGAAAATCGGAGAATCTTCTGATATTCTGTAACCTTTACCGAGTTGAATTTTGAAATTTTTCCGATGTCGTTTCTGCCGAGGTCAACGAGCATATTGTGCTCGGCAAGCTCTTTTTCATCGTGAATAAGCTCGTTTTCAAGTGCGATGTCCTCCTGCTTTGTCTTGCCCCTCGGACGTGAGCCTGCAATCGGGAAGGTTGTGAGCGTGCCGTTCTGGAGCTTGACGAGCGTTTCGGGAGAGGCTGTGATAATCTCGTCGCCGTCAATTGACATATACACCATATACGGCGACGGGTTTGTCGTGCGGAGAACTCTGTAAGCGTTAATCAGCGAGCCTTTGTAATCAGCCTCAAAACGCCTTGAAACAACGCACTGGAAGATATCGCCGTCGTAGATATATTCCTTTGTTTTCTCAACCATTTTGCAGAATTCATCTTTTGTGTAGGTGCTTGTGAACTCGACGTTTTCGTCACTTTCAAGCCTTGGCAGAGGAGCGTTATCCATTATTATTGAAATGATTTTGTTTATGTCATCCTGCGCCTGTTTGTACTGACGCTCACAGTCGTAGGTTTTCATATTTACAATGACCGTCAGCTTCTGACTTAAATGGTCGTAGGCGATGATTTTGTCAAAAAGCATTAAATCAAAATCGTTTGTATCTCCCCTCTTTAGCTTTAGAACAGGCTCGGCGCAGGCAATCATTGCGTAGCCGTAGTAGCCGACAAGACCGCCTGTAAAGGGAGGAATGTCGTCAAATTTCGGGGTTTTGTAGTTTGCAAGGTACTTTCTTACCTCGTCATACGGCTTGTCGGTAGTTACTGTTTTTTCGCCCTCGCCCGTAATGGTCAGCGTACCGTTTTTGTAGGCAAGACGTGCCTTGGGGTTAAAGCCGATAAAGGAGTATCTGCCCCACTTTTCACCGCCCTCAATGCTTTCAAGCAGAAAATATTTGTCCGAGATGCCTGCAATCTTTCTGAGCAGGGTAATCGGAGTTACTACGTCTGCGTAGATTTCCTTGTATATAGGAATTACGCTGTAGCTGTCTTTGAGGTTTAAAACCTCATCATAAGACGGTTTAATCATAACTTTTACACCAACCTTTATAATTTAATTCGGAATTCGGAATTCGTAATGCGGAATTTATGTTTCCTGCAATACACTCCAAAATAAAAAAGACTTCTGTCCCGTAAAGGGACAAAAGTCTGAAATAACAACTTCTGCGGTACCACCCAAATTGACGATAATCGCCCGCTTAAACAGCATACTAACATATGCCTCCTGCTGTAACGGTCAGGCTCCGTCGGAAACTACTTGCACATGCTTTCGGTCCGCCCTCACAAGTCCATTCGGGTAAATCTCCGCTGTCGGCTCACACCACCCGCCGACTCTCTGAAAGTTTTGATAAATCCTACTATTCTTGTTCACAGGTTTATTTTTATTGTCAATATTATATTCCTCAAAAATAATTTTGTCAATACTTTTTTCGACTTGCTTTTTAAATTTTTCAGATAAACGAGAATTTAGCGGCGAAGCCGCCGCAGGCAAATCGAGCAGAAAAATCGGATTGATATGAAAAAACGGATGCCCGAATTTTATATTGATAAATCGGTAACGTATCGGGACGTCAAGGATGCCGTCCCCTACGGATACACAATCAAGCGTTTATTTATAACTGTAGCGAGCGACGCCCCCGTCGCCCAAAGTCCTAACAGCAACGTTTGTGTGTTATCCGTGAGCGACGAGGGCGTCGCTCGCTACAAAATATTACATTAACGTTTGTATTACAGTCGTAGGGACACGGCGTGCCGTGTCCGCAGTGGCAATCAAACTTTACCGATTAAGCCGTAGTTATAGAGTAAAACAAACTTTTCCGTAGGGGACGGCTTCCCAGACGTCCCATTCACAAAAATTGCATTGCAATTTTTGTGTGGACACGGCTCGCCGTGTCCCTACGCAAACGTTGTTATAACTCTAACGCTAAATTATCGTTTAATTGCAAAAAACCGCAGAAGCAAGCCTTTATGACTTGCCTCTGCGGTTAATTATTTCATATTAATTCCGATTAAGAATCAGTCGAATCAGTTTGCGTCGTCAAAGCTTGCGAGCTTTTCAAGATGAGCGTACTTCTTCTCAGCTACCTTTTCAGCCTCTGTAAAGAGTTCTTCAGCTCTTTCGGGGAATGAACGTGTAAGTGAGTTGTAACGAACTTCGCCCATGATGAAGTCACGGTAAGAAGCAGAAGGAGCCTTGCCGTCGAGCATGAACGGATTCTTTCCTTCGTCAGCAAGACGGGGATCGAAACGGAAGATGTTCCAGTAGCCTGCCTCAACTGCCTTCTTCTCCTCGAGCTGTGCAATTCCCATACCACCCTTGATACCGTGGTTGATACAGGGAGCATAGCAGATGATGAGTGAAGGACCGTTGTAGCTTTCAGCCTCTACCATAGCCTTGAGCACCTGATTGTTGTCAGCACCCATAGCGCACTGTGCAACGTATACATAGCCGTAGCTCATTGCGATAGCTGCAAGGTCTTTCTTCTTAACAGCCTTACCTGCTGCTGCGAACTGTGCAACAGAACCAACAGGAGTAGCCTTTGAAGCCTGACCGCCTGTGTTGGAGTAAACCTCGGTATCGAATACGAGGATGTTTACGTTCTCACCTGATGCGATAACGTGGTCAAGACCGCCGAAGCCGATATCGTAAGCCCAGCCGTCGCCGCCGAAGATCCACATTGACTTCTTAGCAAGCTCGTCCTTGTCAACAAGTGTCTTCTTAACAAGTTCGCCAACCTTACTATCCTCTGTATTCTTCTCAAGCTCTGCAATAAGAACGTCTGTTGCAGCACGGCTTGAAGTTGAGTCTGTTACTGTATCAAGGTAGTTCTGGCAAGCAGTCTTGAGGTCAGCACTGTCAGTATCCTTTTCAATGTTTTCAACATATTCAATAAGTCTGTTGCGGATAGCCTTCTGACCGAGAGCCATACCAAGACCGAACTCTGCGTTGTCTTCGAACAGTGAGTTCTGCCAAGCAGGACCGTAGCCCTTCTTGTTCTTTGTGTAAGGTGTTGCAGGAGCAGAAGCACCCCAGATTGATGAACAGCCTGTTGCGTTAGCGATGAACATTCTGTCACCAAAGAGCTGTGTAACGAGCTTAGCGTAAGGTGTTTCACCGCAGCCTGCGCAAGCGCCTGAGAACTCAAGGAGCGGCTGTTTAAACTGGCTGCCCTTAACTGTTGAGAATTTGAACTTCTCGGCAACCTCGGGCTTATCCTCTACTGTGAGTGCATAATCGAAGATAGCCTGCTTTGAGCGCTGTGAGTCGATAGGCTTCATTGTGAGAGCCTTTTCGCCCTTCTTGCCCGGACATACGTTAGCGCAAGCGCCGCAGCCTGTGCAGTCAAGAGTAGAAACAGTCATAACGAACTTTAAGTCCTTAAGACCAATCATAGGAATTGCCTGTGTGCCCTCGGGAGCAGCGGCAACCTCTGCGTCAGTCATAGGAACGGGACGGATAACAGCGTGAGGACAAACGATTGAACATTTGTTACACTGAATACAATTCTCTGAGTTCCATTCGGGAACGTCAACAGCAATACCTCTCTTTTCGAAAGCAGCAGAGCCGTTGGGAGCTGTACCGTCAACGTGATCCATAAATGCGGATACGGGAAGCTTGTTACCCTTGTAGGAGTTAACGGGCTTTAAGATGCCGTTTACGTACTCAACGAGTGCGCCCTGACCTTCAGCCTTGTCTGCAACAGCGTCGTCTGTGCAGTTAGCCCAGTCAGCGGGAATTTCAACCTTCTTGAGGTCTTCCATACCACGGTCGATAGCAGCGTAGTTCATATCTACGACAGCCTGACCTTTCTTCATATATGATTTCTTAGCAGCAGCCTTCATAAGCTCTTTTGCCTTTTCAGCAGGAATGATGTCTGCAATCTTGAAGAATGCGGACTGAAGAACTGTGTTGATTCTGCCGCCGAGACCGATTTCCTTACCAATCTTGATACCGTCGATTGTGTAGAAGTTAATGTGTCTTTCAGCAAGGATTTTCTTCATCTTGCCGGGAAGTCTTTCGGAAAGCTCCTCAACGTCCCACGGACAGTTAAGAAGGAATGAACCGCCTTCCTTGAGGTCGTCAACAATGTCGTACTTGTCAACGTATGAGGGGTTATGGCAAGCTACGAAGTCAGCCTTTGAAATGTAGTAGGTTGACTTGATGGGTGTATCACCGAAACGAAGGTGAGAAACTGTAAGACCGCCTGACTTCTTTGAGTCATATGCAAAGTAGCCCTGAGCGTACATATCTGTGTTGTCGCCGATGATCTTGATTGAGTTCTTGTTAGCACCAACAGTACCGTCAGCACCAAGACCCCAGAACTTACAGCTGTGTGTACCCTTAGGAGTTGTGTCGGGATTCTCAACAATCGGGAGTGAGAGATTTGTAACGTCATCAACGATGCCGATTGTGAATCTCTTTTTGGGAGTTTCGCTTTCAGCGTTTCTGTAAACAGCGATGATATCGCCGGGTGTTGTATCCTTTGAACCGAGGCCGTATCTGCCTGTGAATACCTTTACGTTTGCAAAGTCAGAGCCGTTGATAGCAGCAAGAACGTCAAGATAAAGAGGCTCGCCGATTGAACCGGGCTCTTTTGTTCTGTCGAGAACGGAGATTGTCTTAACAGTCTTGGGAAGCTCGCTGAGCATATAGTCAGCAACGAAAGGTCTGTAGAGGTGAACCTTGATAAGACCAACCTTTTCGCCTGCGGCGTTGAGGTAGTCAACAACTTCTTCTGTGCAGTCGCATACAGAGCCCATAGCAACGATAACGTGCTCTGCGTCCTCTGCGCCGTAGTAGTTGAAGGGCTTGTAGTCAGTGCCGATTTTAGCGTTGACTTTGTTCATATATTCAACTACAACCTCGGGAACTGCGTCGTAGTACTTGTTACAAGCTTCTCTTGCCTGGAAGAAGATATCGTCGTTCTGAGCAGTACCTCTTGTTACGGGGTGCTCAGGGTTGAGTGAACGGCGGCGGAATTCTTCAACAGCGTCCCAGTCAAGCATATCTGCAAGGTCTGCATAATCCCACTCTTCAATCTTCTGAATTTCGTGAGAAGTTCTGAAGCCGTCAAAGAAGTGGAGGAAAGGAACTCTGCCCTTGATAGCTGCAAGGTGAGCAACTGCTGCAAGGTCCATACATTCCTGAGGGTTGTTTGAGCAGAGCATTGCGTAACCTGTCTGACGACAAGCGTAAATATCGGAGTGGTCACCGAAAATTGAAAGAGCGTGGCTTGTGAGCGCACGAGCCGAAACGTGAATTACGCCGGGGAGAAGCTCACCGGCCATCTTATACATATTAGGAATCATAAGGAGCAAGCCCTGTGATGCTGTGTATGTAGTTGTCAGAGCGCCTGCTGCGAGCGAGCCGTGAACAGCACCTGAAGCACCGCCCTCGGACTGCATTTCTGTTACCTGAACTTCTCTTC
The DNA here is from genome assembly GCA_902766885.1 of uncultured Ruminococcus sp. Classification (GTDB taxonomy): domain Bacteria; phylum Bacillota; class Clostridia; order Oscillospirales; family Acutalibacteraceae; genus Ruminococcoides. The sequence continues at coordinate 1,668 of CACXFS010000010.1, read as the reverse complement.
CGAAAAGGTTCTTAACGCCCTGTGCCGAGAACTTGTCGGTAAGGTCAGCCATTACGGAAGAAGGTGTGATAGGATAGATAGCAGCAACGTCTGTAAACGCATAGGAAACGTGAGCAACAGCGCTGTTACCATCCATGGTTTTCATTTTTCTTGCCATTGGAATTGTCCTCCTTTAATAATCAGCGGAAAATATATAAAATTTTGCCGCAGAAGTTGTGAATACACAAGTATAAACAAATATATACTGTATCACCCTTGATTTTATCACTAAAATCACTGTTTGTAAAGCCTTTTCGACATTTTAGTTCGAGAATATAAGTCGGTTTTTTGCGCAAAGCCGGCGTTGCAGCGGCAGTGTTGATTTATGGAATTTGCAATTGAATATTTCTTTGGCCCGTGATATAATTTTTAAGCTGTCGACTCTTTCCGGTGGGAAGGAGGTGACCTAATGGACATAATTATCTCGTTTTTGTTATCTGTCAGAGCAGGTATAGTTGCCTACTATATTTGCAATTGGTTGGACAGATAATATTTGACAGCACAACCTAAAATGAACCCCCCGGAGTTCGCACCTCCGGGGGTTTCGCTTTGCCCAATGGACAATTTTATCTCGTTTTGCCTGAACATATTATAGCATATGCTTTCGGCTATTTCAAGTATATGCCGTTAAATTATTTTTATTACAAATACTTTTTAGCTAAAAAATCTTGCCTATTTTCTTTATATAAGCTATACTTATTATATAAAAATGCACTAATCAGGGAGGCAGCTATGAAAAGAAACGATTACATCACATGGGACGAATATTTTATGGGTGTTGCACTGCTCGCATCAAAGCGCAGCAAGGACCCCAACACTCAGGTGGGAGCCTGCATAGTTGACTCTAACAACATCATTCTGTCAACAGGCTACAACGGTTTTCCCTACGGCTGTTCCGACGACGATTTTCCGTGGGAGCGTGAGGGCGATGACACAAAGTACAACTACGTTGTTCACGCCGAGCTTAACGCAATTCTGAACGCAAGGGGCAAGGATTTAAAGGGCGCAAAGCTTTATGTTGATTTGTTCCCCTGTAACGAGTGTGCAAAGGCAATTATCCAGTCGGGAATCGGCGAAGTTGTTTACCTCTACGACAAGTACGCCGACTCAAAGGAAACGCTTGCCTCAAAGCGTATGCTTGCCTCGGCAAATATAAAGTGCAGAAAATTCAAGTCCGAAAAAAACGAAATTGTGCTTGATTTTGACAGGTAAACCATAATTTGTCGAGTGCCTCGACGGGCAAATCGAGTGGAAAAATCGGTTATTTAGGTAAAAACGGTTGCCCGTATTATAAATTGATATATTGGTAACGTTTAGGGACATCAGGGATGCCGTCCCCTACGGATATAGAGGAAACGTTTGTATTACAGTCGTAGGGACACGGTGTGCCGTGTCCGTATTGACTATCAAACGTAACCGATTATGATAATTTTATTAACAAACCTTTCCGTAGGGGACGGGTTCCTACACGTCCCCTTCACAAAAATTGCATTGCAATTTTTGTGTGGACACGGAGTGAGTATCTCTACGTTGACAAATGAAGTAAAGTAGTATCTTGCCTAAGAATCAGAAAAATGTATGACTCCCGAGATACCGAGTTTTATATCATATCCGACTTTTATAACGGAC